>NZ_JBEXLA010000058.1:0-39380 GCF_040609715.1 Streptomyces sp. NPDC004610 | reverse complement strand
GCAAGGGCGACCCCGTCGTCGTCAGCGCCGACGAATCGGTACGCGCCGATGCCTCGCTCACCGCCATGGCCAGGCTCAGGCCCTCGTTCCGCACCACGAACGGGACCGTCACACCCGGCAACGCCTCACCCCTCAACGACGGAGCCGCCGCGCTGCTCCTCACCGACGAGGAGGGCCTCGCGGCCACCGGCCGTGAACCGCTCGCCCGGGTGAGCGCGACCGGAGTGTCCGCAACCGAGCCGCACTACTTCGGGCTCGCGCCCGTCGAGGCCGTGCGGCGCGCACTGCGCAGGGCGGGCCGGGACTTCACCGACCTGTCGGTCCTGGAGCTGAACGAGGCGTTCGCGGCACAGGTCCTCGGCTGTGTCGCCGAGTGGCCCGAGTTCGACCCGGCCGTCCTCAATCCGCAGGGCGGGGCCATCGCCCTCGGCCATCCCCTCGGCGCGTCCGGCGCCCGGCTCGCCGGGACCGTCGCCCACCAGCTCGCCCGCCGCGGCTCCGGCACCGGCATCGCCACCCTCTGCATCGGCGTCGGCCAGGGCCTCGCCCTCGTCCTGGAATGTCCTTGACCGCCCGACCCGCTGGAGCTGCTGTGTCACCGCCTGTCCTCCACCACCGCCTCGACGGCCCGGCCGGTGCGCCCGCGCTGATCCTCGGCCCGTCTCTGGGCACCTCCATGGTGCTCTGGGAGGCCCAACTGCCCACTCTGGCGCGCTGCTTCCGGGTACTGCGTTTCGACCTTCCCGGGCACGGCGGATCCGGCACCGGACTCCTCCGCGATCCGAACGCAGGCCGTACGACGGTCGAGGACCTCGCCTCGCTGGTCCTGAACCTTGCCGACCGCCATGACTGGGACCGCTTCCACTACGCGGGCATCTCCCTGGGCGGGGCCATCGGGGCCTGCCTGGCCGCCCGACACCCACAGCGCGTCGCGTCACTGGCCCTGGTCTGTTCCTCCGCGAGTTTCGGAGCGCCTGGTTCCTGGCACGAGCGCGCCGAGCTGGTGCGGCTCAAGGGGACCGCTCCCTTGCTGGCGACCAGCCCTGGCCGCTGGTTCGCCACAGCCTCTTTCGCCGAGAGCACCCTCGGCAGCCGTCTCCTCCGCAACCTGGCAGAGGCCGATCCGGTCGGCTACGCGGCCTGCTGCGATGCCCTCGCCGCCCTTGACCTGGGACCGTGTCTGGCCGACATCATCGCCCCCACCCTCATCGTGGGAGGCTCACGGGACACGGCCACACCGCTGGAGCACACATACGAGCTCAGGGACGGGATTCCCTGTGCCCATCTGGAGATCATCCCCTCCGGGCACCTCGCCGCCGAGCAGCCCGAGGCTCTCGGGACAGCACTCATGAGACACCTGGAGGCCAGCCTTGCGGGGCCCCACCAGATCACTGACACACCGTCCGTGCAAGGCCGGGCTCTCCCTTGACCGTGGACGGCGGTCACTGTGCGGTGCCGGCCGTCGTAGCCGATCGCTGTTCTCAAGGGATCGGACCGGCCCGGCCGAGACGGGACTGCCGTCGTCGGGCGCTGATGTTGCATCGGGTCGCCCACCGGAACGCCTTCAGTCGGTCCTGTGCGTGCGCTCGCTCAGGAGAATGCCGTGCGGTGCGAGGTCACTGCTGCGGTGAACAGACCTCACTGAGCCGGCTCAGCGGCCCGTTTCGCCGTCTTGATTGCCGAGCTGGTCCGGCTCCTGATGATGTCCGCCGCCTGCCGGAAGGCGGCGTACTGGGCGCTGACGATGATGTAGGGGGCTTTCCGGCTGAGGGCCCAGTTGAGTTCCGTCTCGGTCCAGGCGGGGTACATCCAGGGCTTCCCGCGCTGCTGCATCGCGTCAACGCACCGTTCGATGTCGGCCCAATCGGCGTCGGTCTGGCTGAATGCGCCACGACCGCTCATGAGCGACAGGTCACCCGGTCCCATCTGGAATCCATCGACGTTCTCCAGGCCGGCGATCAGGTCGATGTCCCGGACGGCGAGCGGGTGCTCGACCAGCGGGAAGAACAGTGTCTCGGAGTCGAGTTCCGACATGCGCTCGTCGGTCCACGGGCCGTAGCGGAACAGGCGCCCGCCGGCCATGGAGCGTTCGCCACGAGGCGGGTACTTCGCGAAGCGTGCGAGTTCCTCGGCGTGCTGGGCGGTCGTGACGTGTGGAACGATCACGCCGGTCGCTCCGAAGTCGAGTGGCTGCTGAATGGCGGCGGCAGAGGGTTCGCGCACCTTCGCGAACACCTTCAGGCCGAGGTTCCTGAGAAGCGGGATGAAGCGGTCCAGCGTCTCCAGGTCGAACATGCCGTGCTCAATGTCCAGGACCACGAAGTCGTAGCCCGTCTCGGCCACGATCTCAGCAGCGGGTGTGCTGCCGTCGGTGAGCCAGAATCCCACTTGGGTCACGTCAAACTCCTCATGTGAACTGACATGTCGAACCGGATGAGGCCCTTGGGCCGCTCGGGCCCCTGCTCATTGGGCGAAGGGGCGCAGGTGCTGCCTCAGCGTGTGCAGCGCTGCCTTCTCGTCTCGGCCGATCACGGCGTCCAGGATCGCCTTGTGCTGTGCGTGGATCTGCTCGGCGTGGGCCGCCAGGCTCGTCTGCACGGACATCCAGGTGTGCAGGGGCCAGAGACGGTCGTAGAAGTCGGTCAGCAACGTGTTCCCGTAGGCACTGACATAGGTGCGGTGGAAAGCCTGGTCCGCCGCGCTGTACGCGGCCCGAGCCGAAGGGGAGCCGTCGTGGATCGCCTCGTCCACCACGGCGGCCATCTCGGCGAGGTGCTGTTCCATGCGGCCCCCGAGGTCGGTTCCCTGCGAGATCACCGACTTCACCGCCGTGCTCTCGATCAGCCACCGAGCGTCGTATGCCTCCAGCACCTCGCGGGCGCTGATGCCGCGGACCTGAGCGCCCCTGCGGGGAACCAGTTGCAGGATGCGCTCGCCCGCGAGCCGGTGCATGGCTTCTCTCACCGGTGTCCGGGAGACACCTGTCGCGTCGCAGACCGTGGCCTCCTCGACGAACGACCCCACGGGCAGATCACCCATCACGATCCTGTCCCGCAGCCACTCATATGCCCTGTCCGTGGCCGAACCGCCACCCATTGCCCCTCCGACCGGTCGAGAGTCCGTCGTGTAAAACCCGACTCACACCCCTGGGCACTAGCCGTGTGGATGTGGTACACACTCCATGTATACACGACGTACGCATGGGAAGGTAGTGCGTTGCGAATCTCAGTCGGACAGATCGCCACGAGTCTCGACTTGGTGGCGAACCTGGACAAGATGGCGAAGATGGCTGAGGATGCCAGCCGTGCCGGCTCCGCCCTGATCGTGTTTCCAGAGGCGTCCATGGCAGCGGGCACCGATCTGGCGGAGGTGATCACCGTCGCCGAGCCGATCGACGGTGACTTCGTCTCGGCGCTGCGAGGTATCGCGGCCCGGAACACGATTCAGCTCGTGGCCGGTGTGTGGGAGATCGAGAGCGGGCAGATCTTCAACACCTGCGTGGCGATCGACTCCGACGGTGAAGTCGGTGCGAGCTATCGCAAGGTGCATCTCTACGACGCTTTCGGGTTCCGCGAGTCGGACCACATCACGCCATCGGACAACTACAACGGCGTCACGTTCGAGGCGGCGGAGACAACCGCGGGCCTCAATGTCTGCTACGACCTGCGCTTTCCCGAGAGCGCCCGGAAGGCGGTCGACGCGGGGGCGCGCGTGCTGCTGCTGTCCGCCGCATGGATCCCCGGACCGGAGAAAGTCGAACACTGGCTGGTGCTCGCCAGGGCGCGGGCCATCGAGAACACCTGCTTCGTGGTGGCGGCGAACCAGGCACGGCCGCTCTGTACCGGTCACAGTGTCATCGTCGGCCCGAGCGGCGAAGTGATGGCCGAACTGGGTGAGTCCGAGGAACTGGTGACCGCGGACCTCGATCTCACACGCATCGACAGCCTGCGGGCAGTGAACCCGTCTCTCGCCAACCGCCGCTTCCGGGTCGTGCCGGACCTGCGGGACAACTGACATCAGGAGAGCCATGTTTCGGATCGGGGCTGTTCCCCCCGCGCTCGACGACGCCGCCGATGAGGTGGCGTCGAAGATCGAACCGTCGACCCTCGGCCACTGGCAGGACACAGGCTTCGCACACGGCATCCATCCGCTCACCGCCAGCCGGCACTGTGTCGGGTCTGCCTTCACTGTCCGCCTCGCCGGAATGGACGCGACGGCCCTTCATGTCGCCGTCGACGAGATCGGTCCCGGCCACGTTCTCGTGGTCGACATGGGCGGGGACCGGCGGCGCGCGTGCGTGGGCGCGATCATCGCCTGGCTGGCCCAGGAACGCGGCGCCCGCGGCATCGTCATCGACGGCATGGCCACCGACCTGGAGGATCTCGAACGGCTGACGATCCCGGTGTTCGCCAGGGGGAGATCGGCGGTGACGACCCGGGCGCTGGGAATCGAAGGGGACATCAATGTCCCGGTGGTCATAGACCACTCGACGGTCAACCCCGGTGATGTCGTCATCGCCGATCCGAACGGGGTGCTCTTCATCGCCCCGGAGGACCTCGCCGCCCTTGCCGGGCGGGCCGTGGCCGCCCAGGAGGCGGAGGCCAGGATGCGCGCGGACCTCAGGGCCGGTGCACGCCTGTCGGACTTCTCGGATGCAAGTGAACGAATGAAGGACCGGGTCGTGACAGTCAAGTGACCGAGCCCGCTGCGGACCACAGAGGAAGGTAGACAGTCCATGCACTCGAACATTCACCGGAGATCGGCGCTGGCTCTCGCGCTCGGAGCGGCGCTGTTCGCCTCCGCGTGCGGCGGATCGAGCGGGGCGTCCGCCTCGGCGGAGACCGACTACGACTGTGCGAATCCGAACGCGGACAGCACCACGTCGATATCGGTGGCGATGATGCCGATCCTCAGCGCGGGCGCCATGCATCTCGGGAACGAGCAGGGCTACTTCGCCAGGAACGGCATCAAGCTCGAAGTCGAGGAGGTCTCGGCGATCCCGGCGGCGATCGCAGCGGTCCAGGGCGGATCCGCGGACTTCGGCTTCACCGGCACGATCCCGCTGCTGCAGGCCCTGCAGGGCGGCATCCCCGTGAAGATCATCGCCCCGTACGCCGGAATCGCACCGGACTACTACGACAAGATGAAGGCCGGCGAAGAGGGCTACACGACCGAGGTGACAGCCCTCCTCACGATGAAGGACAGCGGCCTCAGCAGCCCTGGCGACCTCAGCAACAAGACGGTCGCGGTCAACGACGTACAGGGCCAGTCCGAGCTGACAGCCCGCTACGTGATCGATGAGAACGGTGGCGATTCGAGCACCGTCAAGTTCGTCGTCATGCCCCCCGCCGACGCGTACAACGCCCTGCTCGCCGGCAAGGTCGATGCCGCCCAGTCCGGAGTCCCGATGATTCTGGACGCCGACCAGAAGGGTGCGCAGGTCGTCTCCTGGAGCGGAGTCGAGACGTTGCACGAGGGCCCGACCTCCGTACTGATCGCGAGCGACAGCTACATCACATCGAACGCCGAGACGGTCGCCCGGTTCAACTGCGCCGTACGGGAGTCGACGAGCTACGCGTCCGGCCACCCCGATGAGGTGCGTGCCGCCTACGCGAGGGCTGCGGACGTCGCCCCGGAGACAGTGGCGTCGAGTGTCGTGCCCTACTTCTACGACACGGTCGACGTCGCCGGCATCAAGCGGTTCGAGGACCTGATGCTCGACTACGGATTTCTCCGCGGACCGATCGACCTGAACGGGGCGATCGACCCTGTGGCGACGAAGTAGCAGTCGGGAGAGGGTCATGCATCCGAAAGCCAGAGGCATCGTTCTCGGCGGCGTCGGCATCGGACTGTGGCTGGTGATCTGGGGGTGGGCAACCACAGCCGGACCGTTCGGGGACACGCCCGGCCTGTCGACCGTTCATGACACCTTCAGCACTGCGGTGGATCTGGCGACCCGGCCGAGTTTCTGGAGTGCGGTGGCGGTGACCGTGTGGATCTCCCTTCTGTCGCTCGCCATCGCCCTCCTCATCGGCACCGCGGTGGGCGCCTCGACCGGCTACTCGCAGAGCGTGTTCGCGGTGCTCGATCCGACGCTGCAGTTCTTGCGCCCGCTCCCCCCGGTCGTACTCATTCCGCTCCTGGTGCTCACTGTGGGCCCGTCGACACAGCTCGCCGTCATTCTCGCCACGCTCGGAGCGACGTGGCCGATACTCATCCAGGTTCGCGCCGGTGTGCAGGCAACCGACCCGGTGGCTCTGGAGACCGCCAGGGCCCTCAAACTCTCGTGGTGGCGAACCCAGTTCAATGTCGTCCTTCCCAGCGCGTTCCCGTTCGCGGCCACGGGCGTCCGGATCGGCGCCGCGACATCGCTGATGCTCACGATCGGCACCGGCATCCTCGTCGGCACTCCCGGCATCGGCCGTCTGGTCGCCACAGCACAGGAAACGGGGCAAGTGGCCACGGTGTTCGCCGTCATCCTGTGGACTGGCTTCCTGGGGATGGCCTATGCGACCGCTCTCGGGGCCATCGAGCGAATCGCCACCGTGAATCACCGATCTGGAGGCCGAGCATGAGCAGACTCCGCAGGCTTCTGTTCGGAGCACCCGTCCCCATCATCACGGTCCTCGGGTACTACCTGTGGACCCGCGACGCCGCCGATCCGTTCTATCCGGGCATCAGCCTCATCGTCGACAGCCTCAACGCCGTGTGGCTTTTCGAAGCCGCCGGTTCCGACGTGGTGCCCAGCCTGCGCAATCTGTTCACCGGCTACGGCATCGCCACCGTGGCCGGCGTCGGTCTCGGCCTCGGGGTCGGCCTGGTCCGATGGGCATCGGAACTGGTGATGCCGATGATGAACTTCGCCCGCTCGGTCCCGCCGCTGATGCTCATCCCGCCCATGGTCCTGGTGTTCGGGGTCGGAGACCTGTCAAAGGTGACGATCGTCGCCCTCGGCTCCTTCTTCCCCGTTCTGCTCGCGACGATCGACGGGGTCCGCCAGACCGAGGCGGGTCACCTCGACGCCGTCAAGGCGATGAGACTGAGACCGGTCCAGCGTCTGACGCGCCTCTGGCTCCCGTCGGCGACGCCCTCCATGTTCGCCGGCCTGCAGACCGGTCTGCAGTTCGCTCTGGTGCTCATGGTCGCCAGTGAGATGGTGGCGTCGACACGAGGCATCGGCTATCAGACGGTGCAGTCCCAGTTGACGTTCAACTCCCCCGGCGTCTGGTCCGGGATCATCGTTCTGGCAGTCCTCGGGTTTCTCCTGAATGCCGTCTTCACCGGCATTCGCAATCGAGTTCTCGCGTGGCACATCGGCATGCGTGCACGCGCCCACGACGCATGACAGCCACGACGCCCACAGAACGGATCAGAAGACCATGCAGAAGCTGAGCAGTCCGGTCCGCCTGAGTCTCGCCGAGGTGACGAAGTCATACGGACGAGGCACGGAATCGAAGACGGTCCTGGACCGGATCACCCTTGATGTGCGAACCGGGGAACTCGTCTGCGTCGTCGGCCCGTCGGGGGCCGGAAAGACCACCCTGCTGCGGTGTCTCACCGGTCTCATGCCGCCGACCTCGGGAACAGTGGCTCTGGACGGTGCACCCCTGACCGGCACCAGTGACCGCATCTCCATCGTCTTCCAGGAGTACAGCCGGTCGCTGTTCCCCTGGCTGACGATCGAGAAAAACGTTTCCCTCCCGCTACGGGCACGCGGCGTCGCCAAAGCCCGGACTCGCCCACTGGTCGCTGAGACGCTCAAGAGCGTCGGCCTGCACGGCGTCGGCGGCCTTCACCCATGGCAACTGTCGGGCGGCATGCAGCAGCGAGTCGCCATCGCGCGGGCACTCGTCACCGAGCCGGAGGTCCTCGTCATGGACGAGCCCTTCGCCTCCATCGACGCGCAGACCCGAATGGACCTGGAGGATCTGACACTGCGAATCCAGCGGGAGAGGAATGTCTCGGTCATTCTCGTGACGCACGACATCGACGAGGCGGTCTACCTCGCGGACCGCGTGGTGGTCCTCTCCAAGAATCCGGCGACCGTCCAGGCCACACTCAACGTGCCACTCGGCGTCGATCGCGACCAGATCCACACCCGCCAGGACCAGAGATTCGTGGACATTCGGACCAACATCCTCGAACTCATCCGCGAGACGCAACTGCGCGACCAAGCCGAGAAATCCAACGCGTGAAGCCGTCCACCCCACCGCCGTACGGGGCATGACCGCCCCGCCCTCGGCCCACGACCCATGCCCTGCCCGGCGCGTCCGCTCCCGCGCTCACCTCGGGGGGCGCCCGCGCATGAAACCCCGCAGAACTGACCGCCCGCCGGCCAGCCGTCCCGGGTCTCCCCCGTATCGGGAGACCCGGGACTTCACCCAGCCGGCGGGCGCCTGTTCCTCTCCACACGGCCAATGGCGGCGCCACAAGGAGCCGAGGACTGTGACCGGGTGGCGGTACCTGACGCCACCGGGTAGAGGTTGCGCAGGTGTGCTGGCGCGTCGCAGGAAACAGGCGGAGACGGCGCCGCCTCTGGCGCCCGGGTCGAGTACGGCGACCTGCGGGACCGGCGCCAGCACCCACCTGTCCGGCCGCCGCCGTCTCCCGGGGGCCCTTCCGCGGAATCAGGCCCCCTGAACCGGGCATGCTGTGACGATCACCGGTATGGAAGCTGCAGTGGGAGAACCGTCCCAGATCCTGGGTCTGAGCCTCCATCAGTTCACGCAGGGCGTGGTCAAAGGATGCTGCTGTTTCGGGTTGGTGAAGGGGGCGCGGCGGTCGTTGTCGGCCTGGTCGGTGTCGTGTTGTGCGCGGGCGGTACCGGAGGCGGCGTCCACGGCGTCGCGCAGGCGGATCTCGCCGGGAGAAGGGGCCACGCGGGCGATGCCGGTGCCGGTGGTGGTCCGGATCGGGAAGATGTCGGTGTCCGTGCGGTGGGAGTCCGTGGAGAAGATGCTGGCCGCATCGTCTTCCGGGTCCGACCCGGAGTCGGACAACGCATCCGGCTCCGGGTCCGGGTTGCTGTCGGTCGGGGCCGGCGGGTCGTCGGTCGTGGTGTGGGAACGGGTGGCTCTGTCCTGGTGGACTCGGTGATGCCGGTGGTGTCTTCGGTGTCCTGGTGGCCGCCGGGCATGGGCTGGTGTGCGTGGGTGCCCCGCCCGCCTGTGGTGGTGTCCGTGCCGGGCGAAAGCGCTTCGAAGAGAGGGCCGGCATCGATGGTCGTGGCCGGGGGCATCGTCGTGGTGCGGACAGACCGCCCGATCACGGGGTCTTGCGGACCGTTCCCCCGGCGTAACGTCTCGCCGGGGGAACGATCCCCCTGGGCACCGGTGCGGTTTCCCTTCGCCGCGGGGGCGGTCGGCCGGAAGCCGGGACTCGCCGGACCTGGGGTCCGACGTCGGGGCCGGGGCCAGTCGCCGATCCGGCGCGGCGTCCCGCGTCCCCTCCCCCACCATCGCCGCCAGCACACCACCGGGGCCGCCGGGGGTGAGCACCGGGGAGTCGAATTGAGGACCCGTATTCAGCAGTTCCTCCGCGCTCTCACCGCCGCCGACACCATTGACCTGGGCCGGTCCCGGCAACGGAACATCGACCTGCGGACCTTCGGCTGCCGGGATGCGGACCGGTGTGGGGGTCATGACGGGCATGGTGGGTACGCCAGTCGGGTCGACGCCGTTGAGCAGGTCGTCCGCTGTGGGTGGGCTGAGCGGGCCGGTCCCGGTGAACGTTTGCCGGCGGCCCAGTTCGCGAAGCTGTTGGAGATGCCCATGGCGCGCTCGCTGGTCACCGAGGTGAGGAATCCGCCGCCGCTGAGCAGGAGCCTGCCCTGGGTGATCCCGTTGTAGATCATTTCCGAACCGGCACCGATGACCCCGTCACCGATGCCGTGCATCACGAAGTCGAGGAACTTGCTGCCGAAGCCGCGGGGCCGGTACACCTCACCCACCACCGTGGACATGGCCCGCACCACACCGTCCCCGTACATGTCCCGGAACGGCCCGCCCAGCACGGTGCGCAGCGAGTCCCCGAGATCGTCGCGGGTGAGGCTTCCCACGAACGTC
Source organism: Streptomyces sp. NPDC004610 (assembly GCF_040609715.1). Classification (NCBI taxonomy): domain Bacteria; kingdom Bacillati; phylum Actinomycetota; class Actinomycetes; order Kitasatosporales; family Streptomycetaceae; genus Streptomyces; species Streptomyces sp. NPDC004610. The sequence continues at coordinate 29,316 of NZ_JBEXLA010000058.1, read as the reverse complement.
TGCGCCCAGGTCCGGCCCAGATCCCTGGCCAGGACATCGTCACCGAGGCCGCGACCCGAACCGCCGCGCGAACAGATCGCCCATGTCCTCGATCCTCGATCCTCGATCCTCGATGAACAACCGGCCCGTGTTCGTCCGGTCGTTGTCCCGCACGTAGCCGTTCGCGAACGCCGACACCCGGTCCGCGAAGTCCCCCGCGAACACCCGCTTCGAAATCCCCCCGCCACCGGCGGGCAGGTTGCCACCGCCGAAGCCGCCCAGATCCTGCTCAGCCTTCGGGCGCGCCACCGGCGTCAGTTCAGGACCATCGTCGTCCGCGGCATCGTCGGCCGCGTCCTTCCCCAAGCACGGCGGCGGCCCGCCGTCGTTCAGCGCGTTCTCGACGTTGCTGAACACGGTGTCCCGGCCGCCCCTGCCCATCCACTTGACCAGGTTCTGCGCGGCCCAGGACGCTGCGAACTGCAAGGGCACGGCGACAAACCCGGCCACCGCCCCGAAGGCGACGGACTGGGTGAGATACCTGTCCCCCCGGGTCGTGTCCTTCCCCTCCCGCGAGCATGCACTGCGCGAGACGGTCCATCGCCGCCGCGATACCTATCTGGAGCACCTGCTGCGTCGCGATCGACGCCAGCACCCGCGCCACCACACTATTCAGCACCATCCGGTAGAACGCCCGCAGATACGCCTGCCGCAGCAGCGCACCCACCGGGTTGAAGACCGCCATCACGAACGTCGCCGCGAACTCCGCCGCGAACATTCCCAGTTGCTTGACGATCATCAGGTTCATGTACTCCACCTGATACGCCGACTCGTCCGCGAAATCCCCCAGCTCCCGCGCCGCGTCCCGCAGCCCCGCCAGCACGGTCTGGCCCTCCGGCGACGCCAGCGTCAGCATCGCCCGGTAGGACGCCTCCGAGAACTCACTCGACGACGTCCCCGACGCCGACTGCGTCACCTGCACCAGCAACTCCTGCAACCGGGCGAGCTGCTCCTCCAGCTCACGCTGCGGAACCACCAGATGCTCACGCATCAACACCGGATCCGCATCCGGCATCTGCGAACCCGTCAGCACCAGAAACAGACCGTTCAGCGCATCCGAAGCCATATGAAGACCGCGACCTCATCCCTCTTGTGACACCCGCGTCGGAACCGTCACCACCACCGGCACCCTCCCTGACCGGAAGCGTCCCGCGACCGCGCCCCCGGGAACGGCTGGAATGGCCACGGACAGATCTCCGTGCACCAGCCCGTCAATCTAGTTCCCGTGACCGGACGGATACAGGGCGTCCCCTTCGGGTCCGGTACCAACATGCAGCGTCCCTGTATGTACGGGAACCCGGCGGCAGCGATCCGGCCATCAGGCCGACGCAGATCCGGCCCCACCACAGACTCAGGGCGGCCCGGAGACCACCACCCGAAACCGGGACAGGTACCGCCGGGCCGCCTCACCACAGACTCACGGCGGCCCGGAGACCACCACCCGAAACCGGGACAGGTACCGCCGGGCCGGACGGGAGGACACACCTTCGGGGACCTCCGCCCCTGTGCCGGGTACTCCCGGCCATGCGTCCGGGGTGGGCGCCCACGGACACCCCGGCCGGGAAGCCTGACCCCGCCCTCTGACTCCCGTCTGCGGGTCACGGGCTCGACTCGCCGCCGAGATAGGGGAGTTCGCGTGCCCGCGACCGCCCGCCGCGCACCCGACACCACCACCAGGGCCCGCGAGGCCCTGTACCGCGCGCCGCGGCTCCTGGACGACCGGGACAACCTGGCCGCGCTCGCCGAGGCCGGGACAGCTGCGCAGCAGGCCGCAGAAGCTGTGCCGTACCCGTGGTAGCAGCCGCACTGCGCCACGTACCGGCACAACACACAGTCAGGAACCTGCCGCAACGGCACCTGCACCCGCTGCGCCGCGGTCGGCCGGGTTGTCCAGACCGAGGACGGCCGCCAGCAGGAGCAGGACGGGCAGGGATGCTTCCATCCACCGGATTCAGCAGATCACCGACGACCGACGGGGCTTCTGACACCGGTTCATTTCCCATGCCCCTTTCCCGTCCTCGCTCGCGGGCACGAGCCGGCCGGCAGTACCGGCCCGCATTGTCGAGGCCGCTTCCAGCATCACCCCCGACCCGGGGCTCAGCCTGCCTCCGGCTTCAGCCGACCACTACCATGACCGGCGGCAGGTCCTTCCTCCCGCACGAATCCATCAGCGACTCGTGACGCACGCGTCTCCTCGTCCACGCACAGCACCAGCGCGTGCTCGGGCGGGGCTGGAGACTTCGGGCGCTTGACGGTGCCCACCAGGTGTGGTTTGAGGCCGAAGGTTCCCCAGGTCCGTGCGATGTCCGACGGGGACAGGCCCACCTCCCTGGTCATGGACCGCGTCGACCGGTGCGTTGCGTTCTTCGGCGTGGCCCCCAGGGTCTTGGCGACCGCCTCCTTGACCTGGTCACCGGTGATCCAACGTGCAGAGGCTGGGCACCTAAGGGCAATGATCGGCTTCCCCCCGCCATTGGGTTCCGTGCAGTGATCCAAGCTGACCGGCGATTCCAGAAATGCGTTGCGAGACCGACCGGTGGAGGTTGTCTTGAACGGTGTGAGGGAGTCGGCTGGGCACGAGCCGATCGCCATTGTCAGCATGGCCTGCCGGTTCCCCGGGGGTGCCGCATCCCCGGAGAGCCTGTGGCGGCTGGTGGACGAGGGGGCTGATGTCATCTCGCCCTTCCCCCGTGACCGGGGCTGGGACCCCGAGTCACTGTTCGACCCGGATCCCGACTCGGTCGGCACCACGTACGCGCGCTACGGAGGGTTCCTGCACGACGCCGCGGACTTCGACCCGGAACCCTTCGGTATCCCACCGAAGGACGCCGTGGGGATGGACCCGCAGCAGAGGCTGCTGCTGGAGGCGTCCTGGGAGCTTCTGGAACGCGCGGGTGTCGGGCCCCTGTCCCTCCGGGAGAGCGACACCGGTGTCTTCCTGGGCCTGATGTACAACGACTACGGGGCCCGTTTCGTCAACGAGGGTCACCCCCTGGACGTGCAGGTCAGCCTGGGGTCGTCGGCGAGTGTGGCATCCGGGCGGATCTCCTACGTGCTGGGGCTTCGCGGCCCCTGCGTGACGGTGGACACCGCATGCTCCTCGTCGCTCGCCGCGATCCACTGGGCGATGCAGTCGCTGCGGGCCGGTGAGTGCCCGCTGGCCATCGTGGGCGGTGCGACGGTGATGTCGACCCCCAGGCCCTTCGTCACGTTCAGCAGAATGCGTGTCCTGGCCCCGGACGGCCGCTGCAAGGCGTACTCCGGCGCCGCGGACGGCACTTCCTGGGGTGAGGGAGTGGGCCTGCTGCTCCTGGAACGGCTGTCCGACGCCCGGCGCAACCACCACCGTGTACTGGGCGTGATCCGGGGAAGCGCCGTCGCCTCGGACGGCGCGTCCCACGGCGCATCACCGCGCCGAGCGGTCCCGCCCAGGAGCAGCTGATCCGCCACGCGCTGGCGAGCGCGGGACTGTCCCCCCGGGACGTCGATGTCGTCGAAGGGCATGGAACGGGCACCCCCCTGGGCGATCCGATCGAAGTCCGGGCGCTGCTCGCCACCTATGGAGCGGACCGGCCCGCCCCGCTGCTCCTGGGCTCGCTCAAGTCCAACATCGGCCACTCCCAGGCGGCATCGGGTGTCGCGGGCATCATCAAGATGGTGCAGGCCATGCACCACGGCAAGGTCCCCCGCACCCTGCACGTCGACCAGCCGTCACCCCACGTGGACTGGGACAGCGGCGCGGTACGGCTGGCAGTGCGCGAACAGGCCTGGCCTGCGTCGGACCATCCCCGCCGGGCCGGGGTGTCGTCCTTCGGTATCGGCGGCACCATCGCCCACGTCATCCTGGAGGAGGCACCCCCGCAGGAGCGTGAGCCCGCCACCACCCGCACCGCGCCGGCCGTGCCCTGGCTGCTCTCCGGAGCCGGCGAGGACGCGTTGCGCGCCCAGGCCGCCGCGCTCGGCGCACTCGCTCCGCAGCCCGGCACCGATGTGTCGCGCACCTTGGCCGTGGGCCGGTCCGCGCTGCGCCATCGTGCCGCCGTCCCGGCCGGTGACAGGGAAGCACTGGCCGCGCTCGCGGGCGGCGAACGGCACCCGGCGGTACGCACCGGCCTGAGCGGGGAGCACCGGCTGGCGGTGCTCTTCACCGGCCAGGGCTCGCAGCGACCGGGCATGGGCTCCCGGCTCAGCGATGCCTTCACCGCCTTCGGCGACGCGTTCACCGAGGTCTGCGACATCCTCGACCAGCATCTGGAGCGCCCGCTGCGCGAGGTGATATCCGGTTGCCCCGATCTGCTGAACCGCACCGACTTCGCGCAGGCCGGTGTGTTCGCCCATGAGGTGGCGTCGTACCGGCTGCTGGAGTCGTGGGGTGTCCGGCCGGACTATCTGGCCGGTCATTCGGTCGGCGAGCTGACGGCGGCCCATGTGGCCGGGGTCCTCGACCTTCCCGACGCCGCGGCTCTGGTGAGCGCACGGGGCAGGCTGATGAGCGCGCTGCCGGCCGGTGGCGCGATGCTGGCGGTGGAGGCCACGGAGGAGGAGGCGGCCGACGCCCTGAGAGACCGGCCCGGGGTGATCGCGCTGGCGGCCGTCAACGGCCCGCGGTCGGTGGTCCTCTCCGGGGAGGAGGAGGCGGTGACGGCGGTGGCCGCGATGTTCGAGGCATCGGGGCGCAGGACGAGCCGGCTGCGTACCAGCCACGCCTTCCACTCGCCGCTGATCGAGCCGATGCTCGCCGACTTCCGCGCGGCGATCCGGGACACGGTCTTCCGCCTCCCGCGCATCCCCCTCGTCTCGACCGTGACCGGACGCCTCGCCGACGCCGACGAACTGGCCCGGCCGGAGTACTGGGTGAGTCAGGCGCGTCTGCCGGTGCGCTTCGCCGACGCGGTGCGTGCCCTGGACGCCGCCGGTGTCACCGCCTACCTGGAGGCGGGGCCCAGCAGCGCGCTGGCCCCCCTGGTAGAGGAGAGCGTGGCCCAGAGCGGCCGTACGGACCCCGAGGCGGCCCCCGTGGTGGCGGCCCTCAGCGGGAAGCGGACCGATGAGACCACCGCCGCGCTGGACGCGCTGTCCCACCTGCATGTGCACGGCGTCCCGGTGGACTGGGACGCGGTCTTCGACGGCAGCGGCATCCGGCGGGCCGAACTGCCGACCTACCCGTTCCAGAGGAAGCGATTCTGGCTGGACAGGCAGGCGTCGCCCGCCGTGGACCCCGGCAGGCTCGGACATCCGCTGCTGAACCACGCCGGACCGGTACCCGGCAGCGACCGGGTGCTGTGCTGGGGCACGCTGTCGCTGGAGCGTCAGCCATGGCTCCGCGATCACATCATCGGGGGCCAGGTGGTCGTGTCGGCCACCACGCTCGTCGAACTCGCCACCCGGGCGGGCGCCGAGGCGGGGTGCCCGGACGTCGAGGAACTCGTGGTCCACACCCCACTGGTCCTGGTGCCGTCCGGGGAGGTATTGGTCCAGGTCATGGTGGGCGAACCCGACGAGGAAGGCCGACGCGGCGTCGAGGTGCACGCCTGCCGGACACAGGACGGGGTCCGGCAGACGTGGTCCCAGCACGCCACCGGCACGATGGTGCCGCACAGCGCGCCCTCCGAGGATGCCGCGCTCCCTGCCCAGTGGCCCCCGCACGACGCCGAGCCGGTGGACGTGGACAGCGGATACGCCGAGCTCGCCGACAAGGGAATGGAGTACGGCCCCGCCTTCAGGAACGTACGCGCGGCGTGGCGGCGCGGCGGCGAGGTGTTCGCCGAGGTCGCCCTCGGGCCGGAGTGGTCCTCCGACGCCCCGGAGTTCGGGCTGCACCCCGCGCTCTTCGACGCCGCCCTGCACGCGCTCCCGATCGCCCGGCCTGCGCAGGCCGCCGACGATGCCGGGGTCCGCGTGCCGTTCGCCTGCAACGGCATACGGCTGTCCACCGAAGGCGTGAGCCGGGTCCGGGCACGGCTGTGGCGCACCGACGGCGGCGACATCCGTGCCGGCCTCTACGACTCCCAGGGCACTCTGGTGGCACAGGCGGGGTCCGTGGTCACCAGGGTGACCGAGCCGGGCGGCGCCGCGGGCACCGGCACTTCGGCGGCGACGCTCTACACCATGGACTGGGCGGACGCCGATTCCGGCGGCGCCACAGCCGCCGCGCCCGCGCTCGACACGGTGGTGCGGTGCCGGACGGCCAACGATGACAGCGATCCCGTCACCGCCGTCCACGCCGGAACACTGGAGGTGCTCGGCGTGCTCCAGAAATGGGCCGCCGAACAAGCGCACACCGGCGGCCGTCTGGTGCTGGTGACCCAGTTGGCGACGGTCGCGGACCCCGACCTGGCCGCCGCCGCGGTCTGGGGACTCGCCCTGGCCGCGCAGGCGGAACACCCCGACCGCGTGGTGCTGATCGATCTCGACGGCAGCCCCGAGTCCGAACGGGCACTGACGACCGCGATGGCCTCGGGCGAACCGCAGTCGGCCGTGCGCCACGGCAGAGTTCTCGTGCCCAGGCTCACCCCGCAGCCCGGCGGTCCCCGCGGCACCCTCGACACGAACGGTACGGTGCTCATCACCGGCGGCACCGGCTCGCTGGGCACCCTTCTCGCCCGCCATCTGGCCACCGCGCACGGCGCCAGGAACCTGCTGCTGGTGAGCCGCAACGCGATGACCGACGACCGGCTCGCCGCGCTCCGCGCCGCCCTCCCCGACGGCGTACAGGTCCGCGTCGCCGCCTGCGATGTCACCGACGGGCCCGCGCTGACCCGCCTCGCCGATGCGGCGGAACCACCCCTGAGCGCCGTGGTCCACGCTGCCGGGGTGCTCGACGACTGTGTACTGGAGGCCCAGACGCCCGAGAGGATGGCCACGGTGCTCCGCCCGAAGGCCGACGCGGCCTGGCACCTGCACGAGTGGACACAGCGGGCGGGCATCAACGACCTCGTGCTGTTCTCGTCCATCTCCGGCCAGATGGGCATCGCGGGCCAGGCCAACTACGCCGCCGCCAACTCCTTCCTGGACGCCCTGGCCCGACACCGCGCCGCCCGGGGTCTGCCGGCACTGTCCTTGGCCTGGGGGCCCTGGGGCCACGGTGGGGGAATGGCCGCGGGACTGAAGATGGGCCCGCTCGCACCGCTGTCGGCCGAAGACGGCCTCGACCTGTTCGACACCGCTCTCGGCACCGGAGCCGCGGTCCTGGCGCCGATCGAGATAGACCGCAGGGAACTCAATCGCAGCCGGACGCCGGTCCCGGCCGTGCTCCGCGGCATGGTACGGGCGGCCCGCCCCGCGGCGAGGACCACCGGCGGCCGGCCGACCGGCCCCACGGTGCAGCGGGCCCGCCTGACCCAGCTGACACCACAGGAACTCCGGGTGGAAATGACGAACCTGATCCGGACGGAGACGGCCGAGATCCTCGGCTACACCGACCCGGCCGCGATGCCCTCCGGGCGGACCTTCGCCGAGCTCGGATTCGACTCACTGTCAGGCGTCACACTGCGCAACCGGCTCAGCGCGGCCACCGGTCTGCGGCTGTCGCCGTCCCTGGCGCTCGATCTGCGCACCGAGGAGCGGCTGCAGGGACACCTGCTGGAACTGCTCACCCAGTCCCGGGCGGACGAGAACGCTGCCCCCGCGGCGACCGTGCCGGGCGCGCGGCGGTTCGCCACCTTCTACCGCGAGGTGTGCGCGTCAGGTGACGTAGCCGCGGCGATGGACCTGGTGATGGCCGCATCCCGGGCCCTTCCGACGTTCGGAGTGAAGGACGGCCGCGCCCACGCCGTGGCCCCGACCCGGATGGCAAACGGGCCCGACGGACCGGCGCTGGTGTGCTTCCCCAGCTTCTTTCCACCGGCCGGGATCGGCAGCTACGGCAGATTCGCCCCCTGTTTCGAAGGCGAACGCGATGTCTTCGAAATCCAGTACCCGGGCCTGACCCAGGGCGACCACGTGCCGCAGGACTGGGAGACGCTCATCAGTCTGCACGCGGAAACCGTCCGGACCCACTTCGCCGACCGGCCGGTCGCGATACTCGGGTACTCCGTCGGCGGTTGTACGGCCCAGGCCGTCACGAGCAGGCTGGTCGACCTGGGTCACCCTCCCGCCGCACTGGTCCTCGGCGACTCCTACCAGGTCACCGAGGAAGCCCGCACCCGCCGGTGGCTGCTGGGCCTGCCGCCGAACCGGGTGGCGCGAGCCGGCGACCGGTTCGAGGAACTGGTCGGCGACACACCCCTGGCCGCCATGGGCGCCTACAACCGGATGCTGGCCGAATCCTGGCGGCCCGCCGAACCGGTTCCGGTCCCCACCTTGCTCGTACGGGCGACGGAGCCACTGCCCGACATGCTGAACGGTGACCCGGACAGGGACTGGAGGCCCATGTGGCCACAACCCCACGACACGATCGACGTCCCGGGGCATCACGAGGACCTGACACATGACCAGGTACATGCCTTCGCCGACGCGGTCCGTGGCTGGATCACGGAGAAGTACCGCATGCCGCAACACGAGACCCCTCAGTGAGTGACCTTGCGGCTCCCGCAGGTCGCCAAGTTGTGGCAGAGACCCGATCACACTGGTGAGCATCCGGAGTACCGCGAGTACGCCCGCTGCGGACCACTCCGACTCGCCTGCCTCATCATCTGCTCGCGATGACTTCGAGCCTCATTCTGAATGATCAGTCAAGGGTGTGCTCCTGGGTCAGCACCGCCGCCCGGGATGGAACCGCGGGCGCACTCGGGTGTCGCGGCGACGGCGCTCGTGACGCTGGTGGAGCAGGACGCGCGATGCCTCCGCCGGTCCGCTCCGGCCTCGTTCGCATCGAGCACCGGGTGTCACACCTCGACGGAGATTCCCCCTTGAGGAGATCGTCCCGACGATCTCCTCAAGGGTGGCTGCGGCGCGGAGCAGGGAACGGCCGAAGTGTTCGCCGGGGACCCAGTCCTCCTGGAGACGAGGGCGTTCGGGCGCAACGCGAAAGGCTCCCGCGACGAAGCGGCGGGCAGTTCCTCCGAACGCGGTTACCTCGCGTTGCCACATATGGGGGGTTACTGACGATTCCACGGTTGGCTGCGCTGGCGTCGGGTCCGCCGGGCAAAAGTCCCACATAGAGGAAGCCGGCCCACTCGCTCCCCCTGCCGTTCATACCCAGAATTCCAGGAGTGGCGGACCAGGAAACGAACGCGGACCCGCTCAGTCCCAGCAGGCTGACCACGTGCTCCCAGAGATCCATGACATGGGGGATTCGCGGTGTCATTCCCATAGTGAAGACCCGCCAGGGTTCGCGTCGGTCCACGCGCCACAGCGGTTGCCCGCGCCGGTGGGGCCGGTGGGGCCAGTGGCTCAACGCTCTCAGCGGTCAAAGTCCTCGGGCCTGACCGGAATGTCCCGTGCTGCGGTCCGGCGCCAGATTCATCGGCGGGCAGCGCCGACAACTGGAAGAAGGCCCGTGGCAGCCACAGGTCCCTTCCCTCCATGAGGGAGATCCGCGGGCCGCTGTCCGAGCGGTCAAGGTACGTGTATGCCGCCAGCGTCGTTCCCAGGTTGACGGCGCTGCTTGACGTGGGAGGTCCGGGGAGATGCTTGACAGTTCAGTCCTGGGACTTACTTGACGGTGTCCCGCATGATCCTGGACGGTTCCAGGTGAGGGTTGACGGGTCAGCGCGCGTCTGCGCGGTAGCGGGTCACAGGGTCGCCTTTGCGGGGGTGGGCGGAGATCTCGACCTCGCGGTCGAGTACACGGAAGCAGGTCTCCTCGATGACCACGGTGATGGTCTTGCCGGCGTGCGCGACGCCGGGACGGAGTCCCTGCCGTGCGACGAAGGTGCCGTCGGCTCCGACGCGCCGAATGGCCCGCCGTGGCTGGGACGGGGGCGGCGGCAGCGGTGTCGTGGCGCCCCGGGCGCCGGTGAGTTTGGCGCGTCGCTGGTGCGGGATCGGGGCGGGCAGGGTCTTGACCAGGAGTCCGGCGTGGATGCCGTACATCATGCTGCCGTCGAACCGCAGGATGACGCGTTTGCCGATGAGTTCGGAGCCGAGGTCGACGGGGGTCTGCCCGAGCGAGACCATCCCGTCCTTGGACGCCTTGCGCTCGACCTCGACCACCGTTGCGGGCGCCAGGGGTTTGTCCGCGCTGATGCCTCCCCTTGGCTCGGGCCCGCCGGTCCGGCCGCCCCCCATGATCAGCCACTGAAGGCCGGCGTCGGTGAAGGCCATCGAGCGGGTGCGTATGAGCTGTCCGTCGAGCAGGACGTGGACGGTGCGGTGGCTGACCCAGACCGTAACAGTCCGGCCGACCAGGGTCGGGCTGAACTTCAGGCTCTGTCCCTGCGGCAGCGTCATGTGCCGGCCGGGGCTGATCACCGCCTCAAACTCCACCACCCGGATTCGCATGAGCCAGCCACCGTCGAGGTGCAACGACTGGCCGGTGGTGAACGATGCGGCCAAGCCTGGTCACAGGTGCTAATACTCAACGCCCTCGCCGCCGGACGCCTCACCCCCCTCACCCCCGACGAGGAGACCGCCCTCGCCACCCTCGACGTCCGTGGTCTCCAGTCGCCGCCGGGTGCCGACCCGCCGACCGTCGACGACCAGCTCGAACCCGTCGGCAACAGCAGACCCGGGTCGAGGACGCCTGGGTCGCCGGGATGTCGGCGTTCTTGCGCTCGATGGTGACGGCCGCGTCGGCGACAACCCGGAGCAGGGTGACAGGAACCTCGTGGCCATGGCGGTCAAGGAGGGCGACCGCGCGACTACCGAGCCCTGCGGCAGCGACTGCTGGGCCCTGCCGCAGGGCGGACACCGCCCGTGCGGCGCAGTCGGCCCGCCGAGCGTGAAGGTGAAGCGGCTGGTGACCAGCAGGCGGCTTTCAGTCCTGGACGGGTCGAACGCGGAGATCACATCGGCTGACGGCGCCGGGGGGCCTTCCTGGACACCACATCTGCAGGGTGCCCTTGCGAGCGGCCTCTCGCCGAGCCGATCGACCGTGGGAGGCGGAACCGTCGTCAGTCCGGGAAGGCGTCAGCCGTCTTTTCGCCGGACCGGTGCTCCTCCCGAGCAATCACCCGTTCAGAGCGCAGTCCCATCGTCATCCCGTCCCCGTCCTGCTGCGCGGCCGCGAGTCCCCCGCGCACCGCCTTGATCGCCTTGGACAGTTCGGTGGGCTCCAGATCCATGTTTCCCCCTTGATCGCTTCTGCCCGGAGAGTCGGCCCGCCGGGCGGCGCCCAGCAGCGGAAGCACACGATCGGCCGCTGCGGCGGATCTACGAGTCCGCCGGTCTAGAACGCCGCTGACGGAGCCGACCTGTTCGACGGCCGCGGTGCTGTGCAAACCACCCCTGCGGCGCGCTGGTCATCCCCGAGATCCTGCGCACCGGTGCCGGTAGGAGGCCGTGATGACCGAGACCCTGAACACCACCGGCAGCAAGCAGGACCGCAGGGCTGGACTGTCCCCTCGGGGGGCATCGGCGGGCCAGACAGCCCGTTGTGCTGTACCCGTCGGTGCAGTGCCCGGCTACCAGTGCTGGAGCGGGCAACGAATCCGGTGCATGGGTGAGGAGAGCCAGGCGAAACGTCATTCCCAAATGTGGGGCTGACCGGTGCGGTCAGCCCGAAGCAGGTCCTTGCTGCCGAGGCGGTACATCGCGCAGGCACGCTCCTCCGGATGCTGTCGCAACCGTGCCAGTATCCAGGCGGTGTCGGCGTCCATGCCCGGCCTCAACTCTGCCGCCAGGCGCCTGGTTGAACCATCCGGTGCGCAAGCCGCAGCCGAAGCAGTTCTCCGTACGGTCGTGACGTCGGCCTCCAGGACCTGGTGAGGGTCCTGGAGGCCGACGTCTTTTTCAGTGCGGTGCGGTTATCGGGTGGCGCGGTCGGCGTCCTTGATGAGGTTGACGGTGCTGCCCGGCTGGCTGATGAAGGGGACGTGGGAGGCACCCTGGGCCTCGACGACCTTCTCGAATCCGGCGCGCTCGTACTCCCAGCGCTGGAGGGCGGGGGGGATGGCCTTGTCGTTGGTGGCGACGAGGCCGTAGGAGGGGATGGTGTGCCAGGCCGCGGTGCGGGTGGGCTCCTCGAAGCCGGCGGCGGTGAAGGGGCGCTGGGCGGCGGCCATGAGGGCGGCGTCCGACCTGGACACATCGGCGGCGAAGACCGGGCGGAACTTGTCGGGCTTGAGGTAGAGGTCGGTGCCGCCCGTGCCGTCAGCGAGGGTGTAGGGGACGGGGTTGATGGCGTCGTTGATCTCGCTACCGGGGAACTTGCCCAGCAGTTCTCCCTGCAACTCCCCCTGGTCGGGGACGAACGCGGCGATGTAGACGAGGGCCTTGACGTTGGGGTTGTCCGCGGCGGCGTTGGTGATGACGGTGCCGCCGTAGGAGTGGCCGACCAGGACGATCGGGCCCTCGATCGACTTCAGGACGCTGTTGATGTAGGCGGAGTCGTTCGCGACGCCGCGCAGGGGGTTGGCGGGGGCGACGACGGGATATCCGTCGCGCTGGAGGCGCTTGGTGACCGCGTTCCAGCCGGAGCCGTCGGCCCAGGCGCCGTGGACGAGGACGACGGTCGGCTTGGCGCCGGAGGCGGGCCCGGCGTGGTCGGTGATCGCGGCGGAGGCGGCCGGGGTGAGGAGCGCGGCGGAGGCGAGAGCGGTCGCGGCGGCCAGGGCGAGCCGGGTGCGGCGGGCGAAGCGGCGGGTGGTGTCCATGGCGGGCTCCTTGGCGAGTTGGCGGGTCCGGATCGGGCTGGGGCCCGGAAGTCTTGGGTTTCGGTGGCCTCTCGGCTTCCCGATGAGAAGAGTGAAGCACGCAATTCAATTGCGCGCAACTAAACGATGGGCGGTGTGTTCTGGCTGCTCTGCCGGCAGAGCACTCGCCGCCCGTCACCCGCTCCCCCGCCCGCCACCACAACGGGTACGACTCCCCCTCCCACGGGTGATCCGACGCATGATCACACCACCCGGCAACCCGGACGGCCGCGCCGCATGACCCCTACGTAATCGGCTCCATTTATCCCAGAGTGATACAGAAGTCACGTCAGTTTTGCCCAGAATTGACCTCTTCGGCTGGCCTCGCGTGCCCGTACCGTCCGTGAGGACGCCGGATGGACCGGCGCACAGAAGACCGGGGGAAGCATGCACATTCGTTCACGTGCCATCAGAGCGCTGACAACCGCCGCTCTGGTAGCCGGTGGGCTGACCGCCGCAACCGCAGCGTCGGTCACCACGGCGTCTGCCGCAACGACCTGCTACGGCGGTTCGGTGGCGATAACCCTGCCGCCGAACGGGTACAGCGGCACATACACCACGAGTTCCCGCTGCAACGACATCAACCTGCGGATCGACTCTGGCGGTGGCCAGTGGGTTGCCGTCTGCTGGGCCAGGTACAACACCTGCCAGGATCACTGGACCTGGGTTGCCGAGGACGTCGGCTACAAAGTCGTGGCGGACACGGTGCTGGACGGGACGGCGTTCTACTTCGTGACAACCGGAGGTGGTGGAACGAGGTACGGACGCGCCGCCTACTGATCACTGAACTCACGGCGGAGGTCCGCAGCTGGTGTGCCAGCTGCGGACCTCCGCTCGCCAAGTCGGCCACTCACTTGCCGAGTGAAGCGCTCGATCACACCACACCGGGGCTCTGGGGATGGGGGCGTAGTTCTGCATCATGGGCAGCATCATCGCCGCTGGCACTGACAACGGCACTCGGGCTGTCAGTGCGCTGGGCGCACCGGCCCGCGGTACCGCGGCGTCCCGGAAGCCGTCGTCGGCCGAGTCCGGCCCGCCGCTACGGGGGATGAGCAGCGGGCCGGACATGCCAAGCATCCCCTGCCCCAGCCGGAACGAACCGGTCGCCGGGAACGTCACGTCAAGCGGGCCACCCGCGACGAACGGTCAAGGGGTGGGTGTCAGGTGGTGGTGGGCCAGGTCCGCAGGAGGGCTGCGATCCTGCCGGCGGTGCAGTCCGGGTCGAGGAGCAGGTCCTTCAGCGCGATGGCGTCCTCGCGGGCGGGTTTGGCGGGGATCCCGGCGGCTTCGGGGTGCATGACGCCGGTGGCGGCGGCCACGGCGAGGTTGGAGCGGTCCAGCCAGCGGCACGGGCCCAGGGTGTGGACCAGTTCGGCGGCTCTGGCGTAGGGGCTGTCGTAGACGGGCTGTCCGAACAGGTCGGCGCGGGCGGCGGGCGACCGCCGCGAGGGGAACGCCGTAGTCGTCGGGTGCCGGATCCCCCGCTCCCGCCGCCTAGGCGACCTGGAGGATCCAGGCGACATCGATGTGCAGGTCCATCAGGCGGCGTGTGTTCCGCGGGGCTGCTGGTGTTCCTGTTCGGCGTCGTCGAAGACGGCCTGGTGCTCGGCTGCGAGCGGCAGCCTCCACCAGGCCGCAGGCGGCCGGACGCTCCAGCCGCGCCCACACCAGGTCCACCGGGGCCAGGACGGCCCGCGGATCCTCCGGCAAGAGAGGCACCCTCCCCCGCTGCTGCCTGCCCTGACCCTCGCCGCCCGCGAGGCCTGCGGACGGGGCTGCGCTGCGCTTGTCCGGCGGCATCGCCTGATACAGGCGAGCCGTCTCAGCGCGCGGCGGGCACGAAAAGTGGAACAAGCGAGCTAAACGCCCTCTGAAGAACAAGCTCAGTCGGAATGCTCGGGGTCGCGTTGTTGCGTGATGATCTCCGCGATGCCCGGGGCGGTGCGGGCGCCCCTGAGGAGGGCGCCCCTCAGCTCCGCCGGTGTGGCGATCTGGCGGCCCATCCGGATCAGCAGCAGGTTGGCCCCGATCAGCAGCGCGGGATCGAGATGAGTGCGGGGGGTCAGGCCAGCGGCCCGGCGGTACTCGTCGGCCGTGACGGGCTCCTCTCCGGAGTCGGTGAAACGGGCGTTCAGGCTGCGCTGGACCGCCACCGTGGAGATCACCGCTTCGGTGAAGGCATCCAGATCGAGGGCGCGGGTGAGCACGGAGTCGAGGGCGAGTTCCAGTTCCCCGTCGGCCGGCGGGGGCAGGCTGTCGGCGGCCAGGGCGTCGGACGCGGCCAGCCGGATGGCTGTCGCGGTGTCCTGAGCCGTGCCGGCGATCAGGTCCCGGGCCGGTGCGCCGCCGGGCTGGAGGGCGTCCCAGGTGAGCTGTTCGCCCGCGGTGTGTACCAGGCCGGGCTGGACGGTGCCGGGGGCGCCGGTGATGCCCAGTTCGTGCAGGAGTCCGGGAACGACATGGCGCAGTGCCAGAACGGCGACAGGGGTCCGGCGGACGTGGTGCTGGAGGGTGCTGCCGAGCCGGGTGGCGTCGGGCAGGACGTCCCCGGGCAGGGCCGTGTCCGGGGCCGCCGTCGGGCCCAGGGTCTCCTCCTCGGCCCGCGTGAGGGGTGGTTCGCCGTGCAGGGCGAGCGCCTGGTCCAGCGTCGCGTCCGTGAGCACCACCTGGAGCGACCCGGAGACCATGGTCGTCTCTTCCAGCAGGTAGACGGAGTCCCCGTACTGTCCGGACCTGAAGTGCGCCGAGGTGCCGTCCGCACCGACGCGGGTCACGTAGAACACCTGCCCCATGACCCGGGCCGCCATGTCGTAGGTGTGCGGTTCGGGTGGTGCGACACCGTCCCAGCCGCTCCCGTGCAGGGCGTTCGTCATCTCCTGGGCGGGTGAGGGGACGTCTCGCCGGGAGGACGGGACGGGCGCGGGGGTCGCGCCTGGGACGGCCTGCCCGTGGGGACCGGCGGGGGCACCCGGCGGCAGTGGCTGCCCGGGGTGCAGAGCCGCCCAGACCCGCTCCCGCAGCGACTCGTCCGCCATCCACCACGCCACACGTTCATCGGTACGCGCGGTGTCGACGAACCCGGTCAGGCGCTCGAACCCCGGCTGCCCCAGCCACCCGTGGTACTCGGCGAGGAGCGCGAGCACGGCCGCGTAGATCTCGATGTCCGTGCCGTTCAGCGGGTTGGTGTTCTGCTGCCAGCGGCGGACGGTGCCCGGCAGCAGATCCGGCCGGATCAGGCCGGGGAAGTCCTCGACCCCCTCGCGCAGCCGAGCACGGTCCGCCGGATCGGGCAGCGGCACCGCCCTGCGGGCCTGGTCGGTGTGCGCGGCGGCCTGGGTGACCCGTCGGCGGAAGTCGGCGTCGTCCATCAGGAACCGCACCCGGTGGTCGTTCCGGGCCTCGGCGTGGAACGCTGCGAGGGCCGGCTGGTCGAGCAGGTTCCGGTGCTTGGCGAGGATCGCGAGGACCGCCGCGTACGGGACGGAGAATCTCTGGGCCGGCTGCACGCCGCGCTCCCAACTGCTGATCGCCATCCCCCACCCCGCCATGCCGATGAAGGAGGCCATGGTGCGCCGGTTGATGCCGCCGCGCAGCGCCCAGCGGTCGTAGGGTCCGGGGAGCGGCGGAACACGATGGTCGGCGGCGTCGGCGGCGTCGAGGACCCGCGTCCGGAACTCCTGATCGTTCATCAGCCGACTGAACCGGACATCGGCTTCCGCCTCCGCCAGAAACGTTCGGTAGGGCTCCGTGTCCTCGCGACCCCGTCTTCTCACGAGGACTGCGAGTATCGCCGTGTACTCCGCGTAGCGTTCGCCTCGCATCGTCTTCACCTTGCCCCTCTCATACGACTGCACGACCCCTTTCTTCGGCTTCAATGTGAAGATCAGTCCGAGTTCGGCCAGGGTCATGGTGCCGCGCAGAGCCCTGCGTTCGTCCTGGCCGAGACGGGTCAGGGGGATGACGCCGCGGTCGATCGCCCGGCTGGGCCGGGGCCTGTTCCCGGTGGAGGCACGCTGGGTGGACGAAGGGTACGGCGCCGCGGGGGCGGCCGACTGCCGGCGGCGTGATCGCCGACCACTCGTGGAGGTCTGGACACCGGGAGGCCGGACGGCGGGGGCTTGCGCGACGGGGGCCGGGACGACGGGGGGCGGGGTGTGCTCCGTGGCCAGCCAGTGGGCCGCTCCGGTGTGTGCGTCCGGCAGGTGGGCGAGCCAGAGGGAACGTTCGGGGGCGGCCGGGTGGGTGGTGTCCGGGGCGGGCGCCACCAGGTGGTGGATGCCGCTGCCGGTGATGCCGGGGCGGAGGTAGTCGATCCGCAGGCCGTACATCCGGGCGGCCACCGCGGGCAGGATGTGGTCCAGCCCGAACACGGTGTGGTCAGCGGCGCCGATGGCCTCGATCACGGCCCGCCGCCCCTCGGGGGCGAGCGGCCCGCCGTCCGGCTGGATGAGGTTCGCGATGTCGTCCCAGACGGTGGAGACCAACTCGTAGTACGGCTCCTCCCGGCGAAGGAACTCGGTGAACCGGGCACGCATGGCCGTCGGCTCGTCCAGCCCGGTGATGCCGGCCGGAGTGGCGGTACGGGCCAGGGCGTGGAAGAAGCTGTCAGGGCCTCTTCCGGACTCCAGGAGCCGCAGCCCACGCCTGTGCGCGTCGGCGGCCAGTTCCGCACGGAAGGCGTCGGGGGCACCGGGGTTCCCGGTGCCGAGGGAACCGCTCCGCTCTGCCGGGGCGTTCAGCGGAGGACGGGAAGGAGGGTCATCGGCGCCGGTCCCGGGAACGTCGTCCGGGCGCGGCGAGGCGGACGAGCTCGGGCTGCCTGGGCGGACGGCGTTCAGCAGTGCCTGTATCGGACCGCGGAGTTCTCCCATCCGGGCTCTCACGGCCGGGTGGGCGAGGGACAGCAGAAGGTACTGGGCGTCGTCGGCCCGAGGCCTCGTGGACAGGCGGTGCTCGGCGACCACGGCCATCGCTGCGGCGTACGACACGGCGTGCTTGCTCGACGGATCGCGCATGTCCCCGGTGTCCTCCCAGGAAGCGAGGCTGCGGTGCGTCGCCCCCATGGCCGCGGTGAACTTTCGTCCGCTGATGCGACCGCGCAGCCGTACGCGCTGACGGACGCTGTGGGGCAGGGCCGGACGGGAGAGAAGGCCGGTGCCACGGATCTCGTCCAGGCGGTTTCTCAGGGCGCCGCGGCCGATCACCCGGTCGAGAAGGTCCACGTCCTCGTCCCGGGGGTCGGTACGCACGACGTATTCGTTGAGCTGGTTCAGCGTCGCCACGTACTCCGCCTGGCTCTGTCCCCCTCGCCCGGGTTCGGCCCTCGGCCCGTCGGCGGTGGTGCCGTCCTGATCCTGGGCCATGCCCTCGTCGAAATCAGCGAACTCATAGAGATCAGCGAGATCGTCGAAATCGGCGTGGTCGCTGGAACTGGCAGGACGGTCGTCGAGATCCATGAAGTCCATGAATCCGGTGGAGGCGTAGAGATCCCGGGGACCAGCGGAACCGTCGGGATTCAGGGAGCCGGCCGGGTACACGGCGTTGCCGGGGACCGCCGGGCCGCTCCCCGCCCGGCGGGTGTCCCTGCCGGTGTTCCCACCAGTGTCTGTTTCGGCGTCGCTGCCGCTGTCGCTGTCGGGGAGGAAGAGGGGGTCGAGGACGGGGGACGGCGGGCCGGACCGGGTCTCGGCCGGTCCGCCGCCCGCCCGGGGACGGTCGCCCTGGTCATCGCGGAGGCGCGGGCTGTCCCGACGTTGCGACGGGTGGCCGGCGGATACGGCCCACGGACCGTGCAGGCCACTGAGGGTGACGGTACCGGTGTCGATGGTGGCGACCCAGTGACCGTAGAGATAGGGCACTTGGAGCTGGCCCAGCCGGACCAGCGGACCGCTGACCCCGTGCACCGACCGGTACACACCCCCGGGACTGGCACTGATGACCCCGATCCGCACCCCGTAGAAGTGGGCCGCGAGTTCGGGAGTGATGTCGCCCACCTCGTTGTCCCACAGCCGCGGGGTGCGGAGCCTGAGGACGAAGTCCGCACGTTCGGCGTGGGTGAGGACCGGGTGTGCGCGGTTGAGGACGGCGTCGATGTCAGGGCCGAGACTGCCGGTCGTGTCCAACCGCGCCTGGAGGCTCGCACCGAGCTGCGCGCGCATCGTGTCCGGTGTGAGGTGGAGTCCTGCGGTCCAGCTCAGGGCTGAGAAGAAGCAGTCGCCCTCGCCTCCGAGATCCAGGATCTCCAGTCCGTCCTCAGCCGCCGCCTGCCGCAGGCCTGCCTGGACCAGGGCGAAAGGATCGACGGCATAGGGGAGGCCCGTGCCGCCGGTCCCTCCGGTCCGTGGAACCGCGGGACCCGCCGCGGGGACCGCGAGGGGACCCGGCACCTCCGGCGGCCGGATGAGGGGGAGAACCTCGGAGTCCGGGTCGTCCTGCGGATCGGGGGGCGCCACGGGCGGGGTGCGGGACGTGCCGTCCGGGGTGCCCCGCACGACCCCGCGGCCGAAGAGCCGGGCGTGCACGTCGTCGCCGCGCTCCACCATCGCCTCACCCACCTCAGGGTGCCGGACCACCTCCTCGTACCACTCACCCTCGGAGGTGTCGGCGAAGAGGTACACCCCACGGAACTCCATGATCAAGGCCAGCACGGCCACATACGCCACCCGCTGCGGGCCCTGCGGCTCAGTGGCGAGGTTCCCCCAGTTCCCCACCGTCTGCCGATGGACCCTCAGGACGTCGGCCAACTGCTTCTGGGTGAAGCGGCCCAGGATGTTGTTCCGCTGATCGGTCGACGGCAGCCGGGGAGGATCGAGCGGCGGAGGCGGAGTGGGTGAGGCCGGCCTGACCGGCACCGGCGGACCGACCGCACCCATCTCGGAGAAGCGCGTGCGGACGTCGTCGCGGAACGCGGTCATGGCGAGCTCCACGGCCGGATGGGCGGTGGCCACGTCGTACCAGGTCCGTTCGGGGGTGCCGGCGTAGTGCTCCAGCCCGCGGAACTCCATCATCAGCGCCGACAGCGCCGCGAAGTCCACACGGTGCTGGCCCCGGGGTATGCGCGTGTTCCTTTCCCACTCCGAGTAGTCGTCGATGTCCACATTCATGAGGTCGGCCAGCACCTGGCGGGGAACGCTGCGGATGACGATGCGGCGGTCGAGCGGCGGGAGGAACACGACGGCGGCGTGCAGGGCCGGGCGCAGCCGGTCCATCCGCCGGGCCACGCCGGGGTGGGTGATCACCGTGTCGTACCAGGCCCGCTCGCTCGTACCGTCATAGAGGTGCAGGCCGCGGCCCTCCATGATCAGGGCCAGTGCCGCTACGTAGGCCACCCGCTTGGCACCGCGCGGCGGACCGGGCGGCTTCGCCCATCTGATCAGCGTGAACTTGTGGATGTCGAGGAAGTCGGCGAGTGCCTGCGCGGTGACGTCGCCCAGTATGTTGTCCCGCTGGGTCTTGGCCGGAGGGGGCGGGTCGGCGGCGGACGGCTGCCCGGAGCCCTCTCCGGTGGCGCCGAAGGTGTGGGTGCGAGGTGGGTCGGTGAGGGCGTCGGCCAGGCTCCGGCCGGGCGCGGACCACAGCACACCGGGCAGTACCCGGCCGCTCCCGTCGACCACGATGGCGCGGGTGTTGGCCAGGACCATGTCGGAGGGGGTCGTGCGGATCTGCCGGTCGGGTGTCGCGGCCTGGAGTTCAATCCAGCGCGCTCCGCTGTCGGTGCCGTCGACCTGGTGGACCGCGTAGGCGTGGCCGATGTCGTGGGTCCCCCTGGTGAGGATCAGCGCGGTCGAGCCCTCGCCCGCCCGGTTCAGGGCGTCGAGGACCGTGTCCCAGTCGTCGAGGCGGGCCCAGCCGGGACCGGTGGCCAGTTGCTGGTCCGTACGGCCGGTGCCCACCACGATGTCGTCCACGGCGCGGGCGGGCCGTATTCCGCTGACCGTCTGCCCGCGATCCGGGGGACGCACTGCGTCGGCGGCGTCCCCGAGGTACATCTCCCTCGTGAACCGCGCCAGCAGGACGGCACAGTCCCTGGGGCGCGTCGGTGCGTCCGCCGGGGCCGTGTCCGCACGCCATTGCACGACCCTGCGCACGGCCTCCGCCAGTGCCTTCTCGCGCGTCGAGGGCACCGGGTGAGGGGTCGTATGAGGGGCCGCGTGCGCGTCGTCGGCCGGACGGCCGTCTGTACGGCCGGTCGGCGAGTCATCGGCGGACAGCACCCGGAAGGCGCCCTCCGCCGTCCGGACCGGGTCCCGGCCGCGGCCGGGACCGTTGAGGCGTGACGGCACCTTCTCGTCCTCGGACACGGTCCGGGCGGGGGAGTGCGCTGTGACGGCCTGCGGAGCGGTGTGCGGATCGCCGAGCTGGTTCAGTACGTCGGCCAAGCCGAGAACACGCCGGGTCGCGGCGGGGATGTGCGACGGATGGGTGTCGCCCCGGACGTTCTCACCGAGACCGGCGGGGTGTGCGCCGATGAGGGCGGCGTAGCGGCGCAGGCTCTCGGCCACGAGACGGATGTCGCCCGACCGCTGGGCGTGGCGGACGGCGTCGGCGGCGGTCTGCCAGTGGGGGTGCGGCACACCGTAGGGGACGGGCTTGCCCTGACCGGCGGCGATGTGGGCGTGCACCGCGGCTTGCTGCCGGTCGAGGACATGAGCCCTGATGCCGTCCAGGGAGACACGGATGCGTTCCTCGGTGCCGCGCCCGTCGCCGGACGCCACGGTGGTGGCGGCCTCGCGGGTGAGCCGGGAGATCTCGCTGTCGGACATTCCCGCCGAGCGGGCCAGTGCCTCCAACCGCCGTACCGTCTGCCGCACCTCGTCGACCGGCTGGGCGGGTACGGCGCGTACCGCCGTGGTGTCCGCGCCGGGCGCAAGCGTGGTGAAGAGGCGGTCGGCACTGCTCGGGCGGACCCCTGACGGCAGGCTGCTGTTCAGCGGCTGGCGTACGCCTTCTCCCTCGGGGACGGGGGCAGGGGGGAGACTCGGAGCGGGCGAGGGCGTGGGCGTAGGGACCGGGACCGGCGTCGGAGAGGCGGCCAACGGACCGATGACCGTCAGGGGACCGACAGCGGTCGTGGGACCGGTGACGGTCGTGGGTCCGATGACGGGCACCGTCGCGGCAGGGGCATCCGTCTCCGGACCCTCGGCAACCGGAATGCCGACGGTCACCACACCGGTCGACGTGAGGGGCATGACCGGCATGACCGGGACGGTCGGCGTCATCGCTACGTCGGACGGGTCGCTGCCGTTCAGCGTGTCGTCCGTGGCCGGTGTGCCGAACGGGCCGTTGCCGATACCGGTGCCCGGCAACGGGGCGTGGAGGCGGGTCGCGCTGTCGCCACCCGGGAAGGCCGGGGCCGGGGCCGGGGTTGGGCCGGCCACCGGGGCTGAGGCCGCGGCCGTGACCTCACGGGGCGAGTCGTTGTCGTCGCCGGTGCTGGTCGTGGAGGTACGACCGGGACCCTCTGCCGCCGGGTTCTTGACCACGTCCAGGGCCGTGTCCAGGTTCAGCCCGCCGCCCAGAGCCACGTCCGGCAGTCTGACCTTGGCGGCGAGCCGCTCCGCCCCCATGTTGAGGCCCTCGGCGAAACGTTCACTGAACGCCGAGGTCAGGAATCCGGTCCCGCTGACACTTACCTTCTGCTGCGTGATCCCGTTGTAGACCACCTCCGCACCGACACCGGTCACCCCGTCGCCGATCCCCTGGACGGTGAACCCCAGGAACGCCCCGCCCCACCCCCGTGGACCGAACCAGTGCGCCACCCGCTCGGACATGACCCGCACCGCATCGTCCCCCAGTGCGGTGACCGGCAGTCGCCCGTCCCGCAGCACCGACCTCAGCGCGTCCCCCATTCCGTCGTGGTCCAGGTTCCGGAGGAACGCGCCCGCCCAGTTCTCGCCCAGCTCCCGTGCGGGACCGTCCCCAGCCAGGTCATCAGCGAACCGGCGCGCGAAGACATCCCCCATCCCCTCGGTGAAGGACCGGGCCGCGGCGCCCGGGTCACCGGCCCGCGACAACCGCTCCACCACCCCGGACACCTGACCGGAGAAGCCCCGCGCGAACTCCCTGTCCGCCCCTCTGCCGCCCGTGCCGCCGCCGGTGGCGGTGAGGGTCTTCCCGGTGAAACCGTCGGGGTCCTGACCGGGCCGGGGCCGCGGTACGGGCTTCGGCCCCGGGGGCCCGTCCCCGCGAGCGTCGGCCCCGTCCCCGCCGCCCTTGGCCGCGGGCCCGCCCCGATGGCTGGCCAGCGCCCTGTCCAACTCGCCGAACAGACGGTCCCCGGCCCCGTGCGCCGTACGCTTCGTCAGGTTCTGCGCCAGCCAGGACGCGGCGAACTGGACGGGCACCGCCACGAACCCGGCCACCGACCCGAACGCGACGGCCTGCACCAGATAGCTCTTTCCGTGAGCCGAATGCTTTCCCTGCCGGGCCAGGGTCCACTGCGCGAGGCGGTCCATGGCCACCGCCAGCCCGACCTGGAGCACCTGCTGCTCCGCGATCGCGAGGAGCACCCTGAACCACAGGCTGGAGAGGATCTTGCCGTAGTGGTTCCGCAGGAACGCCTGCCGCATCAGTGCCTGGGCCGGGTTGAAGAGCGCCATCACGAACGTCGCCGCGAACTCCACCAGGAACATGCCCAACTGGAACACGATCATGAGGTTCAGATACTCGACCTGGTAGGCCGACTCCTCCATGGCGTCGCCCAGTTGCCGGGCCGCGTCCCGCAGCCCCGCCAGCACGGCTTGGCCGTCCGGCTGCGCCAGGGTCATCATCGCCTCGTAGTACGCCTCGCTGAACGTGCCGTTCGACTCACCCGCCACCGACTGTACGACCCGCACCAGCAGCTCCTGGACCTCGGTGAGCCGCTGCTCCAGCTCACGCTGCGGCACCACCAGATGGGCACGCATCAGCTCCGGGTCGGCATCGGGCATCTGCTGCCCGGTCAACACCAGAAAGAGGCCGTTCAGGGCATCGGAGGCCATGCAGGTGTTCCATTGTTCGTCCGTGGCATGTCTGAGCTGCCGCCACGTTAGGAAGGTGCCGACGGCAGTGGGTCCCGAATGCCGGGCCGTCGAATGTTCGGGTATCCGACCTGTCTGAACGGGCAAGGGCTGGTGTCGGCGCCGCCCGTCGATCGTCCTCGCCATCGGTGCCCCCTACCCCTCGTGATCACTGGCGGGTACGCCGTTACAGCCCCACGGCCTGGTCGACCACTGCTCCCAGGACCTCTGCCATCACTGGCCCACTCCCCGGACCTGCTTCCCACGCGGGCGCCGGTAAGGGCGGGCTCACCGGCCGGCCTCGGTGACGCCACTCGCGAGTTCCCCCATGATGTTGGGGAACACCAGAGGTGGAACAGCCCGTAGTGGGCGCGGTACGGAACACCCCCGCTGCGCGGGGCGGATGTGGGCGGGGTCGGTGTCAGGAGGAGGCTGTGGGTTTGCGGGGTGGGGGTACGGCCCGGAGCAGTTCCCACAGGGGGCGTGAGCCGGAGGCCCACACGGCGAGGGTGTGGCGGTCGACGACGTGGAGGCGCTGCTGCTGGGCGAAGGTGACGGCGGGCATGGTGACGCGGCCGTTGGTCACGATGACGGCGATGTCGGCGCCGTGGACCGGGCGGGCGGTGCCGTTGAGGACCTGGAGATCGGGGGTGCCCACGGCAGAGCCGGCCAGTCCGTCGCGGCGGTGTTTGCACTGGATGACCCAGCGCCGTCCGTAGGGGTCGGTGGCTTTCACGTCGGCGCCGAGGTCGCCGCCGCCCCCGACGCGGACCGCGTCCTGGCAGCCGTCACGGCGCATCAGGTCGCGGATCGCGTCCTCGAAACGGGAGTGGTGCAGGGCGTCCAACTGGGACAGCCCGTACCGCAGGCCCTGCGTGCGGACCGCTTCCCACCGCGCCCGCTGCCGCTGCCGGTGGAGCCGGCCGGCACCGGCCGGCACGGCGAGCACGCCGACGGCCAACAGGATCCACCAGTGGGCCAGCAGCCAGTTGACGACCGACACCACCAGGGCGACGCCCAGGACCGTGCCCACCAGCACACCGGCCAACCGGTCATCCGCACGCGCCCGCCGGCCCGGCCCACGGGTACGCCTCCGCGCCGGTGGGCGCCTCGATGCCGCCCCTCTCCTCTTGCGTGCACGGGGGCTCACCGGCCGGCCTGCGTGACGCCGCTCGCGAGCTGCCCCAGGACGCCCAGGATCCCCTGGCCGACCGGGGTCGGAGCGATCAGAACACCCAGCGCCAGGACGATGACGGCGGTGGTCCTCTCCTCGCTGCGGCTGCGGGCCTGCGTACGGCGCCGCAGCCGGAAGAAGACGATGATCGCGAACAGCACGGCCACGTTGATCGTCAGCAACCGTCCACACTCCCCGAGTCCGACCAGCACAGACCGGGACAGCAGCACACCGTCCCGGGCCTTCTTGTCTAGCGGGGCATGATTGCTGCCGGAGGCGGGTTGCGAACGAATGGCACAAAACCGTCTTATCTGGCTGGATACCGCGCGGCGGGCGTGGATGCCGTGCCACGCCTGCAGGGTTCGTCAGAACGCGATGAGCCGGACCACCGTGACGGTGAGGACGGTGCCGGAGACGACGTACCGGACGATCGCCGTGGCTACGGTCACCTCGCGTCGGTCGCGGTCCGCGCCCACCGGGGTGGAACCGTGTCCGTAGGGGTCCCGGGCGACCGGGCCCGCAGACGCGCTGCGGTCGCGGCGGCCGTGGCCGCGGGCGCGGGAGCGCCGTCGCAGGGCGCGCGGACATGGGCGATGAGCATCTCCAGGGCCCTGCCGCCCATGGCCCGCATCCCGTCCTCGCCCAGCAGCAGGGACTCCGGCGCCGGACGGCGGGCGTGCGGGATGGCCTGGGGCCCCCGCCGTGGCAGCTCCAGCATCCTCACGGTCCTCTCCGTCGGCCCCCGCGAGCATTCCCCGGGGGGAAGAGGGAGTACGTCCGGCACACGGCCGCGCCGCGCCCGTCGACACCGGGCGTACCCCGCTGGGGTCCGCCCCTGGGCCGTTCCTCCCGAGTCCGGGGAGGAACGGCCGGTGATGGGCCGGTGCCCGGCCCTGTCGGGGCGGGGCGGGTCAGGTGCAGTTGATGAGGCGTGCGGTGGTGGCGGTGCAGGTGCGGGACGTGTTGTCGATGGCGGGGTTGGGGTCGGTGGGGGCGCTGGTGGTGCGGGTGGCGGTGGCGGTGTAGGGGGTGCCGAGGCTGAGGACGGCGACGGGCACGGTGACCTGGCGGGTGGTGCTGGCGCCGGGGGCGAGGGCGGTGGTGGTGCAGGTGGCCTTGCCGGCGGTGAGGGCGCAGTCGGAGTTGGTCGCTCCGGTGGGAGTGGTCAGGTCCAGGGTGACGGTGGCGGAGGCGAGGCTGTGGGGTCCGTGGTTGGTGAGGGTCACGGTGTAGTCGATGCGGCCGTCGAGCAGGCCGGGGCGGGGGGTGGCGGTCAGTTCCACGCCGAGGTCGGCGGTGGGGCGCTGGGCGATCGCGATGTCGACGGGGGTGGTGCCCACGGGGATGCCGGTGGTGGTGTGGGTGGCGGTGTCGATCACGGAGACGGTGGCCGAGTTGCCGTTGGCGGTGTAGACATGGCCGCCGTCCGGGGTGACGGCCACCCCCCGGGGAGTGTTTCCGGAGGCGGTGGTCGCGGTCACGGTGTTCGTCGCGGTGTCGATCGTGGCGACGGTGGCGCCCTGGCCCCGGGAGACGTACACGCGCGCACCGTCCGGGGACGCGGCGACGCCGTACGGGCCGTCGGTGAGGGGGACATTGGCGGACACGGCGTTGGTGGCCGTGTCGATCACCACGACGGAGTTGGAGTAGGGGCGGGTGACATAGGCGCGGCTGCCGTCGGGGGTGACGGCGACGCCCTGGGGGAACCCGCCGACGTTGATGGTGGCGGTCACGGTGTTCGTCGCGGTGTCGATCACCGATACCGAGCGGGCGTTGTAGTTGGTGACGTAGGCGCGGCTGCCGTCCCGGGAGACAGCCACTTCCTGCGGGGCGCTGCCGACGGTGATGGCGGCGGTCACGGTACCGGCCGCGGTGTCGATCACCGTCAGCCGCTGGAGGGCGCTGTTGACGACATAGGCGCGGGCTCCGTCGGGCGAGACGGCGATGCCGTTGGCGCCGCTGCCGACGGGGATGGTCGCGGTGACCGCTCCCGTCGCGGTGTCGGTCACGGTGACGGAGCCGGCATCGCCGTTGCTCACGTAGAGGCGGCCTCCGTCCGGGGAGGCGGCCACGCTTTTGGGGCCGTCGCCGACGGGGAGCGTGGCGGTGACGGTTTCGGTGGCGGTGTCGATCACGGAGACGGTGTCGTCGCTGTAGTTCGTCACGTAGGCGAGCGGCGCCGCGGCCGGGGCGGAGTGCGCGGTCGGTACCGCGGCGGTCACCGAGGCCATGGCCAGGCAGAAGGAGCCGGCAGTCGCGAGGAGTCGGCGGCCGGGCCGCCTCCCGGGCCGCCCGGTGGCGGGGATGGGCAGGCGCATACGGGGTGTTCCTTTCACAGGAGGCTCTGGCTCGAGAGCACGTGGATTGGGTGGCTGGCCAGCGGAGCACGTGGTGATCCGGCGTAGCTGGGGCAGCCGGTCGTACGCGGGGGCAAGTGGTCCATGGGGCGGAGGCCGCGGCATGGGGCAGACCGGGCCCGCCCGTCTCCGGGTGCCGAGGACCGTGATGCAGCGCGCCAGGAGTACTGATGGGGTAGCCACCTCGCTCGGATCGGTCATGCGCAGAAGGACCTGATGCTCGCTGGCGGCGACGATGCCCTCGTGCGGACCGTCGTCCTGCCCGCGTCTCGCCAGTCCTGTGCGGCCAGGGCGGCGTGGGACCGCCAGGGGGGCGCGGCCCGCCCGGTGACCCGTTCTCCGTGAACACGGGTTGGTGAGACAGCCCGCCCATGCGGCCCTTCGGTGACGTGCCACTTGCACGCCCTCCACACCGGTACGACCCCGGGTGACAACTGTGCTGTCTTCCCTCACCGCCGCGGCCGTGGCTATGACCCGCGCACCTGCATCAGGAGGCGGCGGTCCCGGCGGGATCGGGGTAGGCGTCGGCCATGGGGGAGGTGCCGGTGGTGAGGAAGTCGTGGATCGCGGCCAGGTAGGTGTCGCGGTCGACGGTGCCTCTGCCGCGGACGTCGAGTGCGGTGAAGGCGGCGGCTGCGCCGCCGGCGGTGTTCCCGGTGGCGCCCGGTGCAAGACTGCTACGACCCCTACCCCCAGTAGTAGGGCCGCGTCTACCCGGTCTGTCGGTCAGCACGGCCAAGGAGCACGACCGAGGAAGCGCGCGCCTCCTCGGTCGTGGCGCAGCGGCTCTCGATGCGCCACGACCCACTTCAGGATGGAAAAGGCCGGCTGCAGCCCGGATGGTTCGGTATCCCGACACCATCGGTCACAGCGCGGCGTGAGGCCGACCGCCGCCGGGGCAGACGTGCTCCGGGCCGGGCTGCTCGCGGCACACCCGAAACCGCAGTGCCCCTCCTTCTCTCATGCATCGAGGCGAAGCGCGCTTTCAACGACCGGGTGGGCGCTGCGGCGGTGATCGAAACGCTCGCCTGGGCCATCCACGCGGTGGACGGCCACGAAACCGCGGCCCGTCTCCTCGGCGCGGCGGAGGCCATTCGCCCCATCGGCTCGATCGGCCTCTTCGGTATGCAGCGACTTGTCCGCGACAGGTCGCTGCACGCCGAGACCATTCGTACGGCGCTCGGCACCGACCGCTTCACCAGCGCCCGCGAGGAAGGCGTGTCGCTCACCCCTGCGACGGCGATCGGCTACGCGCTCGAACAGGGCCGCGCGGGCTCGGGAGGTGCCTGATGAGCCGCGCGATGGATGACATCACCGTCTTGGGGGACCGTTGGAGTCCTCTCCATAACGATGACGCACTCCCTATGCCGGCCCCAGGGCGGGGCGCGTAGGGGTCCAGCCAAGGTGAGCCCAAAAGCCCCGGCTACGCACCGGGTGCGGTGGTGCTCATCCGGCGGATGAGCGTGGAGTTGGTGCCGGGCTGGTGGCTGAGGGCGAGGCTGTGGCGGGGCAGCGTGCGCAGACGACGCAGTAGCTGATGGTCGGGGGCATACAGCGGACCGGGGCTCGTGCTGGTGGTGAGGGCGTGAGTGACGGCGGGGTGCTGGGTGGGATGAGGTGGCGGACGGTGGGGGTCCAGCCGAGGGCGTTGAGGAGGCCGAGGTCGATGGTGGTGGCGGAGGGCCAGAGCAGGAGGCCGGGGTGC
Organism: Streptomyces sp. NPDC004610; assembly: GCF_040609715.1. Taxonomy (NCBI): domain Bacteria; kingdom Bacillati; phylum Actinomycetota; class Actinomycetes; order Kitasatosporales; family Streptomycetaceae; genus Streptomyces; species Streptomyces sp. NPDC004610. The sequence goes on along the minus strand of NZ_JBEXLA010000058.1, from coordinate 310 downwards.
CGTCGGGGTGGGGGCGGGCGTAGTGGCAGTCGGTGGCCGGGAGGGCAGCTCCGTGGGTGGCGTCCATCCGTCGTTGGTGAGTTGGGCGGCCAGGAGATGGCGGGTGAAGCGGGTGGTGGCGACCGCGAGGTGGCAGGGGTGCCGGTGTCCGGGGTGGCCGGGTCCGGTGTGGGTGATTTCCAGGTGCTGGTGGGTGGGGGTGTAGCGGTAGGTGAGTGTCAACGGACTTCTTGAACTCCCCGGTGGCGGACACGATCAGTCGCCCGCTGGCGGACACTAAATCTCCCCGCGGACAGGGAAACTCCCCACT
>NZ_JBEXLA010000057.1:0-41049 GCF_040609715.1 Streptomyces sp. NPDC004610 | reverse complement strand
ACCCGCTACGACAAGACCGCCGAGTCCTACCAGGCAGCCGTCACCCTCGCATCGCTCCTGATGTGGGCGTGACAATTGAAGACAACTCCTAGGGCATGCCTAGCGGTTCAGCGCGGCCACGCCCGCCTTCGCGAACTTCTCGTCCAGGTCCCCGCTCGGCGCGCCCGCGACCCCGATGCCCGCGATCGGCGCGCCCTTGACGGCGACCGGGGCGCCGCCTCCGAGGAACAGCGTGCCCGGGATGTCCTTGAGGTTCGGCGTCTGCGCCAGCCGCTTGACCAGCTCGGACGTGGGGGCGTTCCAGGACACCGCGGTGAACGCCTTGCGCTCGGCGGACTCGTAGGACTGCGGTCCGGCACCGTCGCCGCGCAGGGTGACCAGGGTGTTGCCGTTGCGGTCGACGACGGCGACGGAGATCCGCTGGTTCTCCTTCTCGGCGGCGTCCAGCGCGGCCCGCGCGGCCTTGGTGGCGGCGTCGACGGTGAGGTGGGTGGACTGGGTGAGGTTGCCGCGGGCCGGGTCCCCGGCGGACGACCGCGAGACCGACGCGCCGGACTGAGCACCGGACTGGGCCCCCGACTGGCCGCCCGCCGGGGCGGAACCAGCGGCGTTCGCGGCGACCGTACCCGCCCCGCCCGCGACGACGACGGCGAGTACGGCACCGCCGGTGAACAGCCGGGTACGGCGGGAGACGGAACGGATGCGGTGCTTCGCGGTGTGCTGCATGGTGTGGGCCCTCCTGAGGCGGGTGGGTGCGTCCGGGGTGTCGAGGTGTCGAGGTGACTCCTCGATCCTGGGCGCGGAAGCGCTCCGCCCCCGTCGCCGGAGGGGCTCGGTCCGCCGCCCGGATCGGGGGAGCGTGGTGTCGTCCGAACGGATGACCGCCGACGGTCCCGGCCGGGGAACAATGGAGGTGTTTGCCCAGGTGTTTGCCCAGATCAGCAGGGCGCGCCGCCGGACCCGCTCGACCCGCCGAACCCGCCGGAGCAGGAAGGAGGACGACCCCATGGCACCCCCACCCCCATCCCCACCACAACCACGCCCCCCGAAGGCACCGTCCCCCACCGACGGCACCCGTGCCCTCACCCTCGTCATGCACACCGCCTTCTTCGTGCTGCTCGGCGCCTCCCTCGCCCGCTATCTCTCCCGCCACCCCGGCGACCCGCTCACCCCCCTGGTCGTCGCCCTGTCGGTGCTGCTGGCGGCGCTGTACGTGCTCGGTCCGGCGCTCGGCGCCCGGCTGACCCTGCGCCGGGTGACCTGGCTCGGCGTGGTGGTGGCCGCCTGGGCGGTGCTCGTCGTGCTGGCGCCGAGCTTCGCCTGGTGCGCGGTGCCGCTCTTCTACACCGGTCTGCGGACCCTCCCGCTGCGCGCCGCCGTCCCGCTGGTGGTGCTGCTGACCGCGCTGACCGTCGCCGCCCAGCTGAAGCTGGCGGGCTGGGCCGACCCGAACATCCTGCTGGCGCCCCCGGCCGTGGCCGCCGTCGCCACCGCCGTCTTCGTCACGATGGAACGCCAGACCGCCCGGCAGCGCGTCCTCATCGACGATCTGGTCCGCACCCGCCGCGAACTCGCCGCCACCGAGCGCCGCGAGGGCACCCTCGCCGAGCGCGAGCGGCTGGCCCGGGAGATCCACGACACCCTCGCCCAGGGACTGTCCAGCCAGCGGATGCTGCTCCAGGCCGCCGACCGGCTCTGGGACGCGGACAGCGCGACCGCCCGGGGCCATATCCGCACCGCCGCCGCCATCGCCGAGAGCAATCTCGCCGAGGCCCGCCGTTTCGTGCACGACCTCACCCCGGCCGACCTCGCGGAGGCGGGCGGGCTCGCGGCGGCGCTGCGGGCGGTGGCGGAACGCGCGGCATCGGCGGGCACCGGCACCGGGGAGGGGGACGGGGGCGGGCTCACCGTCCGGGTGCACACCGAGGGCACCCCGGCGCTGCCGGTCCCGGCCCCCGTCGAGGCCGCGCTGCTCAGGATCGCGCAGGGCGCCCTGGCCAACGTACGCGAGCATGCCCGCGCCACCACCGCGACCGTCACCCTGACCTGCCTGGACGACCAGATCGTGCTGGACGTGGCCGACGACGGCACCGGCTTCGACCCCACCGCCCGCCCCGCCACCGCGTCCGGCGTCCGGGGCCACGGCCTCCCGGCCGGCCGCGCCCGGCTGCGCCAGCTGGGCGGCACCCTGACGGTGGAGTCGGCCCCCGGCGAGGGGACGGTCGTCTCGGCGTCCGTCCCCCTCCACGCCCCGGAAGGAGACCCCACATGAGCACAGAACCACCCCCCACCCCCACCCCCGTCCGCATCCTCCTCTGCGACGATCACGCCGTCGTCCGCGCCGGACTGCTCGCCCTGCTCGGCAGCGCCCCGGACATCGAGGTGATCGGCGAGGCGGGCAGCGGGGAGGAGGCCGTGGCGATGACCCGGAAACTGCGCCCGGACGTCGTCCTGATGGACCTCCAGCTCGGCCCCGGCATGGACGGCGTGGAGACGACGCGCCGTCTGGTCGCCGACCGCGCCCCGGACGGCGCCGGCCCGCACATCCTCGTCCTCACCACCTACGACACCGACGCCGACATCACCCGTGCCATCGAGGCGGGCGCCACCGGCTATCTGCTCAAGGCGGAAGGCCCGGAGGAACTCTTCGCGGCGATCCACGCGGCGGCCCGGGGCCGTACGGCACTGTCCGGGCCGGTGGCCGGCCGGGTGATGGCCCAGCTCCGCAGCCCCGCCCCCGCCCTCACCGCCCGCGAGCGCGACATCCTCACCCAGCTCTCCCAGGGCCTGCCCAACCGGGAGATCGCCCGCGCCCTCTTCATCAGCGAGGCCACCGTCAAGACCCATCTGCGCCGGATCTACGACAAACTCGGCGTCGACACCCGGGCGGGCGCGGTGGCGACGGCGAACGCCCGCCGCCTGCTGGGCTGACGCCCTACCGCCCGGAACGCGTCTCCCGCACGGCGATCCGGGCGAACTTGGTGAGCATCATCCCGTTGCGCACGGCCATCAGATAGTCGACCGGCAGCCCGTGCATCCGGGTGCCGGGCCCGCGCAGCGGATGCCAGTCGAGGGTGAACAGCGTGTGCCCGCCCCAGGGCAGCAGCCGCATGGCGACCCGCGCGGCCCCGAACGGCTCGGCCCGCGCCTCCAGCTCCAGCCGCCGCCCCAGCTCACAGATCCGGACGACGACGGTGTCGTCCAGCGTCAGCGGCCCGGCGCCCACCCGGACCCGCAGCCGTGCGCCGACCCCGGGCCAGTCCGGGTCGACGGCGAGCACCGCCCGCGTCCCGGTGACCCACTGCCCGTACCGCCGCCCGTCGGCGAGCAGCGCCCAGACGTCCTCGGGCGGGCTGAGGATCAGCCGCCGACTCCGTGCCACGGATCCACCCTCCGCTCTCCCCGGCTGTCACAGTTCCGCCGGATGCCGTGTCCTGCTCCTGAGACCAATTTCTCTGACCGCCCGCTGACCGACTCCTCACACCAAGCGAAACGCCGTCCGGCGGATCGCGCATCACAGAACGCATCACACAAGGCAGAGCGAACGGAGACAGCGATGAAGATCGTGGTGATCGGTGGTACGGGCCTGATCGGCTCGCAGGTGGTGGCGCTGCTGGGCGCGGCCGGGCAGGAGGCGGTTCCCGCCGCCCCCTCCACCGGTGTGAACGCCTACACCGGAGCGGGCCTGGCCGAGGTGCTCAAGGGCGCCGAGGTCGTCGTCGACGTATCGAACGCGCCGTCCTTCGAGGCCGGACCGGCGCTGGACTTCTTCACCCGTTCGGCCGAGCACCTGTTCGCCGCCGAGCGGGAGGCCGGTGTCCGGCACCATGTCGTGCTGTCGATCGTCGGGGTGGACCAGGTCCCGGACTACGGCTACTACGTGGCGAAGGTGGCCCAGGAGCGGGCCGTGCGGGAGAGCGGGGTGCCGTTCAGCATCGTGCGGGCGACCCAGTTCTTCGAGTTCGTCGCGCCGGTGATGGACATGTCCACCCAGGGCACGGAGGTACGGCTGCCGTCACTGCCGCTGCGCCCGATCGCGTCGGCGGATGTCGCCGCGGTGGTGGCGCGGGCGGCGCAGGGCGAGCCCACCGGCTCCGTCCACCGGATCGCGGGCCCGGAGGTGCACGGCCTAGACCGCCTCGGCGAGATCACCCTCGCCGCCCGCCCGGACGGCCGCACGGCCGTCACCGACGAGAGCGCGAGCCTGTTCGCGGGCATGCCGGACGTGCTGACCGGCGAGGGCGACACCGGCGTGGAACCGGCGTCGACACGGTACGAGGAATGGCTGAGCCGGGGGACGGGGAGGTAAGCGGCCGATGATCGGCGGGGGGCGGGTACGCGCACCGATCCCCCCTGTTCCCCCCGACGTACCCCGCGGCCCGTGCCGCCCGCCCGACCGACCGAGAGCGAGGACGAAGAAGAGAACGAAGAAGAGAACGAGGAAGAGGACATCGACTTCTTCACCGGACCAGGTCCCGCGTGGTACGACGAGGGCGCGTTGGCGACGTCCGTCTGCCGGGGTGCCCGGCTGCTGATGCCAGACGCCAAGACCGGAGGAGAAGCGCTTGAGCGCAGGATCAGGCATTCGACGGGAATTATTATCCGATTTGGCGATCTCATTGGCGAGTGGCATCCTCCTCGCCGTCGGCGGAAGCGCGATCGCGGCACTGACGCCTGTGCATGCCGATATCTCCGTTCCCACATGGTTGTTCGTGGCGATCGCCGCGACGTCCTTTCCGGCCGTTTTCCTGTTGACTCGTCGTCTCACCCGGCCCGGCCCTCAAGTTTTCATCATGATCTCAGCGTTTGCGCAGACCCGTTGGCTTGCCGGATTGCTGGACTCGGCGGCCCGTTCCTTCGATCACCACGGAATGGACCTCATCGTCAAGCTGCCGCAGCACGATTACAGCGGCCAGAGCCAGGCGCGGGAGCTGAAAGCAATTCGGAAGAAGAAAAGGGCACTTGTCGGCGGCGTCATTGTCTGCTCCCACCCCCAGGCCATCCGGCGAGAGCTGGCTGATTTCAGCACCACGACCGGCCTGCCCATCGTGTTCGTGGACATCCGTCCCTTCCACCAGGTGGAGGACTGCCCTCCCCGCACGGTGTTCGTCGGCTGCGACGCGGACGAGATCGGTGAGCGCGCAGCACAGTGGGTGGCACAGGAATTGCGGGAAGCCGGGAAGGACCGCCCCGCCATACTCGTCGTGGCGGGTGAGGCACAGGACGGCCGACACCGCGCCTTCGCCGCCAAGACTCACGACATGACGCCACTCTCCAAATTACACATCAACACGCAGGGGAATTTCTCACGGGAGAGCGCCCGCGAAATCGTTGACCAACACCTCCGCCACCTCCACCGACGTGGAGAGTCACTGGATGCCATCTATTGCACCAATGACGAAATGGCCTTGGGGGCGGTGGACGCGGTCAAGGAACATGAGGCACGGGGCAATCAGCACGCCGGGCTGTTCATCCTCGGTGTGGACGGCACACCCGACGCGCTCGCGACCATCAAGTCGGGCGCCACGCCCTTTCGCGCGACGATAATCCAGGACCCCCGGCGTATCGCAGACGCTGCCGTCGACCTGCTGCTCCGCATGCGGGCTGGCGAGTCCGTCCCCACCCAGACGCTGGTGACCTCGACTGTGTATCCCTCGTCCTCGTCCTGACATCGCGGTCCGTGAGCTGAAGAGCCGGGCAGTCGTCGGTACGTCGGCCGAGGACAGCCAGCGACGACGGCCGCCAAGACAGCCGGCCACGACAGCCGACCCCGCCGACCGACCTGTTCTGCGGCCGAGTGACCTGAACAACGTCGAAGGCCCCACCGCGAACGGTGGGGCCTTCGACATCGTGCCCGGTGAGGCACTGGCGGAGGATACGAGATTCGAACTCGTGAGGGTGTGAACCCAACACGCTTTCCAAGCGTGCGCCCTAGGCCTCTAGGCGAATCCTCCGCCGGAAACATTACATGACCGAGAGGAGTGCTCGCGAACTCGTTCCCGCACCTCACATCGGGTACCCTCTGCGTAGCCCCTCACGCGGCGCTATCTGACTGAACTCCCCCAGGGCCGGAAGGCAGCAAGGGTAGGTCGGCTCTGGCGGGTGCGTGGGGGGCGCTCGCGTTTGGGGCGGGTCCGGTTGTCAGTGGGCGCCTATAACCTCGTATGCGTGTCGTCTCTCGCGCTGTACCGCCGCTATCGCCCGGAGTCGTTCGCCGAGGTCATCGGGCAGGAGCATGTCACCGACCCGTTGCAGCAGGCGCTGCGGAACAACCGGGTCAATCACGCGTACCTGTTCAGCGGGCCGCGCGGGTGCGGGAAGACGACCAGCGCGCGCATCCTCGCCCGGTGTCTGAACTGCGTGCAGGGCCCGACACCCACCCCCTGCGGCGAGTGCCAGTCCTGCCAGGATCTCGCACGCAACGGGCCCGGTTCCATCGACGTCATCGAGATCGACGCCGCTTCCCACGGCGGTGTGGACGACGCCCGTGACCTGCGCGAAAAGGCGTTCTTCGGGCCCGCGGGCAGCCGCTACAAGATCTACATCATCGACGAGGCCCATATGGTCACGTCGGCCGGTTTCAACGCGCTCCTCAAGGTCGTCGAGGAGCCCCCCGAGCATCTGAAGTTCATCTTCGCCACCACCGAGCCCGAGAAGGTCATCGGCACCATCCGGTCCCGGACCCATCACTACCCCTTCCGGCTCGTCCCCCCCGGCACCCTGCGCGACTACCTCGGCGAGGTGTGCCAGAAGGAGGACATCCCGGTCGAGGACGGGGTGCTGCCGCTCGTCGTGCGCGCCGGTGCCGGATCCGTGCGTGACTCCATGTCCGTCATGGATCAGCTGCTCGCCGGTGCCACCAGCGAGGGTGTGACCTACGCCATGGCCACCTCCCTTCTCGGTTACACGGACGGTTCTCTGCTCGACTCGGTGGTCGAGGCGTTCGCCACCGGTGACGGGGCCGCCGCCTTCGAGGTCGTGGACCGGGTCATCGAGGGGGGCAACGACCCCCGGCGGTTCGTCGCCGACCTGCTGGAGCGGCTCCGCGATCTGGTGATCCTCGCCGCCGTTCCCGACGCCGTCGAGAAGGGGCTGCTCGACGCCCCCGCCGATGTCGTCGAGCGGATGCAGGCCCAGGCTGGGGTCTTCGGCGCCGCCGAGCTGAGCCGCGCCGCCGACCTCGTCAACCAGGGCCTCACCGAGATGCGCGGCGCCACCTCCCCACGCCTCCAGCTCGAACTGATCTGCGCCCGCGTCATGCTCCCCGCCGCCTATGGCGACGAGCGGTCCGTCATGGCCCGCATGGACCGGCTTGAGCGGGGGATCGGGGGTGGTAGTGGCGGTGGCGGTGGCATCGGTGGTGTCCATGTTTCCGGGCCGCCTGCCGGGGTGCCCGCCATGGGGTTCGTTCCCGGGCCCGACTCCCATGGGTATCCCGCCTCGCCCATGCCGCCGACCCCGTCCGGGCCTGCTGCCGCCGACAGCGGCCCTGGTCCTGCTCCTGCTCCTGTCTCTGGTCCTGGTCCGGGTGCCCCGGGTGCCGCGGCTGCCGAACCCGCGGCCCCCGGGGTTGCCGCCGCGCCCGGAGCCTGGCCGACCGCCAGCCCTCCCGGCCCCGCCAGCCCCCCCGCCGGCCGCCGACCCGGCGGCTGGCCCGCCGCCGCCTCACCAACTCCCCCTTCCGCACCAACCCCCACCCCCACCTCCACGCCCGCCCCCTCAGCCGCCCCCACCCCCGCCGCCCCACCCCCCTCCGGCGGCCTCGACCCCCGTGTTCTCTGGCCGAACATCCTCGAAGCCGTCAAGAACCGGCGTCGCTTCACCTGGATCCTGCTGAGCCAGAACGCCCAGGTCGCCGGGTTCGACGGCACCACCCTCCAACTCGGGTTCGCCAGCGCGGGGGCGCGGGACAACTTCGTGAGCAGCGGCAGCGAGGACGTGCTGCGGCAGGCGCTGGTCGAGCAGTTCAGCGTCCACTGGAAGATCGACGCCGTTGTCGATCCCTCCGGCGGTTCGGCGGCGGCGCCCCCGCCCCCGCCCGCCCCCGGCGGCGGTCCCTACGGCTCCGGCCCCGCCGCTCCTCCCAGCCCCCCCACCGGCGGCGGAGGGTCCGGCTTCTCCGGCGGGGGCACGCCCGGTGGTGGCTACGGCGGCGGTGGCTACGGCGGTGGCGGCGGCACCCCCACCGCCGTACAGCAGCAACCCGCGCCTCGGGCCGCCGCCGCGGCGCCCGCCAGGCCCGCCCCGGCGCCCACCGCCCCGGCGTCTGCGCCCGCCCCCGTCAGACCCGCGGCGCAGGCCGCGCCCGCCCCGGTCTCCCCGGAGGACGACGTTCCGGAGGACGACGACCCCGATCTGGACGAGTCGGCGCTGTCGGGGCAGGACCTGATCGTGCGGGAGCTGGGTGCCACGGTGATGGACGAGTTCGTGAACGAGTGATCCGCCCGACGACCGAGGCGCTCCCCCCCGGTACCCGTCCGACGGCAGGGCCCCGAGCCTGCCCGACGGTAGAGAGACGCCCCCCGCACCCGTCCGACGGCAGGGCCCCCCGCGCCTGCCCGACGGCAGAGGGCCCAGCGCCTCCCGACAGTAGAGAGACGCCCCCCACCCACCCGACGACAGAGGCGCCCACACCCACCCGACGGCCGACGGACGCCCCACCCTTGGATGAACCCACAACCCCACCACCCCCACCCCCTCAGCAACCCCCACAAAGACCCCCCGTCCGCTGCCGTTAGGCTGACCCCGTGAAGGTCCTCGTCATCGGCAGCGGTGCCCGCGAACACGCCCTGTGCCGCTCCCTGTCCCTCGACCCCTCCGTCACCGCGCTGTACTGCGCCCCCGGCAACGCCGGTATCGCCGAGGTCGCCGAGCTGCACCCGGTCGACGCGCTGGACGGTGCCGCCGTGGCCGCGCTCGCCGGCTCGCTCGGCGCCGGGCTGGTCGTCGTGGGGCCGGAGGCACCGCTGGTCGCGGGGGTCGCCGACGCCGTGCGCGAGGCGGGCATCCCGGTCTTCGGCCCCTCCGGGGAGGCCGCGCGGCTGGAGGGCTCCAAGGCGTTCGCGAAGGATGTGATGGCGGCGGCCCAGGTGCCCACCGCCCGCTCGTACGTCTGTACGAACCCGGACGAGGTCGAGGAGGCGCTCGACGCCTTCGGCGCCCCGTACGTCGTCAAGGACGACGGTCTCGCCGCCGGCAAGGGCGTCGTCGTCACCGCCGACCTCGACACCGCCCGCGCGCACGCCAACGCCTGTGAGCGGGTCGTCATCGAGGAGTATCTCGACGGTCCCGAGGTCTCGCTCTTCGCGATCACCGACGGCGAGACGGTCGTGCCGCTCCAGCCCGCCCAGGACTTCAAGCGCGCGCTCGATGGCGACGAGGGCCCCAACACCGGCGGCATGGGTGCCTACTCCCCGCTGCCCTGGGCCGATCCCAAGCTGGTGCGGGAAGTGCTGGAGACCGTGCTCCAGCCGACCGTGGACGAGCTGCGCCGCCGCGGTACGCCCTTCTCCGGGCTGCTCTACGCCGGGCTCGCGATCACCTCGCGGGGCGTCCGGGTCATCGAGTTCAACGCCCGTTTCGGCGACCCCGAGACCCAGGTCGTCCTGGCCCGGCTCAAGACCCCGCTGGCCGGAGTGCTGCTCGCCGCCGCCGACGGCACCCTCGCCGACCTCCCGCCCCTGCGCTGGAGCGAGGACGCCGCCGTCACCGTCGTCGTCGCCTCCCACAACTACCCCGGCACCCCGCGCACCGGCGACCCCATCACCGGCCTCGACCGGATCGCCGACCAGGACGCCCCGTACGCCTATGTCCTGCACGCCGGGACCCGGCGCGACGGCGACGCGGTGGTCAGCGCCGGTGGCCGGGTCCTCTCGGTCACCGCGACCGGCGACGACCTCACCGAGGCCCGCGAGCGCGCCTACCGGGCCGTCGCCCGTATCGGCCTCGACGGCTCCCAGCACCGTACGGACATCGCGGCGAAGGCCGCCGCCGACGCCTGCGGCTGAGCGGGGCGGGCCCGCTGAGCGCCCGAGTCCGCTGCACTCCGCATGAACCCCTCTGAACCCTTCAGGCCCCGAAACCGTCTCAGGAATCGGGGCCTGATCCTTGCCCAGTGTCATCCACCTCTCCCCAAAGCCATTCCATCGAGTGACCGCTCCCCCATCCGGCTGACGACGGCCCCACCCCCAACTAGGGTGCGGCGCAAGCGTTCGGGCACTTGGCCCACCGGCATTGCGATGTCAGTGGCGGGTGCCACAGTGGGGGAGTGAGCAAAAGCCGGGAAAGCGCCAGAAGGCCAGGAACGGCAGGCAAGGCAAGCACGGCAGGCAAGGCAGCAACAGCCGGTGGGGCAGCGACAGCCGGCAGAGCACGAACGGCAAGCGCGGCGGAAGCGGTCGGGACGCCGGCGACACCTGAAACGGTCAGTGGTACGGCAGGGAGGGGGTGAGGTCCGGTCGTGAGCGGGATCGGAGTGGAGGCGGGAACCCAGAGCGCGCGGGCGCGGGCGCTGGCCGTGCTGCGGGTGCGCAGCCGGGCGCTGGCGCTGGCCCTGCTGCCGGCGGCCGCCGCGGTGATCCTGCTCGTCGGCGGCTCCACCGGGCAGCTCGCGGGTGACGGATGGGACATCGCGCGCTGGGTGGCCGGGGTGTCCGCGCTGCTGGTGCTGGCCGCGGCCGGGGCCGTCGCCCTGGTGGTCGCCCGCGCCCGCCCGGCCGTGACGCCCACGGTCCCGATCCCCGAGGAGTCCGCGCCGGATCTCTACCGGCTGGTGCGCGACCTCGCCGACCGGCTCGACGTCCCGGCGCCCTCCGCCATAGCCCTCACCCCCGACTGCGACAGCTGGCTGGAGGACCGCACCCACCCGGCCCAGAGCGGCCCGCCCCCGTCCGGCCACGCCGACGAGATAGCGGGCGTCGGCCGTCCGCACCGCCGTGGTGCGGCGGCTCCCGTGCTGGTCATCGGCTCCCCGTTCCTGTGGTGGATGCGGGTGGGCGAGCTGCGCGCGGTCCTCGCCCCGGTCGTCGCCGGTACGGGACCGTCGGCGCACCCCGACATAGCCGCCGCCCGCCGTTTCGTACGGGGGCTGGACGCCGCCGTCGCGGTCGCCGCCGCGCCCGGCCGCGATCCCCTCTCCCGCGTGGTCCTCGCCGGGATCGGCTCGGTGGCCCGCACGCTGCTGCGCGGCTGCCGGGTGCACGCGGCCGAGATGGAGCGCGGAGTCGCCGCCGCCGCTGCCGAGCGCGCCCAGGCGGTGGACTACGGGCTGCGGATCGTCGCCCAGGAGCAGGTCGGGCTGGCCTACGCCGGCTGGGACCGGCTGCTGACCCGGGTCGCGCTGCCCGCCTGGCGGGTGGGCCGCTGGCCGTCCCGGCTGGACGCGGGCGTGGTCGCCGCGCTCACCGAGCTGTCCCGCCGCGACCGGCTGGCCGAGGGCTTCGCCTCCCGCCTCGGCGAGCGCCCCGCCTGCGATCTGCTCGAAGAGCCGGGTGCGGTGGACGAGGCGACCTCGCTGCTCGCCGCCCGGCTGTTCCACGGGGGCCCCGCCGAGCCGGGCCCGGACTGGTCGCCGGTGGACTGGCAGGAGTACCCGGACGAGGTCGTGGACCGCAAGTGGCGTACCGACGCGGCCCGGTTGCACCGGGTCCTGGACGCCCTCGGCGTCCGCCGCACCGGCGGCCCCCACGCGGACGCGCCCACGCTGGACCGGGTACTCGACCACCTCACCGAGCCGACGGCCGGTCCCGGCGAGCGGAAGTCTGGGCGCGGCGAGCCGCCCAGCGAGCCGCCCGGCGAGCGGAAGGCCGGGTTCGCGGAGCCGAACGCCGGGCCCCCGGAGCGGAAGGCCGGGCCCCCGGAGCCCACCGGACCCACCGGGGTCACCGACCCCAGCGACCCCACCGACCCGACGCCCTCCCCCGACCCCCTCCCCTCCGCCCTTCCGCCCGACCTCCCCCCCGACCCCTTCCCCGACTCCTTCCCTGGCCTCGAAGAAGACCTGATCCCCACCACCACCGCCCGCAGCACCACCCTCGCCGAGCGGCTGAGCAGTGAACTCGCCCGCGAGGAGGCCGCGCAGGCCGCCCAAGCCGCCGCCGCCGACACCACCACCACCTCCGCCGGAGGCACCGGCAGCGCCCCCGGCATCGACCTCTGGGACGACAACACCCTCCCCCTCTTCCCCCTCCAGCCACCCCGCAGCCCCCGCGAGCTGCTCGCCGACCATGTCACGGCGATGGTGTGCTGCGCCGCGATGGACACCGCCGGTGCCAAGCCCGGCCTGGACTGGCTGGACGGGCCGTCCCTGATGGTCGCCGGTGAGCGGGCGACCGACCTCACTCCGAAGGTCCTCAGCCTGCTGGAGCGCGGCGACCCCACCCCCCTGCGAGGCTGGCTCACCAAGGCGGGCATACGCCCGGAGAAGCCCGTACGCCTGGTCTGACCCCCGTACGCCTGGTCTGATCCCCGTACCCTCGGCTGCCCCCCGTACCAACTCCCACCGCCCGCGCCTCACCCCCCCCGACCCGACAACGCTCCCCCTCCCCTCCCCTCCCCCTCCCGTACCGGAACTCCGTCATCCACTTTCGACCAATCGAAGACGAACCGTGACGGATCAAGTGCGCAATGTGATGTGCTGGGACCGATCGCGCCCGCCCGTACGGCCATGGCCGGCCGCGGCACACGCACATACGGGGGCAGAGGGAGGGGAGCATGGCGCCGGAACGCGTCCGCCGCTGGGAGTCGGGAGCACGCGCGCACGCGGTGTCGGACCCCTTCGGCCAAGGCCCGGTTCCCTGGCTGCGCGGCAGCGAGACCTACGCCGACGAGACGGGGCGACTGGTGCCCTGGTACGTCGACCCCGACCCCCAGCGGCAGTCGCAGTCGCAGACCCGGCCCCGGTCACGGCGGCCCGGCGCCGACGCCACCGCCGCCATCACCTCCGCCGACGACGTCCACCGCCAGATCAAGGGCTTCATCTCCACCGGCGCGGTCGCCCCGGGCGGGGCCGTCGACTTCCACATCACGGTCGACCCGCCCCAGGAGTTCGCCGTCGACATCTACCGCATCGGCCACTACGGCGGGGACGGCGCCGCGAAGATCACCACCAGCCCCCGCCTCTCCGGCATCGTGCAGCCCGCACCGCTCGCCGCCGACCGTGCGGTCTCCTGCCACCACTGGTGGCTGTCCTGGCGGCTCCAGATCCCCTCGTACTGGAGCATCGGCGCGTATGTCGCCGTGCTGACCACCGCCGACGGGTACCGCTCGCACATCCCCTTCACGGTCCGCGACGGCCACCCGGCCGATCTGCTGCTGCTCCTCCCGGACATCACCTGGCAGGCGTACAACCTCTACCCGGAGGACGGCCGCACCGGCGCCAGCCTCTACCACGCCTGGGACGACGACGGCCGGCTGCTCGGCGAGGCCGACGCGGCGACCACCGTCTCCTTCGACCGCCCCTACGCGGGCGCGGGCCTGCCCCTGCACATCGGGCACGCCTACGATTTCATCCGCTGGGCCGAGCGGTACGGCTACGACCTCGCCTACGCCGACGCCAGCGATCTGCACGCCGGCCGGATCGACCCGACCCGCTACCGGGGCCTGGTCTTCCCCGGGCACGACGAGTACTGGTCGGCGGCCATGCGCCGGACCGTCGACCGGGCCCGCGACGGCGGTACGTCCCTGGTCTTCCTGGCGGCCAACTCCATGTACTGGCAGGTGGAGCTGGCGGCGTCGCCGTCCGGTGTCCCCGACCGGCTGCTGACCTGCCGCAAGCGCCGGGGCCCCGGCCGCCCGGTGCTCTGGCGGGAGATCGACCGGGCCGAGCAGCAGACCGTCGGCATCCAGTACGCGGGCCGGGTGCCCGAGCCGCATCCGCTGATCGTCCGCAACGCCGGTCACTGGCTGTGGGAGGCGACCGGCGCCCACGAGGGCGACGAACTGCCCGGCATGGTCGCGGGCGAGGCCGACCGCTACTTCCCGCGCACCCCGCTGCCCGCCCACGAGGAACGCACCCTGCTCGCCCACTCCCCGTACACCGACGCCGAGGGCGTCCGCCGCCACCAGGAGACCTCCCTGTACCGGGCGGCCTCCGGCGCGCTGGTCTTCGCGTCCGGGACCTTCGCCTGGTCCCCGGCGCTGGACCGCCCCGGCCATGTGGACCCCCGCGTCCAGCGCGCCACCGCGAACCTCCTCGACCGCATCTGCAAACACGACTGACCCCCGGCACCCAGACCCTGCCCCAGACCTTGCCCCAGACCCCGACCCCGGCCCCTCGCCCGACCCCTGGCGCACGCCGATCCTCCCCATACGGAAGAATCGACCCCATTGGTCAGAAGGACGGGGAGGAACCGTGTCCGGATTCGTAGAAAAGCCCGAGCCGCCGCAGATTCCGGGCCTGGCGCACCTGCACACCGGCAAGGTGCGCGAGCTGTACCAGAACGCGGCGGGCGACCTGGTGATGGTCGCCAGCGACCGGATCTCCGCCTACGACTGGGTGCTGCCGACCGAGATCCCCGACAAGGGCCGGGTCCTGACCCGCCTCTCCCTCTGGTGGTTCGACCAGCTCCGCGACCTCGTCCCGAACCATGTCCTCGGCACCGACCTCCCGCCCGGCGCCCCCGCCGACTGGACCGGCCGCACCCTGATCTGCAAGCCGCTGCGCATGATCCCGGTCGAGGCGGTCGCCCGCGGCTATCTCGCCGGCTCCGGCCTGGTCGAGTACAGCGCCTCCCGTACGGTCTGCGGACTCGCCCTGCCCGAGGGCCTGACCGACGGCAGCGAACTCCCCGCCCCGATCTTCACCCCGGCCACCAAGGCCGCCGTCGGCGAGCACGACGAGAATGTGTCGTACGAGGAGGTCGCCCGCCAGGTCGGCGCGGAGACCGCGGCGGAGCTGCGCCAGGCGACCCTGGCGATCTACTCCCGCGCCCGGGACATCGCCCGCGAGCGCGGGATCATCCTGGCCGACACCAAGTTCGAGTTCGGCTACGACGGCGAGACCCTGGTCATCGCCGACGAGGTGCTCACCCCGGACTCCTCCCGCTTCTGGCCGGCCGAGCAGTGGCAGCCGGGCCGCCCGCAGCCCTCGTACGACAAGCAGTTCGTGCGGGACTGGCTGACCTCGGCGGAGTCCGGCTGGGACCGCCGCAGCGAGCAGCCCCCGCCCCCGCTGCCGCCGCACGTCGTGGCCGCCACCCGCGCCAAGTACGTCGAGGCGTACGAGCGCCTCACCGGCCTCACCTGGTCATAGCCACCAGCAGCGCGACGACAGCGAAAAGCCCCCGATCCAACCGGACCGGGGGCTTCGACGAACCGTTCGACTCCAACGAGTGGAGCGACTGGAGCGGACGACGAGGTTCGAACTCGCGACCTCAACCTTGGCAAGGTTGCGCTCTACCAACTGAGCTACGTCCGCATCGCGCTGTGACGTGGAAACGCCCTGGCGCGACGCCAACTATACCCAACCCCGCTCCCGGGCGAGCCGGGCCGCGGCATGCCGGTTCTCCGCCCCCAGCTTGGAGACGGCCGACGAGAGATAGTTCCGTACCGTCCCCTGGGAGAGCGCGGCGCGCTCTGCGATCTCCGCCACCGGTGCCCCGTCGGCCGCCAGTTCCAGCACCTCCGCCTCCCGCGCGGTGAGCGGCGAGTCCCCGGCGGAGATCGCGTCGGCGGCCAACTCGGGGTCGACATAGCGGTTTCCGTCGTGCACGGTCCGGATGATCTCGGCGAGCCGCTGGGCGCTCACCGTCTTCGGGACGAACCCCCGCACACCCGCCGCCAGCGCCCGTTTCAGATGCCCGGGACGGCCATGGCTGGTGACGATCAGCACCTGGCAGGCGGGCAGCTCGGTCCGTAGCCATGTGGCGACCTTCACACCGTCCGCGCCCGGCATCTGGAGATCCAGTACCGCCACATCGGGCTGGTGCGCCCGTGCCATCGCCAGGGCCTCCGGTCCGCTCGCCGCCTCGGCGACGATCAGCAGATCGTCCTCCAGCGACAGCAGCGCGGCCAGCGCCCCCCGGATCAGATGCTCGTCGTCCGCGAGCAGCACCCTGACCATTACGCGACACTCTCCGCTCTTCGGCGCCGGCACCCGTGATCGCCGTCCGTCCTGTCCGTCCTGTCCGTCCCGTCCGTCCCGTCCAGCCCTGTCCCGCCCCACGCCGTCATCCTCGTCCCCTCGCACCTTCGTCCCCTCGTCCGGCCGTCATGCCGCGGCCTCGCCGGTCCCGTTCGCCACCGGTGCGTCCAGCGGCACCTCGGCCAGCAGCCGGAAGCGGTCCCCGCCCACTGGCCCCGCCTCCAGCGTCCCGCCGACCGCGGAGAGCCGTTCCCGCAGCCCGGCGAGCCCGGCACCCCCACCCGCCGGAGGCGGCCCGGCACCCTCGCCCTCGGTACCCCCGTCCCCGCCCTTCCGCAGCAGCCCGCCCCGCCGCACCCCCACCCCGTCGTTCTCCACCGTCAGCGCCACGAACCCCTCCCGGACCCGTAGCCCCACCGTGCACCGCTCGGCGTCCCCGTGCCGCAGCACATTGGTGGTGGCCTCGCGCACCACCCAGCCGAGCGCCGACTGCACCTCGGTCGGCAGCCCGCCCGCCAGCGCCTCCCCGCGCACCTCGCAGTCGATCCCGGCCGCCGTCAGCACCCCTTGCGCACCGGCCAGCTCGACCCCCAGCTCGGCCTCCCGGTAGCCGCGCACCACATCGCGCACCTCGCGCTGCGACTCGTGCGCGATCCGCTGCACCTCGATCATCTGCTCCACGGCCTCCGGCCGCCCGCGCCGGGTCAGCTGGACCGCCAGCTCGCTCTTGAGGGCGATGACTGCCAGATTGCGGCCCATCACATCGTGCAGATCCCGCCCGAACCGCAGCCGCTCCTCGGCGACCGCGAGCCGGGTCCGGTTCTCGCGGGCGGAGTCGAGTTCGTAGACGACCTTCAGCAGCCAGACGGAGAAGAAGGAGGCGGCGGCGAAGAAGGCACCGCCGAGCAGGACGCCGAGCACGGCCGTGAGCACGGCGGGCCAGGACGCGCCGACGGCGATCGACAGCGCGCCCACCACCGTCGTGAATCCGACCACCACGTACACGGTGTGCCGCCGCCCGCGCTGCGAGATGGTCAGGGCGCCGGCGGCGAAGATCAGCACCCCGCCGGCCAGCGCGCCCAGCGCGCCCGTGGTCTCGTCACCGGTGACGTTCTTCGCGGCGACCAGGCTGCCGGCGGCGACCAGCACACTGACCACCCCCAGCACCCACATCAGCGCCACCGGCTGCTCCCGCTGCCCGCGCACCCAGTCGAGGCCGCGCGAGGCGGTCATCCCGCAGAGCAGCCCATGCACGACGACGGCCGGGAACAGCCAGATCACCGCGGCGGGCCGGGGCTGGAGGAACAGCGGCAGGCCGAACAGGCCCACCTCCATGACCACGAACAGATGGAACGACCAGCGGGTGTAGATCTCCACCTTCGCCGGGGTGCTCTTGCTCCGCCACCACCCGGCGGGCCTGCGCATGTTCTCGCGCATCTCGTCGTGCCCTCGCGTCCTTCGTCCGTGCCCGTGCCGGTCCCCGTCGGCCGCCGTCACTGTCACCGTCACCGTCCCCGTCACCGGAGACCGTCCGGTGGTCAACCCGGTGATCAGCGTCGAGGCTCCCAGCGGAACCACCGCCGTACGGCAAAGACCGACAGTACGGTCCAGGCCAGTGCGGTGGCCACGGCGGCCAGCACCTCGCCGGCGGACAGCGCGCCGGTCCAGCCGCCGCGGATCAGCGTCACCACCGGCGACAGCGGCAGCAGCTCGCACACCGCGGCGATCCGGTCCGGCAGCACCTCCAGCGGTACCGCGACCCCCGAGGCCAGCATCGACACGAACAGCAGCGGCAGACTGGTGACCTGGGCGCTCTCCGCCGTCCGGGTCCAGGAAGCGGTGACCGCGCCCAGCGCCGCGCACAGCACCAGCCCGAGCAGGACGCCGAGGATCGCCAGCGGCAGCGCGCGGGGCGCCTCCATGTCCAGCAGCAGCGCACACCCGGCCGCCAGCAGCACCGACTGGCCGAGCCCGATCGCCAGCGACGGCAGCGAGGCCCCGATCAGGATCTCGTTGTCCCGCAGCTCCCCGGTGCGCAGCCGCTTCAGCACCAGTTCCTCGCGGCGCACCACGAACACCCCGGTGAGCGCCGCGTACACCGCGAACAGCAGGGAGAGGGCGATGGCAGCGGGCAGCAGCATCGTGCCGACGTCCAGGCCGTGCTCGGCGAGGTCCATCTCCCCGGCGGCGCTGCGCAGGCTGAACGGCACCACCAGCGGCACGAACACCGCCGTCACCAGGGTGGCGCGGCTGCGCCCCAGCAGAGTCAGCTCGGCCCGCGCGAGCGCGCCGAGCCGCCCGGTGACGGTGGTCCGTCCACCCCGGCCGTCCTGGCCATCCCGGCCATCCTGCCCGGTCCCCATGGTCGTCGTCGTACTGCTCATCGCCCCGTCCCCCTCATGCCTGCGATACCCGCGATAGCCGCGATACCCGTCACGCCCGCCATACCTGCGATACCCGCCATACCCGTCGTTGCTGTCGCCGCCGTCGTAGCTGTCACGATGGTCATCGGCCGACCGCCGCCGTCGCCGTCGCCGTCTTCAGCGCCTCGTCGCCGTCGGGGGACGACGCCGCGCGTCCGGCGATCCCGAGGAACGCCTCCTCCAGCGACGCCGAGCGCACATCCAGCCGCCGCAGCTCCACCCCGGCCCGCGA
Source organism: Streptomyces sp. NPDC004610 (assembly GCF_040609715.1). Lineage (NCBI taxonomy): Bacteria > Bacillati > Actinomycetota > Actinomycetes > Kitasatosporales > Streptomycetaceae > Streptomyces > Streptomyces sp. NPDC004610. Next base: position 22,313 of record NZ_JBEXLA010000057.1, on the reverse strand, counting down.
GGCCCACACCAGCACCCCGGTGGCCGACCGCTGGAGATCCATGGTCCGCAGCCGGACGACATTGCCGTGCATCTCATGGCCGCTGACGCCCAGCTCGGCCAGCGGGGGCAGATCGCCGAGGAAGTAGCCGTCGGGCAGCTCGAAGGAGATCCGGGACGGCTGCGCGGCGGTCACCTCGTCCGGGGTGCCGGTGGCCGCGATCTGCCCCTTGTGCATGATCGCCAGCCGGTCGGCGAGGGACTCGGCCTCCTCCAGATAGTGCGTGGTCAGCAGCACGGTGGTGCCGGTGTCGCGCAGCGAGGCGACCAGTTCCCAGGTGTCCCGGCGGCCCTCGGCGTCGAGTCCGGTGGTCGGCTCGTCCAGGTACAGCACCTCGGGGCGGCCCAGCAGCGCCAGCGCCAGATCGAGCCGCCGCCGCTCCCCGCCGGAGAGCTGCTTGACCCGTACGTCCCCCTTGTCGGCGAGTCCGACCAGGCCGAGCGCCTCCCGCCGGGGCCGCGCCCCGCTGACGCATCCGGCCCACATCCGTACCGTCTCGGAGACGGTCAGCTCGGAGGGGAAGCCGCCCTCCTGGAGCATCACCCCGGTGCGCGGCCGTACGGCGTCCCGGTGGCGGTAGGGGTCGTGGCCCAGGACGCGGACCTGCCCGTCGGTGGGCTCGGCGAGCCCTTCCAGCACCTCCACGGTGGAGGTCTTGCCGGCCCCATTGGTGCCCAGCAGCGCGAAGATCTCGCCCCGGCCCACGGAGAACGTGATTCCCCGGACCGCCTCGAACCCGCCCCCGTACACCCGTCGCAGCCCGGTGACCTCGATCACGTGCTCATTGGTTTCCATGCCTTCAGCGTCCCTGCCGCCGGGGCCGCTCGGCAGTGCGCGCTGTCATCAGCGGGCATGACAAATGTCAGACGGGGAGAAGGGAAGGGGATGGAAGGAGGGTGGAAGGGGGATGGGGGAGACACCAAAAAGCCCCCGGAAACCGGGGGCTTCAACTGGAGCGGACGACGAGGTTCGAACTCGCGACCTCAACCTTGGCAAGGTTGCGCTCTACCAACTGAGCTACGTCCGCATTGCCTCCGACCGGCTCTCACCGATCGGCGCGAGCACCACCCTACCTGATCCAATCGAGTGACCAGGACGGTGATGCGGAGCGGGTGACAGGAATTGCACACTGCGCCTTCCCCCTGGAAGGGGGATGTTCTACTACTGAACTACACCCGCGCGACCCTCTGAGCTGGGCTTTTCGGCCCCGCCCGGTGGCGTGCTCCAGACACTAGCTGATCAGCAGGGGGGTAACGCAAGTCGGTTGCTCCCAGGGCCCGCTGACGGACCCTGAGGACACCCGATCGGCCGCCCAGCCGTCCGGCCGCCCACCTGTCCGGCCGCCCAGCGGCTCGGCGCCCGGCAGCTCAGCGGCTCGGCGCCAAGCCGCCCGGCAGCTCGGCCGACCAACCGTCCGGCCATCCGGACCGCCTGCTCGCGCCCGCGCCCGCGCCCCGGCCGGGTTCCCGCGTCAGCGCGCGGCGGCGAACGCCTCGTAGACCTTCTTGGGGATCCGGCCGCGGGCCGGTACGTCCATCTTGTTCGCCTGGGCCCAGGCGCGGACCGCCGCCGGGTCGGGAGCGATCTCGGTCTGCTTGAACGCCCGGCCCGACTTCGACCGCTTCCGGCCGGCCTCCACGTACGGCGCGAGCGCCTTACGCAGTTTCTTGGCATTGGCTTCATTCAGGTCGATCTCGTACGACTTGCCGTCGAGTCCGAAGGCGATCGTTTCCGCCGCTTCCGAGCCGTCGATGTCGTCAAAGAGCGTGACCACGACCTTCTGCGCCACGAATATCGGTCCCTTCGTACGGCACGGTGCCGAATTCATTTCTACTTCTACAGTGCCTGACAATGTATTACGAGGCTCGACTAAATCCTTCCGCGTGTCCGAACGCAATAGGTACCGGGTGTCGATCCGGGATCTTTCCCGGAACTTTCCGCGAACAGTGGCTCCGCTGCGGGGCCGTGAGCATGGTCACGTAGGTTCCTACAAGTCGACGCGCGTAGAAATTTTGTGCGGGTAGTCTGAAGCCATACCAGCAGGGACCTGCTCAGCACCACACATCGGGAGTGCCCGTGGCACGCGTCGTAGTCGACGTCATGCTCAAGCCGGAGATCCTCGACCCCCAGGGCCAGGCGGTCCAGCGTGCGCTGCCGCGCCTGGGTTTCGACGGCATCTCCGACGTCCGTCAGGGAAAGCGATTCGAACTGGAAGTGGACGGTCCGGTCGACGAGGCCGCGCTCGCCCGTATCCATGATCTCGCGGAATCCTTCCTCGCCAACACGGTGATCGAGGACTTCACCGTGAAGGTCGAGGACCTGAAGGCCGAAGGTGTGAAGGCCGAAGGCGCGAAGGCCGCCGGGGCGACGGAAGTCGCGGAGGCCGCGAAGTGACCGCTCGTATTGGCGTCGTCACTTTCCCGGGCAGTCTCGACGACCGTGACACCCAGCGCGCGATCCGGCACGCGGGCGCCGAGCCGGTCGCCCTCTGGCACAAGGACAAGGACCTCAAGCAGGTCGACGCCGTGGTGCTGCCCGGCGGCTTCTCCTACGGCGACTATCTGCGCGCCGGGGCCATCTCCCGCTTCTCGCCGGTGATGGGGTCCGTCATCGAGCAGGCGAAGGCCGGTCTCCCGGTGCTAGGCATCTGCAACGGCTTCCAGATCCTCACCGAGGCCCATCTGCTGCCCGGCGCGATGCTCGGCAACGACCATCTGCACTTCATCTGCCGCGACCAGAAGCTCCGCGTCGAGAACACCGCCACCGCCTGGACCGGGGACTACACCGCCGGGCAGGAGATCCACATCCCGCTGAAGAACATGGACGGACGGTACGTCGCCGACGCGCGCACCCTCGACATGCTGGAGGCGGAGGGCCGGGTCGTCTTCCGGTACCTGGACGTGAACCCCAACGGCTCCCTCCGTGACATCGCCGGCATCACCAACGAGGCCGGGAACGTCGTCGGTCTCATGCCGCACCCCGAGCACGCCGTCGAGCCGCTGATCGGCAGTGGCCGCACCGACGGCCTCCCCTTCTTCACCTCCATCCTCAAGAAGCTGGTCACCGCATGAGCCGGACTCCCCTGGACACGGTCGAGCACGCGACCGCGACCCCGGATGTCGAGCTGCCCTGGGCCGAACTCGGCCTCAAGAAGGACGAGTACGAGCGGGTCGTCGAGATCCTCGGCCGCCGCCCGACCGGCGCCGAGCTGGCCATGTACTCGGTGATGTGGTCCGAGCACTGCTCGTACAAGAGCAGCAAGGTCCATCTGCGCCAGTTCGGCGAGAAGGCCCCGCAGTCCGACGCCCTGCTCGTCGGCATCGGCGAGAACGCGGGCGTCGTGGACGTCGGCCAGGGCTACGCGGTCACCTTCAAGGTCGAGTCCCACAACCACCCCTCCTATGTCGAGCCCTACCAGGGCGCGGCCACCGGAGTCGGCGGCATCGTCCGGGACATCATCGCCATGGGCGCCCGCCCGGTCGCCGTGGTCGACCCCCTGCGCTTCGGCGCCGCCGACCACCCCGACACCAAGCGGGTGCTGCCCGGCGTGGTCGCGGGCATCGGCGGCTACGGCAACTGCCTGGGCCTGCCCAACATCGGCGGCGAGGTCGTCTTCGACTCCTGCTACCAGGGCAACCCGCTGGTCAACGCCGGTTGCATCGGCGTCATGCGGCACGAGGACATCCACCTCGCGAAGGCGTCCGGCGCGGGCAACAAGGTCATCCTCTACGGCGCCCGGACCGGCGGCGACGGCATCGGCGGCGCCTCGATCCTCGCCTCCGAGACCTTCGACGACGCCAAGCCGAGCAAGCGCCCCGCCGTCCAGGTCGGCGACCCCTTCCAGGAGAAGCTGCTCATCGAGTGCACCCTGGAGGCGTTCGCCGAGAAGCTGGTCGTCGGCATCCAGGACCTCGGCGCCGCCGGGCTCTCCTGCGCCACCTCCGAGCTGGCCTCCAACGGCTCCGGCGGGATGCGCGTCACCCTGGACGACGTCCCCCTGCGCGACTCCACGCTCTCGCCCGAGGAGATCCTCATGAGCGAGTCGCAGGAGCGGATGTGCGCGGTGGTGGAGCCGGCGAAGGTCGACCGGTTCCTGGAGATCTGCGCGAAGTGGGACGTCATCGCCACCGTCATCGGCGAGGTCACCGACGGCGACCGCCTGGAGATCTTCTGGCACGGCGGCAAGATCGTGGACGTCGACCCGCGCACGGTCGCCCACGACGGCCCGGTCTACGAGCGCCCCTACGCCCGCCCGTCCTGGCAGGACGCCCTCCAGGCCGACGACGCGAACAAGCTGCCCCGCCCGGCCACCGCCGCCGAGCTGAAGGACCAGGTCCTGAGGCTGGTCGCGTCCCCGAACCAGGCGTCCAAGTCCTGGATCACCTCCCAGTACGACCACTTCGTGCAGGGCAACACCGTCCTCGCCCAGCCCGAGGACTCCGGGATGATCCGGATCGACGAGGAGACCGGCCTCGGTGTCGCCCTCGCCACGGACGGCAACGGCCGCTACGCCAAGCTCGACCCGTACAAGGGCGCCCAGCTCGCCCTCGCGGAGGCGTACCGGAACGTGGCCACGACCGGCGCCAGGCCGCTCGCCGTCTCCGACTGCCTGAACTTCGGCTCGCCCGAGGACCCCGCGGTGATGTGGCAGTTCGCGGAGGCGGTACGGGGTCTGGCGGACGCCTGCCAGCAGCTCGGCACGCCGGTGACCGGCGGAAACGTCTCCCTCTACAACCAGACCGGCGAAGCCGCCATCCACCCCACCCCGGTCGTCGCCGTCCTCGGCGTCATCGACGACGTGGCCCGACGCACCCCGGTCGCCTTCCAGGAAGAGGGCCAGCTCCTCTATCTCCTCGGCGACACCCGCGAGGAGTTCGGCGGCTCGGCCTGGTCGCAGGTCGTCCACGACCACCTCGGCGGGCTGCCCCCGGAGGTCGACCTGGAGCGGGAGCGGCTGCTCGCCGAGATCCTGATCTCCGCCTCCCGCGACGGCATGATCGACTCCGCGCACGATCTGTCCGACGGCGGTCTGATCCAGGCGGTCGTGGAGTCCGCGCTGCTCGGCGGCAAGGGCGCGCGTCTGGTCGTCCCCGACGGTCTGGACGCCTTCACCTTCCTGCTCTCCGAGTCGGCGGGCCGCGCGCTGGTCGCCGTCCCGCGCTCGGAGGAGGTCCGCTTCAACGACATGTGCGGCGCCCGGGGCCTCCCGGTCACCCGCATCGGCGTGGTCGACGGCGACGCGGTGGACGTCCAGGGCGAGTTCGCCCTCTCCCTGACGGAGCTGCGCGAGGCGCACGAGGGGACGATCCCGGCGTTGCTGGCGTAACGCCTCCGGCGCTCACACCGGGCCGCCGCCCCGGGAACTTCGGGTTCCCGGGGCGGCGGCTTCTTCTGTACGTGGTTTGCTGACGCGGGGTCCTGCTAACTTCGCCGGGTTGTCGTGCCGTACCGACGCTCCGAGGGGGAATCGTCCGTGCAACTCCCGGACGGAATACGCAAGTCCGCGAACGTCCTGTTCTGCCTGGTGGCCGTCGCCGGGATCGGCTTCAGCGGCCGGGAGATCTGGCAGAACGCGCAGGCCCGCTGGCAGATCGACGCGGGGTGCGGGGGGTTGGTGCCTGCGGGGCGGGTGCTGGCGTTGGATCGGGCGGGTGGGGAGATCACCCATCGGCTGGCGGAGGAGGGCACCATCGAACTCGATCAACTGGCCTCCGAGGGCGCCCAGGACTGCGAGCTGTTCAGCGAGAAGCTGGGAGGCCGGTGGTTCTTCACCGGCACGGTCGGGGTGTTCCCGACCGCCGGCTTCGTGGTCGCCGACAATGTCATCTCGTCACCGCTGGACCAGGAGGGCGGCGAGACCTATCCCGCTCAGCCGCTCGGCGGCGGGATCACCGGCTCGGTGGACGATCTCGGGGTGACGGTGAAGCTGGACTGCTCCGGAGGGGAGCTGGACGGAGAGCCGGTCGACGCCCTCTGGGCGCGGGCCGAACTGCATGCCTCGGTGCTGTGGCTGGAGCATGGCCAGCCCGGCGACCACGACCGGAACGTCCTCGCCGAGACCGCCGTCATCACCGCCAACAACCTCGCCGAACGCCTCGGCTGCGCCGAACGCCTGCCCGACCCGCCCGCCGATGTCCCCGCCCTGCCCGAGGGCACGGTCCCGGTCGGCCGGGCCGAGGGCACCTGCGCCTGGTACCGCGAGTCCGGCCTCGCCGAACGGGACGGCTTCCCGGACGAGGCGCTGGAAGGGCGGGTGGACGACACCCTGTGGGACGAGCGCTGTGCCCTGATCCTCACCGAGGGCGAGGCATGGGAGCTGTACTACGACCGCGCGGGCGGCCTTGAGTCGCCGGACGATCCCGGGGAGTACGGCGACTGGTTCATCACCTTCCACACCTACCTCGGCGAGGACGCCCGAAAGGTGAAGGTGCCGAGGATCGGTGACGACCCGGTCACCGCGCCCCACGGCACGGCCGGACGCGGCCCCGACCGAGCCATCTGGTGGGCCTCCTCCACCTGCGACGGCCGCCCCCAGATCCACACCATGACCATCGCCTCCGGCTACGACCGGCTGGTGGCCGCCGAGACGGAGGACCTCTTCCGCGCCTACGTCACCGAGATCACCGACCGCCGCGACTGCACCGACCTCGCCTTCCCGGAGTCCGGCTCCTTCCGCAGCCCCCTGGACTAGAGAACCCACTTGCACGAGATTACGTAAGTACGTAATCTCTCCCCATGCCCGACCCCTCCCTGGAACACCGCGTCGCCGCCCTGGAGCACCGGCTCGACGCCCTCGAAGCCGCCGCCGCCGACCAGCGCCCCGCCCCCCGCCCCACCGAGGGCGACTTCTGGGCGCTGGAAGGGCTCAAGGCGCAGCTCGCCGAGCTGGGGGCGGCGGACGGAGGCGTGCTGTTCACCGGCGCCGTACGGCTGCCTGAGGGGGAGTACTACGAGTGGCAGCGCGGCCAGGTGACCGCGAGCGTGCTGGACGGCGACTGGGCCGAGGCCGCCGACGCCTTCGCGGCCCTCGGCCACCCGGTCCGGCTCCGGCTGCTGCGCGAGATCATCGGCGGTCGCCGTACCGCCGCCGAACTCGCCGAGCTGGACGGCGTCGGCACCACCGGCCAGATCTACCACCATCTGCGCCAGCTCACCGCCGCCGGCTGGCTGCACGGCACCGGCCGGGGCCGCCACGAGGTGCCGCCGGGCCGGGTCGTCCCGCTGCTGGTCGCCCTGACCACCACCCACCCCTGACCACGAGGAGGACCGGATGACCGCCCGCAAACTCACCATGACCGCCTTCCGCGCACTGCTCCTGCTCTTCGCCGCCCTGGTGATCGCGGATGTGGCCCTCGACGACCTGCCCACTCCCTGGTGGGTGACCCTGCTCCCGCTGGTCCTGGCCTACGTCGCCGTGGTCGTCGGCAACCGCTGGGGCGGCGCCCCCGACAGCGACCGGGTCGCGCCCGAGCCCTTCGAGGTCGGCCCGCCCGTCACCGGCCGCTGGTCCGCCCTGAACAGCCCGGCCGACCGCACCCCCAGCCACGGCACGCACTCCTACGCCCAGACCTACGCCATCGACATCGTCGCCGAGCCCGGCACCCCCGACCGGGCGCGGCCCGGCTTCCGCGCGCTGTGGCCCGTGGCCCGCCGCAACGCCGACTTCCCCGCGTTCGGCGCCCCCCTGGTCGCCGTCGCCGAGGCCACCGTGGTGCGCGCGAGCGACGGCCAGCGCGACCACCTCAGCCGCAACTCCCTGCCCGCGCTGCTCTATCTGATGGTCCTGGAGGGCACGGTCCGCGAACTGACCGGCGTCCACCGCATCCTCGGCAACCATCTGGTCCTGGACCTGGGCGAGGGCCGTTACGCCCTGTACGCCCATCTCCGCCAGGGTTCGCTCGCCGTCCGCGAGGGCGACCGGGTGCTCCCCGGCCGGCTCCTCGCCCACTGCGGCAACTCCGGCAACTCCACCGAACCCCATCTCCACTTCCAGCTGATGGACGGCCCGGACCCGGTCGCCGCCCGGGGCATCCCGTTCCTGTGGCGAGGCGTCGGCGTCCCACGCAACGGCGAGACCTTCGAGGCCCCCGAGCCCCCCGCCGCCCCCGATGACCGAACCGCCCCCGAGGACCAGACCGCCCCCGCCGACCAGACCGCCCCCGCCGACCAGACCGCTCCCGAGGACCGAACCGCCCCCGCCACCACCACCTCCTGCCCCACCCCCTGCCCCACCCCGAAATGACCCGGCACCGCACCCCCACCCCCACCCCCGCATAGGCTCCCGCCATGCCCCCCGCCGGAAAACGCCCCCGCGCCTACGACCACGCCCGGACCCGCGCCGCCGTGCTGGCCCAGTTCCGCAACGTCCGCGAGGGCCTGCGCGGCCTCGACGGCACCCGGCTCGCCCTCCCCACCCGCCTCGGCGACTGGACCGCCCGCGACCTGGCCGCGCACCTCGCGCTGACCGTCACCGCCGTCGCCCGCGCCCTGGACCGCCCCGAACCCGACCGGGCCGGTTTCTCCCCCCTCGACTACGCCGCCGCCACCGGCCTCCACCCCGAGGACGTCGCCGACGCCGCCCGGCGCCTGGCCGCCGCCCACCCCGGCCCCGACGACCTCGACGCCCTCTACGCCGCCACCGAGCAGGAGCTGACCGACCGCCTCGACGGCACCCCGGCCACCCGGCTGATCGAGATGCGGGTCGGCACGATGACCCTCACCGGCTTCCTGGTCACCCGTACCGTCGAACTCGTCGTCCACACCGACGACCTCAACGCCGCCGTCCCCGGCCTGGACATCTCGTACGACCGCCAGGCGCTGGCCGCCTGCACCCGGCTGCTGGCCGACACCCTCGCCGCGAAGGCCCCCGGCGGCTCCACCGAGGTACGGGTCCCGCCGTTCGCCGTCGTGCAGTGCGTGGCCGGTCCCCGGCACACCCGGGGCACGCCCCCGAACGTGGTGGAGACCGACCCGCTGACCTGGGTCCGCCTCGCCGCCGGGCGACTGAGCTGGGCGGACGCCCGCACGGACGCCAAGGTCAGTGCCAGCGGCGAACGCTCGGACCTCTCCGCGCTGCTCCCCCTGCTCGGCTGACCGGAACCGACCCCCGCCCCGCTCCGTCGAATCGCCATGCACACGAAGAAGCAGCGAACACAGCGAACGCAGCAACCCATGCGGGGCATGCGGCGGCTGACCCTCACCGCGGCCGTGCTCCTCCCCCTCGCCGCCGCCTGCGGCACCGAGAAGACCGACTCCGGCTCCGCCTCCGTCGCCGACCCCCCGCCCCTCACCGGCGTCCACTGGAACGTCGACAGCGTCACCGTCGACGGCACGACCCGGGACGCCCCCACCGGCGCCCATGTCACCGTCACCGCCGACGGCACCGCCGAGGGCAACTACGGCTGCAACCGCTTCAGCGCGCCGGCCGAGATCGACGGCGACCGGCTCACCCTCGGTGACAGCATGCGCACCGACATGGCCTGCGAGGCGATGGACTTCGAGGAGACCCTCGTCGCCGCCCTCACCTCCGGCGCCCTGACCACCGAGGTCTCCGGCGACCGCCTCACCCTCACCACCGGGTCCGGCGACACCGTCGCCCTCACCAAGGAGCCACCGGCCGAGCTGTACGGCACGAAGTGGACCGTCACGGCACTCGGTGCCACCGGCCCCGACGGCACCAGCAGCTCCCTCCCGGTCGCCACCGCACCCCACCTCACCTTCGACGAGAAGGCCGAAACCGTCAGTGGAAGCCTCGGCTGCAACCAGGTGAACGCCGAAGCGACAGCGGGCGACGGCACCCTCACTCTCGGCGTCGCGGCGACGACCCGAATGATGTGCGACGCCTCACTCATGGACACCGAGAAGTCGCTGCTGCGTCTGTTCGATTCCACCGTCGACTACCGCCTGGACCATCGCACGCTCACCCTGACCAGCGAGAACGGCGAGACCGTGACCGCGGTCGCGGAGCAGTGATCGTTTGCATCGGGAAGGTTTTTGCCGTTCCCCAATTCGGACCAGTGGTCGATCTCGCCTACACTCGGTGCCGTGCCACGTGGTGACGGTCGACTCAGTCATGATCTGCTCCCCGGTGAGAAAGGCCCCCAGGACGCTTGCGGCGTCTTCGGCGTCTGGGCTCCGGGCGAAGAGGTCGCCAAGCTCACTTACTTCGGGCTCTACGCCCTCCAGCATCGAGGCCAGGAATCCGCGGGAATCGCGGTCAGCAACGGCTCCCAGATCCTTGTCTTCAAGGACATGGGCCTGGTCTCCCAGGTCTTCGACGAGACCTCCCTCGGTTCGCTCCAGGGTCATATCGCGGTCGGTCACGCCCGCTACTCGACCACCGGGGCCTCCGTCTGGGAGAACGCCCAGCCGACGTTCCGCGCCACCGCCCATGGCTCCATCGCCCTCGGGCACAACGGCAATCTGGTCAATACCGCCCAGCTCGCCGAGATGGTCGCCGATCTGCCCAAGCAGGAGGGCGGCCGGGTCCCGCGCGTCGCGGCCACCAACGACACCGATCTGCTGACCGCGCTGCTCGCGGCCCAGGCCGACACCGACGGCCGCCCGCTGACCATCGAGGAGGCCGCCCACTCGGTCCTCCCGCGGGTCCGCGGCGCCTTCTCCCTCGTCTTCATGGACGAGAACACCCTCTACGCGGCCCGCGACCCGCAGGGCATCCGCCCGCTGGTCCTCGGCCGGCTGGAGCGCGGCTGGGTCGTCGCCTCCGAGTCCGCCGCCCTGGACATCTGCGGCGCCAGCTATGTCCGCGAGATAGAGCCCGGCGAGTTCGTCGCCATCGACGAGAACGGCCTGCGCACCTCCCGCTTCGCAGAAGCGAAGCCCAAGGGCTGTGTCTTCGAGTACGTCTATCTGGCCCGCCCCGACACCGACATCGCCGGGCGGAACGTCTACGCGAGCCGCGTCGAGATGGGCCGCAAGCTGGCGAAGGAGGCCCCCGTCGAGGCCGACCTCGTCATAGCGACGCCGGAGTCCGGCACCCCGGCCGCGATCGGCTACGCGGAGGCGTCCGGCATCCCCTTCGGCAACGGCCTGGTGAAGAACGCCTATGTCGGGCGGACGTTCATCCAGCCCTCCCAGACCATCCGCCAGCTCGGGATCCGGCTGAAGCTGAACCCGCTGAAGGACGTCATCAAGGGCAAGCGCCTGGTCGTCGTCGACGACTCCATCGTGCGCGGCAACACCCAGCGGGCCCTGGTCCGGATGCTCCGCGAGGCGGGCGCCGCCGAGGTCCACATCCGGATCTCCTCGCCCCCCGTGAAGTGGCCCTGCTTCTTCGGCATCGACTTCGCCACCCGCGCCGAGCTGATCGCCAACGGCATGACCATCGACGAGATCGGCACCTCGCTCGGCGCCGATTCCCTGGCGTACATCTCCCTCGACGGCATGATCGACGCGACCACCATCGCCAAGCCGGACCTGTGCCGCGCCTGCTTCGACGGTGAGTACCCGATGGAGCTGCCCGACCCGGAGCTGCTGGGCAAGCAGCTGCTGGAGACCGAGCTGGCCGCCGGTCCGGCAGCCACGGCCGCGGCCGACGCGATCCGTCGCCCGTAAGCCTCGTAGAAACCAACCCGAAAGATCCCAGGCCATGTCTGAGACAAGCCCTGCCGGTGCTTCCTATGCGGCGGCCGGCGTCGACATCGAGGCGGGCGACCGCGCCGTAGAGCTGATGAAGGAGTGGGTGAAGAAGACACAGCGCCCCGAGGTCCTCGGCGGCCTCGGCGGCTTCGCCGGCCTCTTCGACGCCTCCGCCCTCAAGCACTACGAGCGCCCCCTGCTCGCCTCCGCCACCGACGGCGTCGGCACCAAGGTCGACATCGCCCGCCGCCTCGGCGTGTACGACACCATCGGCCACGACCTGGTCGCCATGGTCATGGACGACATCGTGGTGTGCGGCGCCGAGCCACTGTTCATGACCGACTACATCTGCGTCGGCAAGGTCCACCCCGAGCGGGTCGCCGCCATCGTCAAGGGCATCGCCGAAGGCTGTGTCCTGGCCGGCTGCGCCCTGATCGGCGGCGAGACGGCCGAGCACCCGGGCCTGCTGGGCGAGGACGACTTCGATGTGGCCGGCGCCGGTACGGGCGTGGTGGAGGCCGACCGCCTGCTGGGCGCGGATCGTATCCGGACGGGTGACGCGGTGATCGCCATGGCGTCCTCCGGCCTTCACTCCAACGGATACTCCCTGGTCCGCCATGTCCTGCTGGACCGGGCCGGGCTGGACCTGGACGCCGAGATCCCCGAGCTGGGCCGGACGCTCGGCGCGGAGCTGCTGGAGCCCACCAGGATCTACTCCCTGGACTGTCTGGCCCTGACCCGCACCACGGACGTCCACGCCTACTCGCACATCACCGGCGGCGGCCTCGCGGCCAATCTCGCCCGGGTGATCCCGGACGGCCTGCACGCCACCGTGGACCGCTCCACCTGGACCCCGGGCCCGATCTTCGACCTGGTCGCCCGCACGGGCTCCGTCGAGCGCCTGGAGCTGGAGAAGACCCTCAACATGGGCGTCGGCATGATCGCCGTCGTCCCCGGGGACTCGGCCGACCTGGCCCTCGCCACCCTCGCGGACCGCGGGGTGGAGGCATGGGTGGCCGGCGAGATCACCGACCGCGCCGAAGAGCCGACGGGCGCGACGATGGTCGGCGACTACGCCTGACGGCACCGAGGGGCGAGATGCCCGACGGCAGCAGAAATCCCGGCCCGGTGCTGGCCACCGGGCCGGGAAAGAACGGCTAAGCCGCGCTGCAAGCGTCAGGCGCCGCGACGGTGTTGCGAGGACTGGCCGTCCTCGTCGTCCTCGTCGTCGTCCTCATAGAGGTCGGCGTACCGTGAATACAGGTCGTCGCCGTGCTCATCGTCCTCGAATTGCTCGCCGCCGTTGGTGCTCGGCGGCGGCGGATTCGACGGAGATGCGCCCAGCTCCTCAGCCAGGCGTGAGAGATCAGTCCCACCGCTGTTGTACTTCAGCTGGCGGGCGACCTTCGTCTGCTTGGCCTTGGCCCGGCCGCGCCCCATGGCTCGACCCCCTCAACGACGGGGCTCGACGGCCCCAGAGTCTTGACACGCGTTCATGATCCGGAACGGGCTCTCCGCAGAGAGACCGGTCCGTAGGGCTTCCACGGTACCTGAGCCCACGCCCATACGGTACGTCGCCCGCAGGAAGGGCGTGTGCCCACAACCGTCGAGGCGCCCTGTCCTCGCTGGTCAGTGGCGATTTTAACCACTTATCGGCAGACGACCCGCCGGTCGGAGTGAGAGTTCTCTCCACCTGCCCTCCGGCGGGTACCGGACGGGGGTCTCAGCGCCGGGCGGCGGCGGCCTCGTGCATCCGCTGTTCGGCGATCCGGTCGGCCGCCGCAGCCGGTGGCACACCGTCCGACTTCGCACGTGCGAAGATCGCGAGAGTGGTGTCGTAGATCTTCGCGGCCTGGGCCCGGCACCGCTCGAAGTCGAAGCCGTGCAGTTCGTCGGCCACCTGGATGACCCCGCCCGCGTTCACCACATAGTCCGGGGCGTAGAGGATCCCGCGGTCGGCGAGGTCCTTCTCCACCCCGGGGTGGGCGAGCTGGTTGTTGGCCGCGCCGCACACCACCCGGGCGGTCAGCACCGGGACGGTGGCGTCGTCCAGCGCCCCGCCGAGCGCGCAGGGGGCGTACACATCCAGGCCCTCGACCCGGATCAGCTCCTCGGTGCCGGGCACGGCCCGCACGTCCGGATACCGGTCGGTGATCCGGCGCACGGCGTCGGCGCGCACATCGGTGACGTAGATCTCGGCGCCCTCGGCGGCCAGGTGCTCCACCAGATGGTGGCCGACCTTGCCGACCCCGGCGATCCCGATCCGCCGGCCGCGCAGGGTGGGGTCGCCCCACAGCTGCTGGGCGCTGGCCCGCATGCCCTGGTAGACGCCGAAGGCGGTGAGGACGGAGGAGTCACCGGCGCCGCCGTTCTCCGGGGAACGCCCGGTCGTCCAGCGGCACTCGCGGGCGACGACATCCATGTCCGCCACATAGGTCCCGACATCGCAGGCGGTGACGTACCGGCCGCCGAGGGAGGCGACGAACCGGCCGTAGGCGAGCAGCAGCGCGGTCCTGTGAGAGCCCTTGATCGTCTCGGGGTCTCCGATGATCACGGCCTTGCCGCCGCCGTGGTCGAGCCCGGCCATGGCGTTCTTGTAGGACATCCCGCGGGCGAGGTTGAGCGCGTCGGCGACGGCCTCGGTCTCGCTGGCGTAGGGGTAGAAGCGCGTACCGCCCAGGGCGGGGCCGAGGGCGGTGGAGTGGAGGGCGATCACGGCCTTGAGGCCGGTGGCCCGGTCCTGGCAGAGGACGACCTGCTCATGACCTCCCTGGTCCGAGTGGAACAGGGTGTGCAGAACATCAGCGGGTGCGCCGGTCACGTCGGTCACTGTGGTGACTCCTGAGGCAAGTAGCGGCGAGTGGCACGGCCGGGTGGGCCGTACGGGACGAGATTAGAACCCCGGTGGCCGGATGACCGCGCAGTGCTCAGGATCACCCACCGCGGGGGTGGGTCCGTGCGACGATTCGGATAGTTTTCCCGTGCCGTTCGTGTGCGGGTCCCGCAGTTTTCCCCAGCAGCGCGCGGGGGAGGGAGCAGGCGTGCCCAAGGTGTCCTCGGTGATCGTCCCGTACGCGGCGTACCTGCGGGTGTACGAGCCGCTGGCCGCCTTCCCGGAACCCGAGCGCGGTCACTGGGCGCGCTACGCCCGCCACCCCGACCGGCCCACGTACCAGGACGAACTGCGTCGCTCGCTGGCCGACTTGCTGCCCGTCCCGCCGGTCCCGGTACCGGTGCACGAGAGCCGGGACGCCTTTGTGCTGGAGAGCGACGGGGTGGTCCATGTCTGCCCCTGGCGCACCCGGCTGCGCGGCTGGCAGGCCCTCGGGGAGCTGGCGGAGGAGTTCCCTGGGCCGGTGCTGGACGCGCTGCTGCCGCCGCTGGTGCGCCATCAGGCGGCCCAGGACTACGAGCGCTGGCTGGCAGGCCACCCGGACGCCCGGCCGTGGATCCGTACGGCGACCTGGCAGGTGCCGCTGAACTGGTTCGTGCTGGTCTCCGACGCCGAGCGGGAGTACGCCGGGGCGACGGGGGAGGGCAGCGGCCAGGCACCGGTGCTGCGCTACCGCACCCCGATGGTGCAGGCCCGCCGCCGGGTGGCCCGCGCGCTGCGGACCCTGCGGTCGACGGTGGACGAGGGGCCGCTGGTGGACGGGCTGCTGGAGGTCGGGCGCTGGCTGGAGGAGTTCCATCCGCGCTCGCTGGTCGAGCTGGACTACGGCGGGCTGGTGCACGCCCTGCCGGCGGGCGAGCTGGCGGACGACCACTCGGCGGCGGATGTGGCCGAGGGCATCGAGGCGCTGCGCCAGGGGGACGGCGAGGGGGCGGCCGAGGCGTACACGCGGCTGGTGGAGCGCTGGCGCTCGGTCCGCGACCTGCGCTCGGCGAACTGACGCCCCATCGGGTCGTGCGGGTGGCCGGGCGGCCAGCGGAATGTGATGCACGTCATGCGCTTTGGGGATCGGATCCCGCGTACGGTCTACCGCACCTCCCGGAGTTGACAGGACGTAGGTCCCGATCCGGGCTTTTGTGTCAAGCGTGACAGACCGCACGTACCTGGCTCTTGCCTCCGGTGCCCCTCCTCATGCCAAAATAGGACAAGGGGCCCGGGGAGGGCTCTGTCTTAGCATTGCATGCTTTGGGGGGTCTGATGATGTCTCGTGATGTCTCGTGACTCCTGATCGCCCTGTGACTGATCGTCACAGAGGCGTGACTGTCCGCTATGGCATGGTCCATCGGCTTCCGTCGCTGATGAACACCTGGGAGGGCAATTCCATCGGTTTGGCCGACGCGGCTGGACAGATGGTGTAGTTGTAGTGCCGAGGACAAGCCGTTCGTCCTATAACCGACTCGACCCGCGTCCGCCATTTCGGGCAACGCGGGTCAAGGTGCAGAATTTAGAGGAAAGAACCGAGAACCGGTTCTCCGAGGAGGCCGCTCATGACCGCTCGCACCCCTGATGCCGAGCCGCTGCTGACCCCGGCTGAGGTCGCCACGATGTTCCGCGTAGACCCGAAGACGGTCACGCGGTGGGCGAAGGCCGGAAAGCTCACGTCCATCCGTACGCTCGGCGGGCACCGCCGCTACCGCGAGGCGGAGGTCCGTGCACTGCTCGCGGGCATCCCCCAGCAGCGCAGCGAAGCCTGAACAACTCAATAAGGGCAGATCGGTAGGTCCCCCAACCCGCCGGAACGCCCGAACCCTGGCTCCAAGCGACGCGGGTACTGCCCCAACAGAACCCTCGCCCAAGCACTGCACAGAGACTGAACAGGGTGCGTCGTAGATCGCGCTGGACTCCGCCGGGTCCAGCGCGATCTTTTTTGTGCCCCGGCGGCGGGGGTGCCGGCCGCCCTGTGAGCGGCCTTGTCGAAGTCTGGGGAGGGCTGTAGGAACGGCCCCGGAAGTGCCCTCGCAACCCCTCACAGGGGGGTGCAATTGCACATATTAAATTGACCAGTTGTAGGGGGATGGTAAGCCCCATCGTTTCGGAAACTCCGCCGGTGACTACCGTCACATGCCAGGGTACTTGTTGCCGTTGGCGTATCTACGCTAGTGGAGCGGGGTGTTCCGTGGTGTCGGCCGGGGCGCCGGGGGAGGCCGGTCGTCGCGGCCTTCGGGCGGCTCGGCGCCGGGCTCGGTGCGAGGGGCCTCGGCGGGCTCTCCGTCGGCTGTGGGCGGGCTGTCCATCGCCAGCCGCAGCAGCCGGTGGCAGATGGGGCAGTGGCGGGTCAGATGGCGGTAGGAGGAGGCGGCGGACAGATGCGCGCGGAGCAACGCCCGCGTCTCGTGCCTGACCGATGCCGCCATACGCCACCTCCACGCTCCGCGAGGGGCCCGGGGGAACGGCCCTTGCTCTCTGGGGTACCCAGAGAGGGCGGGGGCGTCAAGGTGGGGCGTGCGTACGAAGATGGCGGCGGGCGGGAAGAATGCCGCCGACATGAAGAAGGCCCGCCACCCTTCGCGGGTGCGGGCCTTGAGGGTAATGCTTGTTGCGGTCCTGACGGGATTTGCTGTGTTCGACGGCGGCTCCGCCGCGGGCGCGGCCTGCTCGTGCTCACGGCCTGCATGAAGAAGGCCCGCCACCCTTCGCGGGTGCGGGCCTTGGTGTTGCGGTGGTGCTTTGTTGCGCGGTCCTGACGGGATTTGAACCCGCGGCCTCCACCTTGACAGGGTGGCGAGCACTCCAAGCTGCTCCACAGGACCTGGTTTCGCAGTGCGATTCGTGCGTTGCGCTGCGAGAAGGACTGTACAGGAGGGTGCGCCCCCTGGTCGAACTCACCCAGCGTACAACCCCCGTTACGGAACTGCCGCGTCGATCGCCTTCACGATCCGCTTGTCCGAGACCGGGTACGCCGTGCCCAGCGCGTGCGCGAAATAGCTGACCCGCAGTTCCTCGATCATCCAGCGGATGTCCAGGACGGAGGCCGGGACGGGCCGCCCCTGGGGCAGTTGCTCCAGCAGCCAGGCGTACTCGTCCTGCATTTCATGGACCTTCTCCATCCGGGCGGTGTCCCGCTGGACGCCCGTCTCCATCTGCTGGAGGCGGCGGTCCACCGCGATCAGATAGCGGACCAGATGCGGCAGCCGCCGCAGCCCCGTCGCCGTCACGAAGCCCGGCTTCACCAGGCCGTCCAGCTGCGCCCTGACGTCCGCCAGATTGGCGAGCAGGGCGGGGCTGCGGATGCCCTTCAGCCGGCGCTCGGCGGCCTGCCAGGCGGCCAGCACCTGCTGGGTCTGGCTCACCGCCCGCACGGTCGTGTCCACGATCTCGGCGCGCACCTTCTCGTACAGCTTCCGGTACGACTCCTCGTCCCACGCCGGGCCGCCGAGGTCGGCGATCAGACGGTCCGCGGCGGCTGTCGCGCAGTCCTCGAAGAGGGCCTGGACCGAGCCGTGCGGGTTGGCGGAGAGGGCGAGCTTCTGCGGGTTGGTCAGCTTCTCGGAGGCGAACTTCGCCGGGTTCACCGGGATGTTGCGCAGGATCAGCCGGCGGGTGCCCTTCCACATCGCCGCCGCCTGCTCGGCCTCGGTGTCGAAGAGGCGTACGGAGACGGTGTCGCCGTCGTCCACCAGCGCCGGGTACGCCTTCACCGGCTGGCCGGCCCGGCGGGTCTCGAAGACCCGGGTGAGGGCGCCGATCGTCCAGTCGGTGAGGCCGGTGCGCTCCAGGGACTCGCCGCCCTGCCGGGACGCGGTGGCCGCGGCGGCCTGGGACAGCGCCTGGCGTGCCTTCGGCCGCAGCCGGAGCCGGAGCGCCTCCAGGTCCTTGTCCTCGGCGACCTTGCGGCGCCGCTCGTCGACGATCCGGAAGGTGACCGTCAGATGCTCGGGGATGCGGGACAGGTCGAAGTCGTCGGCGGTCACCGGCACCCCGACCATCCGCTTCAGCTCGCGCGCCAGGGTCACCGGCAGCGGCTCCTGCAAGGGGACCGCGGTGTCCAGGAAGCGCCGGGCGAAGTTCGGCGCCGGGACGTAGTGGCGGCGGATCGGCTTGGGCAGGGAGCGGATCAGCTCGGTGACCAGTTCCTCGCGCAGGCCCGGGATCTGCCAGTCGAAGCCCTCGTCCGTGACCTGGTTGAGGACCTGGAGCGGGATGTGGACGGTGACGCCGTCGGCGTCCGCGCCGGGCTCGAACTGGTAGGTCACCCGGAACTTCAGCTGCCCCTGGCGCCAGTTGTCGGGATAGTCGGCCTTGGTGACCGCCTCCGCCGACTCCCGGATGAGCATCTCGCGCTCGAAGTCGAGGTGATCCGGCTGCTCGTGCCGCTTGCTCTTCCACCAGGAGTCGAAGTGGGCGCCGGAGACCACATGCTCGGGTACCCGCTGGTCGTAGAAGTCGAAGAGGGTGTCGTCGTCGACCAGGATGTCCCGGCGCCGGGCGCGGTGCTCCAGCTCCTCGACCTCGGTGAGCAGCTTGCGGTTGTCGGCGTAGAACTTGTGGTGGGTGCGCCAGTCGCCCTCGACCAGGGCGTTGCGGATGAACAGCTCGCGGGACAGCTCGGGGTCGATCCGGCCGTAGTTCACCTTGCGCTGGGCGACGATCGGGACGCCGTACAGCGTGACCTTCTCGTAGGCCATGACCGCGGCCTGGTCCTTCTCCCAGTGCGGTTCGCTGTAGGTGCGCTTGAGGAGGTGCTCGGCGAGGGGCTCGACCCACTCGGGCTCGATCTTCGCGTTGACGCGGGCCCAGAGCCGGGAGGTCTCCACCAGTTCGGCGGACATCACGAACCGCGGGGGCTTCTTGAAGAGGGCCGAGCCGGGGAAGATCGCGAACTTGGCGTTGCGGGCGCCGAGGTACTCGTTGCTGCCGCGGTCCCGGCGCCCGCTCCCGGCGTCCTTGCCGTCCCTGCTGCCGTCCTTCGCGTCCTTCACGTCCTTCATCCCGATGTGGGAGAGGAGGCCGGCGAGGAGGGAGACATGGATGCGGTCGCCGGGGGCGTCGTCCTCGTTGAGGTGGATGCCCATCTGCTTGGCGACGGTCCGCAGCTGGGTGTAGATGTCCTGCCACTCGCGGATCCGCAGGAAGTTCAGATACTCCTGTTTGCACATCCGGCGGAAGGCGGACGAGCCGCGCTCCTTCTGCTGCTCGCGCAGATAGCGCCAGAGGTTGAGATAGGCGAGGAAGTCGCTGGTCTCGTCGCGGAAGCGGGCGTGCTGCTGGTCGGCCTGGGTCTGTTTGTCGGCGGGCCGCTCGCGGGGGTCCTGGATGGACAGCGCGGCGGCTATGACCATGACCTCGCGGACACAGCCGTTGCGGTCCGCCTCCAGGACCATCCGGGCGAGGCGGGGGTCGACGGGGAGCTGGGCGAGCTTGCGCCCGGTGTCGGTGAGCCGTTTCCGGGTGTCCTTCTCCGCCGGGTCGATCGCGCCCAGTTCCTGGAGGAGCTGGACGCCGTCGCGGATGTTGCGGTGGTCCGGCGGGTCGATGAAGGGGAACTTCTCGATGTCTCCGAGACCGGCGGCGGTCATCTGGAGGATGACGGAGGCGAGGTTGGTGCGCAGGATCTCGGCGTCGGTGAACTCCGGGCGGGCGAGGAAGTCGTCCTCGTCGTAGAGCCGGATGCAGATGCCGTCCGAGGTACGGCCGCAGCGGCCCTTGCGCTGGTTGGCGCTGGCCTGCGAGACCGCCTCGATGGGCAGGCGCTGCACCTTGGTGCGGTGGCTGTAGCGGGAGATCCGGGCGAAGCCGGGGTCGATGACGTACTTGATGCCCGGGACGGTCAGCGAGGTCTCGGCCACATTGGTGGCCAGCACGATCCTGCGGCCGGTGTGGGGCTGGAAGACGCGGTGCTGCTCGGCGTGCGAGAGGCGGGCGTAGAGGGGGAGGATCTCGGTGAACCGGTACTGCTTCTTGGTCAGCGCGTCGGCGGTGTCCCGGATCTCCCGCTCACCGGAGAGGAAGACGAGGATGTCCCCTTTTCCTTCCCCCTGAAGCTCCTCCACGGCGTCGGTGATCGCGGTGATCTGATCGCGGTCGGCGTCCTCGGAGTCCTCTTCGAGCAGCGGCCGGTAACGCACCTCGACGGGGTACGTACGGCCGCTGACCTCGATGATCGGGGCGTCCCCGAAGTGCCGGGAGAACCGCTCGGGGTCGATGGTCGCCGAGGTGATGACGACCTTGAGGTCGGGCCGGCGGGGCAGCAGCTGGGCGAGATAGCCGAGCAGGAAGTCGATGTTGAGGGACCGCTCATGGGCCTCGTCGATGATGATCGTGTCGTAGGCGCGCAGCTCGCGGTCGGTCTGGATCTCGGCGAGCAGGATGCCGTCCGTCATCAGCTTGAGGAACGTGGCGTCGGGGCTCACCTGGTCGGTGAACCGCACCTTCCAGCCGACGGCCTCGCCGAGCGGGGTGTCCAGCTCCTCCGCGACGCGCTCCGCGACGGTCCGGGCGGCGATCCGGCGGGGCTGGGTGTGCCCGATCATGCCGCGGACGCCCCGCCCCAGCTCCATACAGATCTTGGGGATCTGGGTGGTCTTGCCGGACCCGGTCTCACCGGCCACGATCACGACCTGGTGGTCGCGGATCGCGTCGGCGATCTCGTCCTTCTTCTGGCTGACGGGCAGCTGCTCGGGATAGGTGATCGCGGGGAGGCGGGCCTGGCGCTCGGCCATCCGGCCTTCCGCCTTCTCGACCTCCGCCTCGATCTCGGCGAGCACGGCGGCCCGCGCCTCCGGCTTGCGGATCTTGCGGGCACCTTCGAGCCGCCGCCCGAGCCGGTGCGCATCACGCAGCGACAGGGCGGTCAGACGGGGGGCGAGGGCGCCGAGGGCGGGGGCAGGGTGCGTAGACATACGCGTCCCAGGATCTCACCTCGCGGAAATGGGTGGCTATTGCTTATTGGGTGGGGTGGGGTCGTGTCTGGTGGGGGGCTCCTGGGTGACGGGGTGGGGGTGGGGAGTGGGGCGGGTGGGGGTGGTGGGGGTGGGGCCTGAGTCCAGCGCCGGGGGGGTGGGCTTGGGTGGTGGGGGCGGCCTGGTGACGGGGGTGGTGTGGCGACCGGGGGTGCCGGGGGCTGGTCGGGGAGGTGTGCGGGGCGGGGCGGGCGCACGCCTCCCCGGGAGCCGGGGCCGGTGGCCGGGGGCAGCCTCGGGCGTGGGGCGTAGGTGGTGACCGCCCTGGAGGTCCTGGGGGCGGACTTGGAGGCCGCCTTCCAGGTGCTGCGCCGCAGGCCCCGGCCTCGGGTGCTGCGGGCTCGGGCGCCGGTGTCAGAGGCCGGTCTCAGACGCCTGGCGGGGGCGTCGTGGCCGGGCCTCGGGCCTGGGCGTGGTGGCAGGGCGGTGGCCCCAGGGGTGGGCCGGGGGTGGGCCTGGAGGGGCGGACTTGGGCGCTGCCTCCCGGGCCTTGCGCTCAGGCGCGCGTCGGCGCTTCGGAGGGCGGCAGCGCGCTGAGGTGCCGACTCCAGGTGCCGGACTCAGGCCCGCCTCCCGGCGCTGGACTCAGGCCCCGGGCGCGCCCGGTCGTGGGCCCCGCCCCCCGCCCCGGCACTGGACTGAGGCCCCGGGCGCGTCCGGCGCTGGGCCCCGCCCCCGCCCCCGGCGCTGGACTCAGGCCCCGCCCCCCCCGGCATTGGGCGCCGCCCCCCGCCCCCCCCCATTACCTTCTTGGTGGCCCCGCAATGGGGCGCCCGGCCTCCGGAGTTGGCATGACTCTCTCCCCCTGTCGAGTTGATGGCTTG
>NZ_JBEXLA010000056.1:0-44026 GCF_040609715.1 Streptomyces sp. NPDC004610 | reverse complement strand
ACGGAGGAACTCCCACTCCTCATCAGACAGCTCATGACGACGTATCACCCGACCATGATCCACCACGCAAGATCAATTGAAGACACGCCCTAGGCGGCCGTCCTCGCCCTCGCCGCCCACACCGGCACGGCGGAGGCCCGCACCGCCCTGGCCACGGCGACCACGGACACCGACGCGGACGTCAGGGCATACGCGGCACGCGCGCTGTAGCGGCGAGGGGGCGGGGTGGGTCGGGGTGCTCGGCGCGAGCTTGGGCCGCCCCGCCGACTATCTCCAGTCCTCCGGCTCCGGCTCCACATCGCCCTCGGGCCACAGCTCATCCCCACCGGACCAGGACCCGGCCTCGGACCCGCCCCCGGACGCGGACCCCGAAGTCACCCCGCCCCGGTCGCCCCGCCCAGCCCCAGCCCCACCAGAGCCGCCACCGGCACCAGAACCAGAACCGGCACCGGCACCGGCAGCAGCACCAACGCCAGAACCCGCACTCTCCCCCGGCCGCTCCATCCCCCCCAGTACCTCCAGCACACCCTCCCCATACGTCGCGAGCTTCTTCTCGCCCACTCCACTGATGCCGCCCAGCTCCCGCACCGACCCCGGCCACTGGGTCGCGATCTCGCGCAGCGTGGCGTCATGGAAGATGACGTACGCCGGAACGCCCTGTTCCCGGGCCTGCTCGGCGCGCCAGGCGCGCAGCGCCTCGAACGCGGGCGCCAGCGCCTCCGGCAGCTCGGCCACCGCCGCCGAAGCCTTGCCCTTGCGCTCACCCCGGGAGCCCCCGGTCCGGGCCACCGGCACCTTCTTCGGCTCCTTGCGCAGCGGCACCTCCCGCTCCCGCCGCAGCACCTCGCCGCTCGCCTCGGTCAGCACCAGCGTGCCGTAGTCGCCCTCGACCGCGAGGATGCCCTGGGCCAGGAGCTGCCGGACGACCCCGCGCCACTCGCCCTCCTCCAACTCCTCGCCGATGCCGAACACCGACAGCTGGTCATGATCGAACTGGATCACCTTGGCGGTCCGCTTGCCGAGCAGGATGTCCACGATCTGCACGGCGCCGAACTTCTGCCCCCGCTCCCGCTGCAACCGCACCACCGTCGACAGCACCTTCTGCGCCGCCACCGTGCCGTCCCAGGTCTCCGGCGGGGTCAGACAGCTGTCGCAGTTGCCACAGCCGGTCGCGCCGGGCTCCTGGCCGAAGTAGGCGAGCAGCTGGCCCCGCCGGCACGCCGCGGTCTCGCACAGGGCGAGCATCGCGTCCAGATGTGCCTGCGCGCGCCGCCGGAACGCCTCGTCGCCCTCGCTGGACTGGATCATCTTGCGCTGCTGGATGACGTCATTGAGCCCGTACGCCATCCAGGCCGTGGACGGCAGGCCGTCGCGCCCGGCGCGGCCGGTCTCCTGGTAGTAGCCCTCCACCGACTTCGGCAGATCGAGATGGGCCACGAACCGGACGTCCGGCTTGTCGATGCCCATGCCGAAGGCGATGGTCGCCACCACCACGAGGCCGTCCTCGCGCAGGAACCGCGACTGGTGCGCCGCACGGGTCCCGGCGTCCAGCCCCGCGTGGTACGGCACCGCCTCGACGCCGTTGCGGGAGAGGAACTCGGCGGTCTTCTCCACCGAGTTGCGCGACAGGCAGTACACGATGCCCGCGTCGCCCGCGTGCTCCTCCCGCAGGAAGCCCAGGAGCTGCTTCTTGGGGTCGGCCTTGGGCACGATCCGGTACTGGATGTTGGGCCGGTCGAAGCTGGCCTCGAAGTGCCGCGCGTCGGGCATGCCCAGGCGCTGGGTGATCTCCTGGTGGGTGGCCCGCGTCGCCGTGGCCGTGAGCGCGATGCGGGGGACGTCCGGCCAGCGCTCGCCGAGCACGGACAGGGCGAGATAGTCGGGCCGGAAGTCATGGCCCCACTGCGCCACGCAGTGCGCCTCGTCGATCGCGAAGACGGAGATCCTGCCGCGCGCCAGCAGATTCAGCGTGGCGTCCAGCCGCAGCCGCTCCGGCGCCAGGTACAGCAGGTCCAGCTCCCCGGCGAGGTACTCGGCCTCCACCACCCGCCGCTCGTCGAAGTCCTGGGTGGAGTTGATGAACCCGGCGTTCACCCCCAGCGCGCGCAGCGCGTCCACCTGGTCCTGCATCAGCGCGATCAGCGGGGAGACGACAATGCCCGTGCCCTCTCTGACCAGGGAGGGGATCTGATAGCAGAGGGATTTTCCGCCGCCGGTCGGCATCAGCACCACGGCGTCCCCGCCGGACACCACATGCTCGATCACGGCTTCCTGCTCGCCCCGGAAGGCTTCGTACCCGAAGACCTTGCGGAGCGTCTCCAGCGCCTCGCTGTCGGCTACCGCCGCCATACCACCGATCCCGCCCGTCCCACGCATCGCCGTGCCCCCGTACGTCGTGCTTCGACCACTGCGTCCACGATAGGCCCCCGCACTGACACCGCCGGAGTTATCCACAGACCCACTCCAGCCATCCGGCTCCGCCGGGAACCGGCCATCCCGACCCGGCCATCCCGACCCGGCCAACCCCGACCCGGCCAACCCCGACCCGGCCAACCCCGACCCGGCCACCCGGATCAGCCTCCCCCACCAGCCACACTCACCAGCCACTCCGACCAGCCACCCCCGCCAGCCACACTCGCCGCGCGCCGAGACCCGGGCGAGCCCCGGCTCCGCCACGGGAAGCGGGCGGGTCCAGCTCCGCCACGAAATCCGGACGGGTCCCAGCTCCACCACGGAAACCCCCGAGCCCGCTCCCACCCCCGCCCACGCCCCCGCCCCCGCCCCCGAACAGGTCCCGCCCCCGCCACGAAACCCGGACCAGCTCCGACCGCGCCCACGAAACCGGAGAAGCTCCAGCCCCGCCACAAAAACCGGGCGGGCCCCGACTCCGCCAGGAGCCGGGACCCGCCCGCACAAAGAACCCGGTCAGCGCTTCAGCAACACCGCGCCTCAGCGCCACCGCACCACCGCGCCTCAGCGCACAAACACCCCCGCAGTCCCCGCCAGATCCAGGAAGTACTGCGGGGCCACACCGAGCACCAGCGTGACCGCGACCCCCACCCCGATCGCCGTCATGGTCAGCGGCGACGGCACGGCGACGGTCGGGCCCTCGGGCCTCGGCTCGCTGAAGAACATCAGCACGATCACCCGGATATAGAAGAACGCGGCGATCGCCGACGAGATCACACCGACCACGACCAGCGGCGCCGCCCCACCCTCCGCCGCCGCCTTGAACACGGCGAACTTCCCGGCGAAGCCGGAGGTCAGCGGGATACCGGCGAAGGCCAGCAGGAACACCGCGAAGACCGCCGCGACCAGCGGTGATCTCCGGCCGAGCCCCGCCCATTTGGACAGATGCGTGGCTTCGCCGCCCGCGTCGCGCACCAGGGTCACCACGGCGAAGGCGCCGATCGTGACGAAGGAGTACGCGGCCAGATAGAACAGCACCGAGGAGATGCCGTCGGGGTTGGTCGCGACGACACCGGCGAGGATGAAGCCGGCGTGCGCGATGGACGAGTAGGCCAGCAGGCGCTTGATGTCGGTCTGGGTGATCGCCACGATGGCGCCGCCCAGCATGGTGATGATCGCCACGGCCCACATCACCGGCCGCCAGTCCCAGCGCAGGCCGGGCAGGACGACGTAGAGGATGCGCAGCAGGGCGCCGAAGGCGGCGACCTTGGTGGCGGCGGCCATGAAGCCCGTGACCGGCGTGGGGGCGCCCTGGTAGACGTCCGGTGTCCACATGTGGAAGGGGACGGCGCCGACCTTGAAGAGCAGGCCCATGACGACCAGCGCGGTGCCGACCAGCAGCAGCGCGTCATTGTCCATGGTGTCGGCGAGCGCCGGGGTGACCGTGGGGATCGTGCCGTCGACGACCTGCGCGATCGTGGCGTACGACATGGAGCCCGCGTAGCCGTACAGCAGAGCGATGCCGAACAGGGTGAACGCGGAGGCGAACGCGCCGAGCAGGAAGTACTTGACGGCCGCTTCCAGCGAGATCATCCGCTTGCGGCGGGCGAGCGCGCACAGCAGATAGAGCGGCAGGGAGAAGACCTCCAGGGCGACGAACAGGGTCAGCAGATCGTTGGCGGCCGGGAAGAGGAGCATTCCAGCGACCGCGAACATCAGCAGCGGGAACACCTCGGTGGTGGTGAACCCGGCCCTGACCGCGGCCTTTTCGGCGTCGCTGCCCGGGACCGCGGCGGCCTGGGCGGCGAAGGAGTCGACCCGGTTGCCGTGCGCCTCGGGGTCGAGGCGCCGCTCGGCGAAGGTGAACAGGCTGACCAGCGCCACCAGCAGGATCGTGCCCTGGAGGAACAGGGTCGGTCCGTCGATGGCGATGGCGCCCATGGCCGCGATGCCGGACTTGGTGGTGGCGTATCCGTCGGCGGCGAGCGCCACCACCCCGGCGAAGGCGGCGGCGAGCGCGACGACGGCCGTGAAGGTCTGGACGTAGTAACGGGACTTGCGGGGTACGACCGCCTCGATCAGGATCCCGAGGATCGCCGCGCCGACGACGATCAGGATGGGCGAGAGCTGGGCGTACTCGATCTTCGGCGCGTCGATCTTCGAGATCGGGGTCGCCGCGGTTGTCCACAGGCTGTGGACGGCTGCCGCACTCACCTTGCCGCCTCCACCTCGGGCTGGGGGTCCTGCTTCTGGACATCGGACATGGTCTGCTCGACCGCCGGGTTGACGATGTCGGCGATCGGCTTCGGATAGACGCCCAGCCCGATCAGCAGGGCGACCAGCGGGGCGACCACCACGAGTTCCCGGACCCGGAGGTCGGGCATCTTGGCCAGCTCCGGCTTCACCGGGCCCGTCATCGTCCGCTGGTAGAGCACCAGCGTGTAGAGCGCGGCGAGCACGATGCCGAAGGTGGCGATGATGCCGATCACCGGATAGCGGGAGAACGTGCCGACCAGGACCAGGAATTCACTGACGAAGGGCGCGAGACCCGGGAGCGAGAGGGTCGCCAGACCGCCGATCAGGAAAGTGCCGGCGAGCACCGGGGCGACTTTCTGCACTCCGCCGTAGTCGGCGATGAGCCGCGAGCCGCGCCGGGAGATCAGGAACCCGGCGACCAGCATCAGCGCGGCCGTGGAGATCCCGTGGTTGACCATGTAGAGCGTGGCGCCGGACTGGCCCTGGCTGGTCATCGCGAAGATGCCCATGATGATGAACCCGAAGTGGGAGATCGACGCGTACGCCACCAGCCGCTTCATGTCCCGCTGGCCGACGGCGAGCAGCGCCCCGTAGATGATGCTGATCACGGCGAGGACCAGGATCACCGGGGTGGCCCACTTGGACGCCTCCGGGAAGAGGCCGAGGCAGAAGCGGAGCATCGCGAAGGTGCCGACCTTGTCGACCACCGCGGTGATCAGTACGGCGACCGGTGCGGTGGATTCCCCCATCGCGTTGGGCAGCCAGGTGTGCAGCGGCCACAGGGGCGCCTTCACCGCGAAGGCGAAGAAGAAGCCGAGGAACAGCCAGCGTTCGGTGCTGGTCGCCATGGTCAGTTCACCGCTCGCGCGGGCGGCGGCGATCTCGGGCAGCGAGAAGTTCCCGGCGACGACATAGAGGCCGATCACCGCGGCCAGCATGATCAGACCGCCGGCCAGGTTGTAGAGCAGGAACTTCACGGCGGCGTAGGACCGCTGGGTGGCGGCCACCTTCTCGCCGTGCTCATGGGCCCGGTCCCCGAAGCCGCCGATGAGGAAGTACATCGGGATCAGCATGGCTTCGAAGAAGATGTAGAAGAGGAAGACGTCGGTGGCCTCGAAGGAGAGGATCACCATCGCCTCGACCAGCAGGATCAGCGCGAAGAAGCCCTGGGTGGGGCGCCAGCGCGTGGAGCCGGTCTCCAGCGGGTCGGCGTCGTGCCAGCCCGCCAGGATGATGAACGGGATGAGCAGGGCGGTCAGCGCGATCAGCACCACCGCGATGCCGTCCACGCCCAGTTCGTAGCGCACCCCGAACTCGGAGATCCAGGCGCGCGACTCGGTGAGCTGGTAGCGGTCGCCGCCGGGGTCGAAGCGGACCAGGATCGCGAGGGCGAGCCCGAGGGTGGCGAGCGAGACCACCAGCGCCAGCCATTTGGCCGCGGTGCGTTTGGCGGCCGGTACGGCGGCCGTGGCGATGGCCCCGACAGCCGGGAGCAGCGCCGTCGCTGTCAGCAGGGGAAAGGACATCGGTATCAGACCGCCCTCATCAGCAGGGTCGCGGCGATCAGCAGTGCCGCACCGCCGAACATCGAGACCGCGTAGGACCGCGCGAAGCCGTTCTGGAGCCCCCGCAGGCGTCCGGAGAGACCGCCGACCGAGGCCGCCGTGCCGTTGACGACTCCGTCGACCAGGCTGTGGTCGACGTACACCAGGGAGCGGGTGAGGTGCTCGCCGCCGCGGACCAGCACGACATGGTTGAAGTCGTCCTGGAGGAGGTCGCGGCGGGCGGCGCGGGTGAGCAGGGAGCCGCGCGGGGCGGTGACCGGGACCGGGCGGCGCCCGTACTGGGCCCAGGCGACGGCGACGCCGACGACCATGACGGCGACCGTGGACAGGGTGACGGTGAGGGCGCTGACCGGCGGGTGTCCGTGCTCGTAGCCGGTGATGGGCTCCAGCCAGTTCACGAAGCGGTCGCCGATGCTGAAGAAGGCGCCGCCCGCGACGGAGCCGACGGCCAGCACGATCATGGGGATCGTCATGGACCTGGGGGACTCGTGCGGGCGGGGCTCCTCGCCGTTCTCGTCGGGCTGCCAGCGCTTCTCGCCGAAGAACGTCATCAGCATCACGCGGGTCATGTAGAACGCGGTGATGGCCGCGCCGAGCAGGGCCACGCCGCCGAGGATCCAGCCCTCGGTGCCGCCCTTGGCGAACGCCGACTCGATGATCTTGTCCTTGGAGAAGAAGCCGGACAGCCCCGGGAAGCCGATGATCGCGAGATAGCCGAGGCCGAAGGTGACGAAGGTGACTGGCATGTACTTCCTGAGGCCGCCGTACTTGCGCATGTCGACCTCGTCGTTCATGCCGTGCATGACCGAACCGGCGCCCAGGAACAGCCCGGCCTTGAAGAAGCCGTGGGTCACCAGGTGCATGATCGCGAAGACATAGCCGATGGGGCCGAGGCCCGCGGCGAGGACCATGTACCCGATCTGCGACATCGTGGAGCCCGCGAGGGCCTTCTTGATGTCGTCCTTGGCACAACCGACGATCGCACCGAACAGCAGCGTGACCGCGCCGACGATGGTGACCACCAGTTGCGCGTCCGGCGCCGCGTTGAAGATCGCGCCGGAGCGGACGATGAGGTAGACGCCCGCGGTGACCATCGTCGCGGCGTGGATCAGGGCCGAGACCGGGGTCGGGCCCTCCATCGCGTCCCCGAGCCAGGACTGGAGCGGCACCTGGGCGGACTTGCCGCAGGCGGCGAGCAGCAGCATCAGGCCGATGCCGGTGAGCACGCCCTCGCTCGCCCCGCCGATCAGGGGGGACTCCTCGTGCCCGCCGAGCAGGGGGCCGAAGGCGAAGGTGCCGAACGTCGTGAACATCAGGAAGATCGCGATGGCCAGGCCCATGTCGCCGACCCGGTTGACCAGGAACGCCTTCTTGGCGGCCGTGGCGGCGCTGGGCTTGTGCTGCCAGAAGCCGATCAGCAGATAGGAGGCGAGACCGACGCCCTCCCAGCCGACGTACAGCAGCAGATAGTTGTCGGCGAGGACGAGGATCAGCATCGCCGCGAGGAACAGATTGAGATAACCGAAGAAGCGGCGGCGGCGCTCGTCGTGCTCCATGTACCCGATCGAGTACACGTGGATGAGCGTGCCGACGCCGGTGATCAGCAGGACGAACGTCATCGACAACTGGTCGAGGCGGAAGGCGACGTCCGCCTGGAAGCTCTCGACCGGGATCCAGGTGAACAAGTGCTGGATCAGGGTGCGGTCCTCGGCGCCCCGGCCCAGCAGATCGGCGAAGAGGATCACGCCGAACACGAACGAGACGGCCGACAGCAGCGTGCCGATCCAGTGGCCGACCGCGTCGAGCCGGCGTCCGCCGCACAGCAGCACGGCGGCTCCGAGGAGGGGCGCCGCGATCAGCAGCGCAATGAGGTTCTCCACGATTCTTCCGACCCCTTACAGCTTCATCAGGCTGGCGTCGTCGACCGAGGCCGAGTGGCGGGCGCGGAACAGGGACACGATGATCGCGAGTCCGACCACGACCTCGGCGGCGGCGACGACCATCGTGAAGAAGGCGATGATCTGTCCGTCGAGATTGCCGTGCATCCGGGAGAAGGCGACGAAGGCGAGGTTGCAGGCGTTGAGCATCAGCTCGACGCACATGAACAGCACGATCGCGTTCCGCCTGATCAGGACGCCGGTGGCGCCGATCGTGAACAGCAGGGCCGCGAGGTAGAGGTAATTGACCGGGTTCACTTGGACGCCTCCTCGGTCCGCTGGAAGTGCGGCGGCTCGATCTCGTCCCGCTCCAGCCGCTCCTGCGAGCGCTGCTCCAGGGCCTTGAGGTCGCTGATGGCCTCGGTGGACACATCGCGGATCTGGCCGCGCTCGCGCAGGGTCCGGTTGACCGTCAGCTCCGAGGGGGTGCCGTCGGGCAGCAGACCGGCGATGTCCACCGCGTTGTGCCGGGCGTACACGCCGGGGGCGGGCAGCGGCGGCAGGTGCTTGCCCTCGCGCACCCGCTGCTCGGCCAGCTCGCGCTGGGTCCGGGCGCGCTCGATGCGCTCGCGGTGGGTGAGCACCATGGCGCCGACGGCGGCGGTGATCAGCAGGGCGCCGGTGATCTCGAAGGCGAAGACGTACTTGGTGAAGATGAGGGAGGCGATGCCCTGGACATTGCCGCCCGCGTTGGCCGTCGCCAGGCCGTCGAACTGGTTCAGCGAGGCGTTGCCGATCCCGCCGATCAGCAGCGCGCCGAAGCCGAGACCGCACAGCAGGGCCAGCCAGCGCTGGCCTCTGATGGTCTCCTTCAGCGAGTCGGCGGCCGTGACCCCGACCAGCATCACCACGAAGAGGAACAGCATCATGATGGCGCCGGTGTAGACGATGATCTGCACCACGCCGAGGAAGTAGGCCCCGTTGGCGAGGTAGAACACCGCCAGGATGATCATGGTCCCGGCCAGACACAGCGCACTGTGCACGGCCCTCTTCATGAGTACGGTGCACAGGGCGCCGATCACCGCGACCGTGCCGAGGATCCAGAACTGGACGGCCTCGCCGGTGGAGGTGGAGTAGGCGGCGAGCTGCGCGCTCATGCGTCCACCCCCTCGTCCTCGGGCTTCTCGCCCTTGGAGACGGCGGGCTGCTGGACGGTGCCGGGGGCGGCCTCGGTGACCAGGCCCCGGTAGTAGTCCTGCTCGTCCATCCCGGGGTGGATCGCGTGCGGCGAGTCGACCATGCCCTCCTCCAGACCGGCGAGGAGCTGTTCCTTGGTGTAGATGAGGTTGGCGCGGCTGGAGTCGGCCAGCTCGAACTCATTGGTCATGGTCAGCGCGCGCGTGGGGCACGCCTCGATGCACAGACCGCACAGGATGCAGCGGGCGTAGTTGATCTGGTACACCCGCCCGTACCGCTCGCCCGGCGAGTAGCGCTCCTCGTCGGTGTTGTCGGCGCCCTCCACATAGATGGCGTCGGCGGGGCAGGCCCAGGCGCACAGCTCGCAGCCGACGCACTTCTCCAGGCCGTCCGGATGGCGGTTGAGCTGGTGCCGTCCGTGGAACCGGGGTGCGGTGGTCTTCTGCTGCTCCGGGTACTGCTCGGTCAGCCGCTTCTTGAACATGGCCTTGAAGGTCACGCCGAAGCCGGCCACGGGGTTCTGGAAACCGGGGTCGGTCTCCTTGGGCTCCTCAGCCATCGGACGCCTCCTTTCCATCCAGCGATCCGTCACTGTGAGTATCGGGCCCGCCACTGACAATCAGCTCCCGCTCCTGACGGGAACGGCGCCGGGGAACCGGCGGAAGCTCCTGTCCGGGCAGCGGCGGCACCGGGAATCCACCGGCCATCGGGTCGAACCCGGGGGTCTGGCCGGGCGGTTCGGGCGCCGGTTCGCCGCGGTCGCGGAACAGGTCGGCGATGAAGGAGACCAGCAGCAGGACAAGGACGGCGCCGCCGACGTACAGCGCGATATCGGCGAAGTCGTAGTTCTCGTTGCGCAGCGTCCGTACGGTCGCGACCAGCATCAGCCAGACCAGCGAGACCGGGATCAGCACCTTCCAGCCGAGCTTCATCAGCTGGTCGTAGCGGACGCGGGGCAGGGTGCCGCGCAGCCAGATGAAGAAGAACAGCAGCAGTTGCACCTTGAGGACGAACCAGAGCATCGGCCACCAGCCGTGGTTCGCGCCCTCCCAGAACGTGGAGATCGGCCAGGGCGCCCGCCAGCCGCCGAGGAACAGCGTCACCGACACCGCGGAGACCGTCACCATGTTCACGTACTCGGCGAGCATGAACATCGCGAACTTGATGGACGAGTACTCGGTGTTGAAGCCGCCCACCAGGTCGCCCTCGGACTCGGGCATGTCGAACGGGGCCCGGTTGGTCTCCCCGACCATGGTGACGATGTAGATGAGGAAGGAGACCGGCAGCAGGATCACGTACCAGCGGTCCGCCTGCGCGTCCACGATCGCCGAGGTGGACATGGAGCCCGAGTACAGGAAGACGGAGGCGAAGGCGGCGCCCATGGCGATCTCGTACGAGATCATCTGGGCGGCGGAGCGCAGACCGCCGAGCAGCGGGTAGGTGGAGCCGCTGCTCCAGCCGGCCAGGACGATGCCGTAGACGCCGACCGAGGCGACCGCGAGGATGTAGAGCAGCGCGATCGGCAGGTCGGTGAGCTGCATCGTGGTGCGCTGGCCGAAGATCGAGATCTCGTTGCCGGCCGGTCCGAAGGGGATCACCGCGATCGCCATGAACGCCGGGATGGCGGCCACGATCGGCGCAAGGACATAGACCGCCTTGTCGGCGCGCTTGACGATCAGGTCTTCCTTGAGCATCAGCTTGATGCCGTCGGCGAGCGACTGGAGCATGCCCCAGGGGCCGTGCCGGTTGGGCCCGATGCGCAGCTGCATCCAGGCGACGACCTTGCGCTCCCAGACGATGGAGAACAGCACGGTCACCATCAGGAAGGCGAAGCAGAAGACCGCCTTGATGACGACCAGCCACCAGGGGTCGCGGCCGAACAGCGAGAGGTCCTCGGCGGCGAGGAAGTACGGGCTCATGCCCCGGCCTCCTTGGGGGCCTCGTCGGCGGGGGCCGCCGGACCGATACGGACGAGGGAGCCGGGCAGGGCACCGGTGTCGGAGGCGACCCCGCCGCCGGTGGAGTTCAGCGGGAGCCAGACCACCCGGTCGGGCATCTCGGTGACCTCCAGCGGCAGTTCCACGGTTCCGGCGGGGCCGGTCACCACCAGCGGCGCACCGTCGGCGACCCCCGCCTCCACGGCAGTGGCGGCCGACACCCGCGCGCGGGCGGCGTGCCGGGTGCCCGCGAGGGCGCTGTCGCCCTGCTGGAGGACGCCCCGGTCGAGCAGCAGCCGGTGCCCGGCGAGGACCGCCTCGCCCGCGGCCGGACGGGGCACCTGGGCGCCGCTCTCGCGGGGCTCTCCCGCGCGGGGCCCGCCCCAGGAGCCGAGCCGGTCGATCTCCGAGCGGGTGGTCCGCAGATCCGGCAGGCCCAGATGGACGTCCATGGCGTCCGCCAGCATCTGGAGCACCCGGGCGTCGGTCGGCGGCAGCGGGCGGGTCATCTGGTCGGGCTTGAGGGCGGCGTCGAAGAACCGCACCCGGCCCTCCCAGTTGAGGAAGGTGCCCGCCTTCTCGGCGACCGCGGCGACCGGCAGCACCACATCGGCGCGCCGGGACACCTCACTGGGCCGCAGTTCCAGCGACACCAGGAAGCCGACCGCGTCGAGGGCCTCCCGCGCGCGGGCCGGGTCCGGCAGATCGGCGGTCTCCACCCCGGCGACCAGCAGCGCCTGGAGTTCGCCGGAGACGGCGGCCTCCACGATCTGCCCGGTGTCCCGGCCGTAGCGGTGCGGGAGTTCGGCCACGCCCCATACGGCCGCGACCTCCTCCCGCGCGCGCGGGTCGGTCGCCGGGCGCCCGCCCGGCAGCAGCGACGGCAGCGCACCGGCCTCGATCGCCCCGCGCTCCCCGGCCCGCCGGGGGATCCACACCAGCCGCGCCCCGGTGGCGGTCGCGGCCCGCACGGCGGCCGTCAGCCCGCCCGCCACCGCGGCCAGCCGCTCGCCGACGACGATGACGGCGCCCTCGGCCCGCAGCGCCTCGGCGGCCTGCTCACCGGGCGCCTCCAGGCCGACCCCGCCGGCCAGCGCGTCCAGCCACTCGGTCTCGGTGCCGGGCGCGGCCGGCAGCAGTGTGCCGCCCGCCTTCTGAAGACCCCGGGTGACATGGGTGGCCAGCGAGAACACCCGCTGCCCGTGCCCCCGCCACGCCTTGCGCAGCCGCAGGAAGACGCCGGGCGCCTCCTCCTCGGACTCGAACCCGGCGAGCAGCACGGCCGGCGCCTTCTCCAGCAGGCCGTACGTGACACCCGTACCGTCGAGGTCGCGGCCCCGGCCCGCGATGCGGGCGGCGAGGAAGTCGGCCTCCTCACCGCTGTGGACGCGGGCCCGGAAGTCGATGTCGTTGGTGTCCAGCGCCACGCGCGCGAACTTGCTGTAGGCGTAGGCGTCCTCGATGGTGAGCCGTCCGCCGGTGAGCACCCCGGTACGGCCGCGCGAGGCGAGCAGGCCCTGCGCGGCGATCTGGAGCGCCTCGGGCCAGGACGCCGGTTCGAGATCGCCCTCGGCGTTGCGCACCAGGGGGGTTCCCAGCCGGTCGCGCTGCTGGGCGTAGCGGAACCCGAAGCGGCCCTTGTCGCAGATCCACTCCTCGTTGACCTCGGGGTCGTTGGCGGCGAGCCGCCGCATGACCTTGCCGCGCCGGTGGTCGGTGCGGGTGGCGCAGCCGCCGGCGCAGTGCTCGCACACACTGGGCGTGGAGACCAGGTCGAAGGGGCGGGAGCGGAACCGGTAGGCGGCCGAGGTGAGCGCGCCGACCGGGCAGATCTGGATGGTGTTGCCGGAGAAGTACGACTCGAACGGGTCGCCCTCGCCGGTGCCGACCTGCTGGAGCGCGCCGCGTTCCAGGAGTTCGATCATCGGGTCGCCGGCGATCTGGTTGGAGAAGCGGGTGCAGCGGGCGCACAGCACACAGCGCTCGCGGTCCAGCAGCACCTGGGTGGAGATCGGGACCGGCTTCTCGAAGGTGCGCTTCCTGCCCTCGAAGCGGGAGTCGGACTGGCCGTGCGACATGGCCTGGTTCTGGAGCGGGCACTCACCGCCCTTGTCGCAGACCGGGCAGTCCAGCGGGTGGTTGATGAGCAGCAGCTCCATCACCCCGTGCTGGGCCTTCTCGGCGACCGGGGAGGACAGCTGGGTCTTGACGACCATCCCGTCGGTGCAGGTGATGGTGCAGGACGCCATCGGCTTGCGCTGGCCCTCGACCTCCACGATGCACTGGCGGCAGGCGCCGACCGGGGCGAGGAGCGGATGGTCGCAGAACCGGGGGATCTCGATGCCGAGCTGCTCGGCGGCCCGGATGACCAGGGTGCCCTTGGGCACACTGATCTCCGCGCCGTCGATGGTCAGCGATACGAGGTCCTCCGGCGGGACCGCCGCCTCTCCCCCGCCGGTGGGGGCGCTGGTGGTCACGGTCATGCGTTCACCTCCGGGCGGTCCGCCCAGGCTGTCGACTTGGCCGGGTCGAAGGGGCAGCCCCGGCCCGTGATGTGCTGCTCGTACTCCTCGCGGAAGTACTTCAGCGAGGAGAAGATCGGTGCCGCGGCGCCGTCGCCGAGGGCGCAGAAGGACTTGCCGTTGATGTTGTCGGCGATGTCGTTCAGCTTGTCGAGGTCGGACAGGGTGCCCTTGCCCGCCTCGATGTCACGGAGCAACTGGACCAGCCAGTAGGTGCCTTCGCGGCAGGGCGTGCATTTGCCGCAGGACTCATGGGCGTAGAACTCGGTCCACCGGGTGACGGCGCGCACCACGCAGGTCGTCTCGTCGAAGCACTGGAGTGCTTTGGTGCCGAGCATGGAACCCGCGGCGCCCACTCCTTCGTAGTCAAGAGGGACGTCGAGGTGCTCGTCGGTGAACATCGGGGTCGAGGAGCCGCCCGGCGTCCAGAACTTGAGTCGGTGGCCGGGGCGCATCCCGCCGCCCATCTCCAGGAGTTGGCGCAGGGTGATGCCGAGCGGGGCCTCGTACTGGCCGGGGGAGGCGACATGGCCGCTGAGCGAGTAGAGCGTGAAGCCCGCGGACTTCTCGCTGCCCATCGACCTGAACCATTCCTTGCCCTTATGCAGGATCGCGGGAACGGAAGCGATCGACTCGACGTTATTCACCACAGTCGGGCAGGCATAGAGGCCCGCGACAGCAGGGAAGGGAGGACGCAGCCGCGGTTGGCCGCGGCGGCCTTCGAGCGAGTCGAGCAGCGCGGTCTCCTCACCGCAGATGTACGCGCCCGCGCCCGCGTGCACGGTGATGTCGAGGTCGAGCCCGCTGCCCAGGATGTTCTCGCCGAGGAAGCCGGCCGCATACGCCTCGGCGACCGCCGAGTGCAGCCGCCGCAGCACGGGGACGACTTCACCGCGGAGATAGATGAAGGCATGCGACGACCTGATGGCGTAACACGCGATGATCATGCCCTCGATGAGGCTGTGCGGGTTCGCGAAGAGGAGCGGGATGTCCTTGCAGGTCCCGGGCTCCGATTCGTCGGCGTTGACAACTAGATAGTGCGGCTTTCCATCGCCCTGCGGGATGAACTGCCACTTCATGCCCGTGGGGAATCCGGCCCCGCCGCGTCCGCGCAGACCGGAGTCCTTGACGTAGGCGATCAGATCGTCCGGTGACATGGCGAGCGCCTTGCGCAGACCCTCGTAGCCCTCGTGCCGCCGGTAGACGTCCAGTGTCCAGGACCGGTCCTCGTCCCAGAACGCGGACAGCACGGGTGCGAGCAGTTTCTCCGGGCTCGTGCCCTTCAGCTCGGGTGCCAAGGTCATCACTCCCCCTCCTCGGCGACCGGCCCCGCCGGGTGGGCGGGGTCCGATGCCGATGTGTCCTGCGGCGCGTCGTGCGAGCTGAGGTGTTCGGTGGACGGTGCTGCGTCCTGGGGTGCCCCGGGGGCCGCGTCGCGCGGGTGGACCACCCGGGCGGCTCCGGTCTCGCCCTTGGCCAGGCGCAGCCCGATCAGGGAGGCGGCTCCGGCGCTGCCGCCGGCGGCGACGGCTCCCTCGCGCTCGTCGGGGAAACCGGCCAGGATCCGGGCGGTCTCCTTGAAGGTGCACAGCGGCGCCCCGCGCGTGGGGGTCACCTCACGGCCGGCCCGCAGATCGTCGACCAGCCGCTTGGCGCTCCCCACGGTCTGGTTGTCGAAGAACTCCCAGTTGACCATCACGACCGGCGCGAAGTCGCAGGCCGCGTTGCACTCGATGTGCTCCAGGGTGACCTTGCCGTCGTCGGTGGTCTCGTTGTTGCCGACGGCCAGATGCTCCTGGAGCGCCTCGAAGATGGCGTCGCCGCCCATCACCGCGCACAGCGTGTTGGTGCACACCCCCACCTGGTAGTCGCCGGACGGGCGGCGCCGGTACATGGTGTAGAAGGTGGCGACGGCGGTGACCTCGGCCGTGGTCAGGGCGAGCATGTCCGCGCAGAACTGCATCCCGGTGCGGGTGACATGGCCCTCCTCCGACTGGACGAGGTGCAGCAGGGGCAGCAGGGCGGAGCGGGAGTCGGGGTAGCGGGCGATCACCTCGCGCGCGTCCCGCTCCAGCCGGGCGCGGACATCGTCCGGGTAGGCGGGCGCGGGCAGTTCGGGCATGCCCAGGCTGACGCCGCGCTCCGAAGAAGAGGTGGTCACCGGTCGACGCCTCCCATCACGGGGTCGATGGACGCGACGGCGACGATGACATCGGCGACCTGGCCGCCCTCGCACATCGCCGCCATGGCCTGAAGGTTGGTGAAGGACGGGTCGCGGAAGTGGACCCGGAAGGGGCGGGTGCCGCCGTCGGAGACGGCATGGACCCCGAGTTCGCCCTTGGGCGACTCGACGGCGGTGTACGCCTGGCCGGGCGGGACCCGGAAGCCCTCGGTGACCAGCTTGAAGTGGTGGATCAGGGCCTCCATGGAGGTGCCCATGATCGTCTTGATGTGGTCGAGGGAGTTGCCGAGCCCGTCGGGGCCCAGGGCGAGCTGGGCGGGCCAGGCGATCTTCTTGTCCCCGACCATGACCGGGCCGGGCTCCAGCCGGTCCAGGCACTGCTCGACGATCCTGAGCGACTGGCGCATCTCCTCCAGCCGGATCAGGAAGCGGCCGTAGGAGTCGCAGGTGTCGGCGGTCGGGATGTCGAAGTCGTAGGTCTCGTAGCCGCAGTACGGCTGGGCCTTGCGCAGGTCGTGGGGCAGGCCGGTGGAGCGCAGGATCGGGCCGGTGGCGCCCAGCGCCATGCAGCCGGCCAGGTCCAGATAGCCGATGTCCTGCATCCGCGCCTTGAAGATGGGGTTCCCGGTGGCGAGCTTGTCGTACTCGGGGAGGTTCTTGCGCATCTTCTTGATGAACGCGCGGATCTGGTCGACCGCGCCGGGCGGCAGGTCCTGGGCGAGTCCGCCGGGGCGGATGTAGGCGTGGTTCATGCGCAGACCGGTGATCAGCTCGTACAGGTCGAGGATCATCTCGCGGTCGCGGAAGCCGTAGATCATGATCGTGGTCGCGCCCAGTTCCATCCCGCCGGTGGCGATGCACACCAGGTGGGAGGAGAGCCGGTTCAGCTCCATCAGGAGGACCCGGATGATCGTGGCGCGGTCGGGGATCTCGTCCTCGATGCCGAGGAGCTTCTCGACGGCCAGGCAGTAGCCGGTCTCATTGAAGAAGGACGTCAGGTAGTCCATGCGCGTGACGAAGGTGGTGCCCTGCGTCCACGTGCGGAACTCCAGGTTCTTCTCGATGCCGGTGTGGAGGTAGCCGATGCCGCAGCGGGCCTCGGTGACCGTCTCGCCGTCGATCTCCAGGATGAGCCGGAGCACTCCGTGGGTGGAGGGGTGCTGGGGGCCCATGTTGACGACGATGCGTTCGTCGTCGGCGCGGGCGGCGGACTGGACGACCTCGTCCCAGTCGCCACCGGTGACCGTGTAGACGGTGCCCTCGGTGGTCTCCCGCGGGGTGGCGTGCTGTGTGCTCATGAGTACGACCTCCGCTGGTCCGGAGCCGGGATCTGGGCGCCCTTGTACTCGACGGGGATGCCGCCGAGGGGGTAGTCCTTGCGCTGCGGATGGCCCTGCCAGTCGTCCGGCATCATGATCCGCGTCAGGGCCGGGTGACCGTCGAAGACGATGCCGAAGAAGTCGTACGTCTCGCGCTCGTGCCAGTCGTTGGTCGGGTAGACCGGGACCAGGGACGGGATGTGCGGGTCGCTGTCGGGGGCGCTCACCTCCAGCCGGAGCAGCCGGTTGTGGGTGATCGAGCGCAGATGGTAGACGGCGTGCAGCTCGCGCCCCTTGTCGTGCGGGTAGTGGACACCGCTGACGCCGGTGCACAGCTCGAAGCGCAGGGCCGGGTCGTCGCGCAGGGTGCGGGCGACGCGGACCAGGTGCTCGCGCTCGATGTGGAAGGTCAGCTCACCGCGGTCGACGACCGTCTTGCCGATGGCGTTCTCGGGGACCAGGCCCTGTTCCTCCAGGGCGCCCTCCAGTTCGTCGGCGACCTCGTCGAACCAGCCGCCGTAGGGGCGGGAGGAGGCGCCGGGGAGGCGGACGGGGCGGACCAGGCCGCCGTAGCCGGAGGTGTCGCCGCCGTTGTTGGCGCCGAACATGCCGCGCTGGACGCGGATCTCCTCGCCGCCGTCGCCGCGCCGGCCGGGGAGGTTGGCGGCGGCGAGGTCCTTCTCGGGGTTCACCCCGTCCGGGGCCCCGCCGGTGCCGTTGGCGTCGCTCATCGCAGCAGCCCCTTCATCTCGATCGTCGGCAGGGCCTTCAGCGCCGCTTCCTCCGCCTCCCGGGCCGCCTCCTGGGCGTTCACCCCGAGGGGGGTGCTCTGGATCTTCTGGTGGAGCTTGAGGATCGCGTCCAGCAGCATCTCGGGGCGCGGCGGACAGCCGGGGAGATAGATGTCGACCGGGACGACATGGTCGACGCCCTGGACGATGGCGTAGTTGTTGAACATGCCGCCCGAGGACGCGCAGACGCCCATGGAGATGACCCACTTGGGGTTGGGCATCTGGTCGTAGACCTGCCGCAGCACCGGCGCCATCTTCTGGCTGACCCGGCCGGCCACGATCATCAGGTCGGCCTGGCGCGGTGAGCCGCGGAAGACCTCCATGCCGAAGCGGGCGAGGTCGTAGCGGCCGGCGCCGGTGGTCATCATCTCGATGGCACAGCAGGCGAGGCCGAAGGTGGCCGGGAAGACGGACGACTTGCGCACCCAGCCCGCGGCCTGCTCGACGGTGGTCAGCAGGAATCCGCTCGGCAGCTTTTCTTCGAGTCCCATGGCTAAAGGCCCCTCAGTCCCATTCCAGGCCGCCGCGCCGCCATACATACGCGTAGGCGACGAAGACGGTGAGCACGAAGAGCAGCATCTCCACGAGCCCGAACACACCCAGGGCGTCGAAGGTGACGGCCCATGGGTAGAGGAAGACGATCTCGATGTCGAAGACGATGAAGAGCATCGCCGTCAGGTAGTACTTGATGGGGAAGCGCCCGCCGCCGGCCGGCGTGGGGGTCGGCTCGATTCCGCACTCGTAGGCTTCGAGCTTGGCGCGGTTGTACCGCTTCGGACCGATCAGCGTGGCCATGACCACGGAGAAGATCGCAAAGCCTGCCCCGAGGGCTCCCAGTACGAGGATGGGCGCATACGCGTTCACCGCTCCTCGCTCCTCTCAGTCGGCACTGACTGCTGGCGGTGGTGCATGGGCTCACATCCGCCCCACCAGTCCCACGAGGTCCACTCGTCCCGGCGAAGATCGAGAACATGTGAAGCAGGTCACAAGCCCAACTGCTCCGCATCTTATGCCCGCCGCTCTGTGATCTGCGACACGGGGTATTACACAAGCTTTGTGATCTCCACCACCTGACGAAGGATCATGAAGTCGGATGAGCGGTGATCTTCATACTGGAAGCAGCCGAGCGATCACCAATCGCGACATCCTCGGCCGCCCGCGCGACTAAAGGGCAGCTCAGAGGCGTCTCGGAAGGAGCGTCTCCATATCAAGAGAGTTCCGCTGCATGCAAATTGGCGGTGGACGGGAGCGCTTGATAGAGGGGCGCATTCACACATGAGGGCGAGGTGTCGGGTCAGGTGTGGACGTGTGCATACATTCACGAGCCGATCAGGAGTGATCCATACCGAATCACCTGGATCCACACCGATTTAGCTAAATCTGAACCGATCTCATCGAATCCCATCGGATCTCAGCTGATCTGATCACATGCGCCCCGATCGAGCCTGAACCGGCGTACCGGCCAAGCGGCCCGTACAAGACGCAGCCACCCCCGGAGACCGTTCCGTGACCTCCGCCACATTCATGAGAGGTGGCTGAGAACCGGGCTTGGCCAACCTTCGTCACCGATGGTAGGTGCGGGGCAATTCGGACGTAACCGCGAAAGCCCATGATCACAGGCGTATTACGGCCCGTCCACAATGTCCGTTACGGCGTCAATAAAGAGTGACACGCCCGGGATTCATCACGCCGATTGAACAACTGTGGCGCAGCACACGTTCCTTGAAGGTATGGAGGAGCCCCTGATACCGGTTGGTCCCATGTCCCACACCGCTCACATACGCAGCCACCGGAAACCCCGGCCCCGCAGCGCCTCGTCGCTCGCGCTGAAGGCCGGAGTGGCCGGTGGCATCCTCAGCACCGTGGCCGTCGGTTCGGCCTCGGCTTCGGCGAACGCCGCCGAGCCGGTGACGCAGACGCTCGAACTGCCCACCCTGACGTCGGACCTGTCCGTCCAGGTGTCCAAGTCGGCCCACGCCACCCAGCTGGCCGCCGCCAACTACGAGCTGCGGGCCGAGCGTGACGCCGCCGCGGCCGAGGCCGCGAAGAAGGCCAAGGCCGATCTCGCGGAGGCGAAGAAGAAGGCCGCGGCCAAGAAGAAGGCCGAGGAAGCCCGCAAGGAGGCCGCCGAGCGCGCGGCCCGCGACGCCGAGCGCACCGCGCTGGCCACCGCGTCCTCGCCCGCCTCGTCGCCCTCGTCGTCCTCGTCCGACAGCGGCTCCGAGTCGACCGCCTCCCCTGCCAGCGGCAGCGTCGGCACCGTCATCGCCTTCCTCAAGGCCCAGCTCGGCGACGCCTATGTCATGGGCGCCACCGGCCCCAACGCCTGGGACTGCTCCAGCCTGGTGCAGGCCGCGTTCAAGCAGGTCGGCGTCGATCTGCCGCGGGTCTCGCAGGACCAGTCGACGGTCGGCACCGAGGTCGGCACGTCCAACCTCCAGGTCGGGGACATCCTGTACTGGGGCGGCAAGGGCTCCGCGTACCACACCGGTGTCTACATCGGAAACGGCCAGTACCTCGACGCGGCGAACCCGTCGAAGGGTGTCGTCATCCAGGATCTGTCCGGCTACCCGGCGTCGGGCGCGGTCCGCGTCCTCTGACCCCGCCGGTCACCGGGCCACCGGATCACCGGGCCACCGGATCACCGGCCTGGGGTGACGGGACGACCGCTCCGGCGCTGCCGCCGTCCCCGTCACCCCAGGTCGAAGGTATTGGGCAGCCCCAGCCCGTACCGCACCTCGTCCACCCGCTTCAACGGCTCGAACTCCGGTGGGCGGTACAGCTCGAACACCTCGCACCGGGGCGCGTCCGAGCCCTCCGCGTC
This sequence comes from Streptomyces sp. NPDC004610, assembly GCF_040609715.1. Lineage (NCBI taxonomy): Bacteria > Bacillati > Actinomycetota > Actinomycetes > Kitasatosporales > Streptomycetaceae > Streptomyces > Streptomyces sp. NPDC004610. The sequence continues at coordinate 23,147 of NZ_JBEXLA010000056.1, read as the reverse complement.
CAGCAGCGCGTTCACGGCGTGGCGCGCGGACTCGTTGGCGCCCTCCATGGTCGCGAGGTCCACGTCGGTGCGGACATAGTCCCCGGCGAGAAAGAGGTTGGGCACCCGGGTGCGGGCCGTGGGCCGGTGGTACAGGGTGCCGGTCGGATGGACGAGCAACTGCTCCCGGTTCTGCGGATCGGGCCCGCCCAGCCCCGTCACCGCCGGATCCATGAACCAGCCGAGCCGGTCGGCGTCGGTGAGGGTGGTCTTGCCGGAGTCGTTGAGGCTGTCCTTGAGCTGGGCCCAGAGTTCGGCGACGACCTCCTCCCGGGTGCACTCGCGTGCCGTCTTCCCATACAGGATGCCGGGTTTGTCCCACTCGGAGATGATCGCGGAGAGACAGTCCCGCGCCCGGCCGTCGCCGTAGTCGCGGGCGAAGTCCCGGCCGTCCCAGAACTGGGCCTGCCCGATCGCGGTCACCGACCAGGGCGAGTCCAGGCAGTTGACGTGGCCGTGTACCACGGGGGTGGGGGTGCGCAGATAGAACATCACGCCGGTCATCCAGTCGGTGGTCAGCGCGTCACAGCGGGCGAGCTGCGGGTCGGCCGCGCGCAGGGCCGGTCCCCAGGTCCGGCGGGCGTGCTCGACGGGCAGCGCGCAGACGTAGTGGTCGGCACGGACGGTACGGACCTGCCCGCCCTCGCCACGGCTCCGCCCACCGTCACCGCGACCCCGTCCGCCCTCGTCCTGTCGGCTGGGTCCGCCCGCCCGCGGGGCGACGCGTACGCCGGTGACGCGTCCGGCCTCGTACTCGATCTCGCGCACCTCGGTGCCGAGGACGAATTCCACGCCCAGTGAGCGCAGATACCGCTCCCAGGGGTCGATCCACGCCTCGCTGGTCGGGGCGTTGAGCACCCGGTCGATATCGGCGTCCGGGCCGTCCATGCCCCGGCCGAGCAGGCCCCACAGCATCAGGGCCTCGATGATGACGCGGCCGACGGTCCGGGTGGAGGCGGCCTCCGCGCGGGTGGCGACCAGATTGCGGGTCAGGCCGACGCCGAGGAGCGTGCCGTACTCGGTGCTCATCTCTCCCGCGCGGATGAAGTCCCACCAGGCGGTCCGCTCCCACTGGCCCTCGCGCCGGGCGTCGCAGCTGGTGAGGTGGACGAGGAGCCGGCCGGCGAAGTAGGCCGCCTCGTGGGCGGGCAGCCGGGTGCCGAGGTCCAGGACGGACAGCAACTGGTCGCGGAGCCAGCTCGGGGTGAGACTGCCCAGGTCGGGCGGGGTGGTGAGGCGGCGCAGCGGGACATGCAGATCGGGCCGGCCGTCGGCGCGGGCGAACAGGGCTTCGGTGCCGTTGCGGAGATTGCCGCGGACGCCGTCGGCGTTGCCGGGGAACGGGATGCGGCGCATGGTGTCCGGGAGGTTCCGGTAGAAGCCCGGGAAGAAGCGGAAGCCGTGCTCGCCGGGGAGCGGCGCGCGCCCTCCGGCGGCGGTGCCGGGGACGTCCATCGAGCGGGCCTTGCCGCCGAGCGCGTCGTAGTACTCGTAGACGGTGACGCGGTAGCCGCGCTCGGCGAGTTCCTGGGCGGCGCTCAGGCCGGAGACACCACCGCCGAGGACGGCGACCCGCGGGGCCGGGGCGGAACGGGCGGCGCCGTGGGTCGTCCCCGCGGCGAGGAGGCCGGTGGCCGCACCGGCACCGGCACCGGCGAGGAAGCGGCGGCGGGTCGCGCCTCCGTTCGGGGCGTCGGGCAGCTGATGTGGGGGGTGTTCCGTGGTCATGGGCAGGGGAGGGTACGGACGGACGGCCGGGGCCGAAAGGACGGTTACCGGCCACTCACGTCAACACACCCACACCGAAAGGCAGGACAGACCCATGCCCAGCGTCTTCGTCCAGGGACGGCCCCTCGCCTCCTACCCCCCGCTCGCGCCCGAGGCACGGCGCGGCACCGTCCGGCGGATCACCGAGTTCGGCGCGGAGGTGCTGCACAAGCCCTGCCGGGACATCACCGAGTTCGGACCGGACCTCGCCGCGCTGATCGACGACATGTTCCTGACCATGTACGTCGCCGAGGGCGCCGGGCTCGCCGCGAACCAGGTCGGCGTCGACTTGCGCCTGTTCGTCTACGACTGCCCGGACGACGACGGGGTGCGGCATGTCGGACACCTCGTCAACCCGGTGCTGGACCCACTCACCCCGGACGAGCGACAGCTGATCGAGGAGGGCGAGGGCTGTCTGTCGGTGCCGGGCGCCACGGTGGAGGTGCCGCGCCCTGACCGGGCCGTGGTGCGCGGCTACGACCGCGAGGGGCAGCCGCTGGTGATCGAGGGGACCGGGTACTTCGCCCGCTGCCTCGCCCATGAGACCGACCATGTCAACGGGCAGCTCTATCTCGACCGGCTGTCCCGGCGCGACCGCAAGGAGGCCCTGCGGCAGACGGAGGACCGCCGGGAGCGGGTCTATGCGCGGCGGGCCGCGAGGGAGCGGGCGCTGAGGGGGTGACGGCCATGGGGTGACAGCCATGGGGTGACGGCGATAGGGGGTGCCCCGATGACTTTGGTCAAGGGGCACCCCCACTCACCCAGCGGAGCGCAACGCCCCGGCGGGACGCGACGTCACGCCTTCGGCGCCACCTTGCTCAGCCCATTGATGATCCGGTCCATCGCGTCGCCGCCCGTCGGGTCGGTCAGGTTGGCGAGGAGCTTGAGGGTGAACTTCATCAGCAGCGGATGGGTCAGACCCCGCTCCGTCGCGAGCTTCATCACCTTCGGGTTGCCGATCAGCTTCACGAAGGCACGGCCCATCGTGTAGTAGCCGCCGTAGGTGTCCTTCAGGACCCGCGGATAGCGCCGGAGGGCGATCTCGCGCTGGGCCGGGGTCGCGCGGGCGAACGCCTGGACGACGATCTCGGCGGCGATCTGCCCGGACTCCATGGCGTAGGCGATGCCCTCGCCGTTGAACGGGTTCACCAGCCCGCCCGCGTCGCCGACCAGCAGCAGCCCGCGGGTGTAGTGCGGCTGGCGGTTGAAGGCCATCGGCAGGGCCGCGCCGCGGATCGGGCCGGTCATGTTGTCGGGGGTGTAGCCCCAGTCCTCCGGCATGGAGGCGCACCACGCCTTGAGGATCTCCCGCCAGTCCAGTTCCTTGAAGGACGACGAGGTGTTCAGGACGCCGAGGCCCACATTGGACGTGCCGTCGCCCATGCCGAAGATCCAGCCGTAGCCGGGGAGCAGCCGGTCCTCGGCGCCGCGCCGGTCCCAGAGTTCCAGCCAGGACTCCAGGTAGTCGTCCTCGTGGCGGGGGGAGGTGAAGTACGTCCGGACGGCGACGCCCATCGGGCGGTCCTCGCGGCGGTGCAGGCCCATCGCCAGGGACAGCCGGGTGGAGTTGCCGTCGGCGGCGACGACCAGCGGGGCGTGGAAGGTGACTTCGCGCTTGTCGGTGGAGTCGGGGTCGCCGAGCTTGGCCCGCACCCCGGTGATCCGGCCGGTGCGGTCGTCCACGATCGGCTCGCCCACATTGCAGCGCTCGTACAGCCGCGCGCCCGCCTTCTGGGCCTGCCGGGCGAGCTGCTCGTCGAAGTCGTCGCGCTTGCGGACGAGTCCGTAGTTCGGGTAGGACGCCAGATCGGGCCAGTCGAGCTGGAGCCGGGAGCCGCCGCCGATGATGCGCAGCCCCTTGTTGCGCAGCCAGCCGGCCTCCTCGGAGATGTCGATGCCCATGGCGACCAGCTGCTTCACGGCGCGCGGAGTGAGCCCGTCGCCGCACACCTTCTCGCGCGGGAAGGCGGTCTTCTCCAGCAGCAGGACATCGAGTCCGGCACGGGCGAGGTGGTAGGCGGTGGTGGAGCCGGCCGGCCCCGCGCCCACGACGATCACATCGGCGGTGTTGTCCGACAGACCCGACTGGTCCGCCAGGTCTGACTGGTCCGCCGGGTCTGACTGGTCCGCCGGGTCTGACTGGTCCGCCAGGTCTGACTGGTCCGCCGGGTCCGCCGGGTCCGACAGGGGCTCGATCAGTGGCTCGGTCACGACTGGGATCTCCCCGGGGCTCGAAATCTGCGTGCCGCCCGGCACTGGACATGGGCAGTCTATTCAGCAGAATTGATCAACCGGCCGAAGGGATGCCCTGTGAACCCAGCTCCGCCCGTGGTACGGCTGCGGGTCCCCACCGACGAGGACGCGGTGGCCTGGCACCGGGTCTTCGACGACCCGGACGTCATGGAGTTCCACGGCGGACGCAGCAGCGAGCTGTCCGTCTACGAGGAGCTGACCGCCCGCCAGCGCCGCCACGACGCCGAGCACGGCTTCTGCCTCTGGACCCTGCTGGACGAGCGGGACCAGGTGCTCGGCTTCACCGGCGCGCAGCCCTGGCCGGGCGACTGGGGCCCCCAGGGCGAGATCGAGATCGGCTGGCGGCTGGGGCGCGCGCACTGGGGCAAGGGCTATGTCACCGCCGGCGCGCGGCTCACCCTGGAGCGGCTGCGAGCCGGGCGCACGGCACGGGTCGTCGCCATGGTCAACGCCCGCAACACCCGCTCGATCGCGGTGACCCAGCGACTCGGTATGCGGCTGGCGGAGACCTTCATGACCCCGGAGACCCAGCAGCAGGGCCACTGCTACCGGCTCGACCTCTGAGGGATCACCCGGCCCCGACCCCCACGACTCCCCCGACTCATCACCTTGAGTAATCGTCGGCTACAGAAAGACACTTGACGCTTCCGATCGACGCCCCCGTGCGGTTACCCTGCCAGTACCGCAGGGGGTGACATCTGTGCACATACCACCCAAGACGCCCGAAGTGCGCGTACCGAAGCTGGTCGGACTGATGGCCGTGGACGCCCGCGACACCGCCGAGACGCACGGAGTCCTGCTCGCCGCGCCCGACAGACCCGACTTCCATCTCACCGTCGTCGACCATGTCGTACGGCAGTATCCGCCGCCCGGGGTCGAGGTCCCGCGCGGTGCGGTGGTCACCGTCTGGTTCGATCTGGGTGAGGGGGAGGGCGGAGGCGGCGCGGGTGTGCGTGAGCCCCGGGTGCCGAGGCCGCCGAGCGGCGGGATGCAGCGGGAGCTGGGTGCGCCGGGAGACGCGTTCGAGCCGATGCACTGAACGCCGTCCGCATGGACTCAGTCCCCCTTGAACCCCCGGTGCAGCGCCACCACACCCCCCGACAGGTTCCGCCACGCCACCCGCGACCAGCCCGCCGACTTCAGCCGCTCGGCCAGTTCGGGCTGGTCGGGCCAGGCGCGGATGGACTCGGCGAGATAGACGTACGCGTCCGGGTTGGAGCACACCGTCCGGGCCAGCGGCGGCAGCGCCCGCATCAGATACTCGGTGTAGACGGTCCGGAAGGGCGCCCAGGTCGGCTGCGAGAACTCGCAGATCACCACGCGCCCGCCCGGTCGGGTCACCCGGTACATCTCGCGCAGCGCGGCATCGGTGTCCTGCACATTGCGCAGCCCGAAGGAGATCGTCACGGCGTCGAAGACATCGTCCCTGAACGGCAGCCGGGTCGCGTCCCCCGCCGTGAACGGCATCCAGGAGTGCCGCTCCTTGCCGACCTGGAGCATCCCGAGCGAGAAGTCGCACGGCACGACATAGGCACCGGCGCGGGTGAACGGCAGCGAGGAGGTGGCCGTACCGGCGGCCAGGTCCAGCACCTTCTGCGCGGGCCGGGCGTCGACCGCCCTGGCCACCTCCTTGCGCCAGACCCGGTCCTGGCCGAGGGAGAGGACATCGTTGGTGAGGTCGTAGCGGGCGGCCACGTCGTCGAACATCGTGGCGACTTCGTGCGGCTGCTTGTTCAGGGAGGCGCGGGTCACGGGCCCATTCTTGCAGCCTGCCCCCGGCACCCGGCTCGTGCCTCAGGCATCCGGAACCGGGCATTCGACCCCATCGGCCCCTCCCCCGACATACCTTGTCCCTCAACTGGCACAACGGGAACAGAAGTCGTGGAAACGGGTGGGTGTGCGATGAGGGGTCTGCTGCGGCCTGCGGCCGGACTGGGTTTCGTACTGGCCGTGGCAGCGGGTGGCACGGGGTGCTCCGCCGGTGAGGACGACCGTACGGACGCGGAGTCCTCCGGCAAGCCGTCCCTCTCCGCCCCGGCGACGGACGAGACCGCGGCGGAGGGCGGCAACGGCGGCAGCGGGACGGCTTACGCCCCTTACGTCATCGCCACCACCCCCTCGCTGGTCGACGGGGCGGGAGCGCCGCAGTCGTACAACCTGGCCTTCGTGCTCTCCGACGGGAAGGGGTGCACGCCGATGTGGGACGGGGTGGTGGCGATCGACGACGCGGCGATACCGACCCGGATCTCGATGCTGACCGGTTCCGGCGCCGATGTCCGGGTCTCCTTCGGCGGCGCCGACGGCGAGGAACTCGCGGCGGTCTGCGGCAGCGCGGAGGAACTGGCGCGGGCCTACGGGGCGGCCCTGGACGCGGCCGGGGCCGATAAGGCCGACTTCGACATCGAGGGCGACGACCTCGGTGACGCGGAGTCGGTCGAGCGGCGCAACGAGGCGATCGCGCTGCTCCAGAGCGAGCGGGCCGAGCTGGAGGTGTCGTACACCCTGCCCGTGATGCCGTCCGGGCTGGAGGAGGACGGCCTCGATCTGCTGGCGTCCGCCGAGGAGAAGGGCGTCGAGGTCCACACGGTCAATCTGATGACCATGAACTACGGCGAGTCCTTCGACGGTGACATGGGGGACTACGCGATCGAGGCGGCGGGCGCGGCGCACGGACAGCTGATGGACGTGTTCGGGCGCACGGAGGCCGAGGCGTGGGGCGGGATGGCGCTGACCTCGATGATCGGCGTGAACGATGTGAAGGGCGAGACGTTCACGGTCGAGGACGCCGGGCAGGTGCGGGGGTTCGCCGAGGAGAAGGGCATCGGGTGGGTGTCGATGTGGGCGGCGTACCGGGACCGGGCGTGTGCGCAGGGGCAGACGACGGAGTGCAGTGGGGTGGAGCAGGAGGAGGGGGCGTTCGGGGAGGCGTTCGGGGGGTGACGGGTTGAGTTCCTCGCCCAGAGCGGGGACCTCCGGGGGACCTCACAGGGGGGTACCCCCAGCGACCCCGAAGGCAACATCATTCACCGGCGTCGATAGACGATCCGCCCCTCCACCACCGTCGCCACGCACGTCCCCGACGCCCCCCTTTCCGCCAGCTCCCCTTCATCCTTGACATCGAAGACCGCGAACCGGGCCGCCGAGCCCTCCTGACGATCCGGGGCGAAGTCCGCCGGGATTCCGCAGGCGAAGGGGTCGAGGGAGGCAGGGCCCTGGGGTTCGCCCAGCCGCCCCACGGTCCCGATCCCGGACCGCCGTACGGCAGCCGCGACCGCCGGGCGGGTCGGGCTGCCCGCCACCGCGACCGTCCCATGGGCCAGCATCCGCTGGACGCCCCGGCGGGCGCTCGCGCCCCAGCGGGTGTCGTCCGGGCGCAGGGCGTCCAGGGCGGGGCCGGTCAGCGGCTCGGTGCCGAGGGTGTCGGCCTCGCGGGGGTCGGGATGGTAGGCGTGGTCGAGGAGTTCGGGCCCGTAGAGGTTGACCAGTCCGGCGGTGAGGATGCCGGGCCAGCGGCGCAGTCGGGCGGCCGGGAACGCGGCGGTCAGGGTGTCCAGGTCACCGACGGCCGCGATCCACTCCCCCCGTACCGCGTACGCCCGCCCCCGGCCGTCGGTGTGGATGGTCAGCACGGGAGCGGCGGTCAGCTGGAGGCGAGGAGCTTCAGCTCCGGGTGGGCCGTGCCGCCCTCGATGGCGGTGGAGGAGATATGGGACATGACCCGCTCGTCCACCGGGTCGTTCGCCGGGTCATCGTGCACGACGAGGTGCTGGTAGGTGGTGGAGCGCTGGGCCGGGGTGCGGCCGGCGCCGCGGATCATCTCGATCATCTCCAGCAGATTGGAGCGGTGCCGGGCACCGGCCGCGGAGACGACGTTCTCCTCCAGCATGATCGAGCCGAGGTCGTCGGCGCCGTAGTGCAGGGTGAGCTGGCCGGCGTCCTTGCCGGTGGTGAGCCAGGAGCCCTGGATATGGGCGATGTTGTCGAGGAAGAGCCGGGCGACGGCGATCATCCGCAGGTACTCGAAGATGGTGGCCTGCGTACGGCCCTTGAGGTGGTTGTTCTGCGGCTGGTAGAGGTACGGGATGAAGGCGCGGAAGCCGCCCGTCCGGTCCTGTACGTCACGGATCATCCGCAGATGCTCGATGCGCTCGGCGTTGGTCTCGCCGGTGCCCATCAGCATGGTGGAGGTGGACTCCACGCCCATCCCATGGGCCGTCTCCATGATCTCCAGCCAGCGCTCGCCGCTCTCCTTGAGCGGGGCGATGGCCTTGCGGGGCCGCTCGGGCAGCAGTTCGGCACCGGCGCCGGCGAAGGAGTCGAGACCGGCGGTGTGGATGCGCCGGATGGCCTCCTCCACCCCGACCCTGCTGATCCGGGCCATGTGCTCGACCTCGCTGGCCCCCAGGCTGTGGATGACGAGCTGCGGGAAGTCCTTCTTGATCGCCGCGAAGTGCTCCTCGTAGTACTCCACGCCGTAGTCCGGGTGGTGGCCGCCCTGGAACATGATCTGCGTGCCGCCGAGTTCGACGGTCTCCGCGCAGCGGCGCAGGATGTCGTCCAGATCCCGGGTCCAGCCCTTGTCCTTGGCCTTCGGCGGGGCGTAGAAGGCACAGAACTTGCAGGCGGTGACGCAGACGTTGGTGTAGTTGATGTTGCGCTCGATGATGTACGTCGCGATGTGCTCCACCCCGGCGTACCGGCGGCGGCGTACGGCGTCGGCGGCGGCGCCGAGGGCGTGCAGCGGGGCGTCGCGGTAGAGGACGAGCGCCTCCTCGGGCGTGATCCGCCCCCCATCGGCGGCACGGTCCAGCACGGACTGAAGGTCGGCCTTCTCGCTCACCGAAGCGTCCCTTTCGTCGGAGGTCGGGACCGGGTCCCGGGGTCTTCCGGCTGGTCTTCCGGATGTTTTTCCGGTTGGTCTTCCGGATGCTCCTCCGGAAGCACTCCCGGTTGGTCTTCCGGTTGGTCTTCCGAACAGATCTTCCGGACGGACTGAACCAGCCTACGTCAGCCTTTTTCACGCGACGGCGTCAGCCCGCCGCCACCGCCCCCAGCACCACCCCCGCGTACACCCCGCCCAGCAGGAACGGCCCGAACGGGATCGTGGAGCGGCGGTTCGCGCGGCGCAGGGCGATGAGGAGGAGGCCGTAGAGGGCGCCGGAGGCGAAGGCGGTGAAGGTGCCGACGAGGACCGTCGGCCAGCCGTACCAGCCGAGGGACGCGCCCGCGGCGAGGGAGAGCTTCACATCGCCGAAGGCCAGGCCGGAGGGGTTGAGGAGGTGGAGGGCGAGGTAGAGCGCGGCCAGGGCGGGGGTGGCGAGCAGGGCCGTCGGCCAGTCGCCCGCGTGGGCCGGGAGCAGGGCGGCGAGGCCGAGGGCGGCCGGGATCGCCGCCGCGAGGGGGAGGGTGAGCAGGTCGGGGAGGCGGTGGACGCGGATGTCCACGACCGCGAGGAGGACCGCCACGGGGGTGGCGAGAAGCCAGACGGCGAGTTCCGGGCGGGGGCCGGTCGCCGCGGCGAGGCCCGCGCAGAGGACGGCGGTGAGGGCGGGGAGGGGGAGGCTGCGGGTCGGTATCGGCCAGGGGGGCAGGGGGGTGCCGTCCGGGGCGGTGCGGCGCCAGGGCTGGTCCGGGGGGACGGACAGGCGGTACGCGGCGCTGGTCAGCAGGCTGCCGGTCGCCGCGCCCCAGAGGAGAGCCACGGCCATCAAGGACGCGATTGTTGCCATCGGCGCCTACTCGACCTTCGTCAGACGGGCCGTCGGCAGGCCCGAGTCCTCGCTGTCCGAGGTGTAGGTGACGTCGTCGCCGGTGGGGGTGAGGGTGACCATGTGGGGGGTGCCGGAGCACTGGACGGGGTTGTCGTCCACGCCTTTCGCCTCCGCCACCACCTCGGTCGCGGAGGCCGACTTCAGGCTGAGCTCGTCCACGCAGACCCCGCCGAGCAGATCGGTCTGGCGCACCTCGCCCAGATCGCCGCCGATCTCCGCCTGCTTCAGGACCACCCGGAAGGTGCCCATGGGGATACCGCCCTGCGCGGAGCCCTGGCCCTCCCAGGTGCCGAGGTAGCGCTCCGGTACGCCGGACTCCGTCCCGGTGTCCGCCTCGGTCGGGCTGGGGGGCGCCGTCCCGCCCGACGGCGCTGTCGCGGCGCCGTCGTGGGAACCGCTGTCCTGGGAACCCTGGCCCGGCAGCAGCTCGAAGACGAAGAGCGAGCCGACGGTCACCGTGGCGAGCGCCGCCGCGACCCCGAGGGCGAGGGTGCAGCTGAGCCGACGGCCCCGCCCGACCGGCCCGGTGGTGGTACTCGCGGCAACGGAGAACGAGACCCGACCGGGACCGGTAGGCGGGGAGGGAGGGGAAGCCTCGGGAGTGGAGGACGGGCCCCCCGCCGCGAACGCCCCCGGAACCGCGTCCTGCGGCCCCGGCCCCGCCGTCGTCCCGGCCGCCGTCCCCCTCGTCGGCCCGACCGTCGCCCCCATCGTCGGCGCGGGCCCGAACTCCCCCGCCACCGCGCCACCGCTCCCCGCCCCCACACCGCCACTCCCCGCCCCCACGCCACCACCCCCCACCCCCACCGCCGGACTGCTGAACCCCACCGGCCCCGACGGCGCCGCGTCGCCCTCCCCCGCCTCCAGGTTCAGCAACTGCACGGCGCTGCGGCTGACCTGCTCCACCAGCGGGCCCGGCAGCCAGCCGCCCGCGACCAGCCGGGCCGCGCCCTCGGGAGCCAGCCGGGCGGCGATCTCGGCGGGGCGGGGCCGGGCCCCCGGGTCCTTCGCGAGGCACTCGGCGACGAGGGCGCCCAGCGTGCCGTCCAGCCCGGTCAGTTGCGGCTCCTCGTGCACCACCTTGTAGAGCAGCGCCGCCGAGGAGTCCCCGGTGAAGGGCGGCTCCCCGGTCGCCGCGTACGCCAGGACCGCGCCCAGCGAGAAGACGTCCGCCGCGCCGGTGACGCCCTTGCCGAGGATCTGCTCGGGGGCCATGTAGCCGGGGGAGCCGACGGAGACGCCGGTCGCGGTGAGGGACGCGGTGCCCTCCGTGGCGCGGGCGATGCCGAAGTCGATGAGGAGCGGGCCGTCGAGGGTGAGCAGGACGTTGGACGGTTTCACGTCCCGGTGCACCAGGCCCAGTTCGTGGACGGCGGTCAGCGCCTCGGCGAGGCCCGCGCCCAGGGTCCGCACGGAGTGCGCGGGCAGCGGGCCGACGGAGGCGACGGCCGAGGTCAGCGAGGGGCCCGCCGCATAGGCGGTGGCCACCCAGGGGACCGGGGCCCCGGGGTCGGCGTCCAGGACCGGCGCGGTCCACGCCCCGCCGACCCGCCGCGCGGCCTCCACCTCCCGGCGGAAGCGGGCGCGGAACTGCTCGTCCAGCGCGAAGTGCGGATGGACGATCTTCACGGCGACGGTACGGCCGCCCGCGCTGCGGCCGAGATAGACCCGGCCCATGCCGCCCGCCCCGAGCCGGCCGAGCAGCCGGTAGGGACCCATGACGGTCGGTTCATCGGCTCCGAGCGGCTGCATGGCGGCCTCTTCCCCCTGTGTGCCCGTACGCGCCTGCCGCCCGGAAGCGTATAAGCCGAGGAGCTGGTAAGCCCAGAAGCCGAGGGGCGGTGGTGCCCGGTGCTACGGCCGCAGCAGTTCCACCCTCGGGTCCGCCGGGGAGCCGTTCGCCGGGGCGATCCGGCGGGCGTACTCGGCGACGGCGGCGAGCTGCGGGGCGCCGAAGTGGAAGTCGAGGGTGGTGAAGTACCGCTCCAGGATCTCCGCGTCGAACGACTCCCAGCGGGCGGCCTGCTCGGCGACCTTGCCGACCTCCTGGCGGGACAGCTCCAGGGAGTCGAGGAACGCCTGGTGGACCTGGCGGGTCAGCTCGGGCTCGCGCTCCAGATAGTCGCGCCGGGCGGCCCAGACCGCGAAGACGAACGGCAGCCCGGTCCACTCCTTCCACATCGAGCCCAGGTCGTGCACGGCGAGGCCGTAGCGCGGTCCGTCGTGCAGCAGGGCCCGCAGGGCGGCGTCGCCGATGAGGACGGCGGCGTCGGCCTCCTGCATCATCAGGCTGAGGTCGGGCGGACAGCTGTAGTAGTCGGGTCGCACACCGTAACGGTCGGCCAGCAGGAGCTGGGCGAGGCGGACGGAGCTGCGGGAGGTGGAGCCGAGGGCGACCCGGGCGCCGTCCAGCCGGTCCAGGGGGACCTGGGAGACGATCACACAGGACATGACCGGACCGTCGCAGCCGACCGCGATATCGGGGAAGACGACCAGGTCGTCGGCGTGCTTCAGGAACTCGGCGACGGCGATGGGGCCGATGTCGAGATCACCGCGGACCAGTCGCTCGCTGAGTTTGTCCGGCGTGTCCTTGGTCAGCTCGAAGTCGAGGAGGGTGCCGGTGCGCGCGAGCCCCCAGTACAGGGGCAGGCAGTTGAGGAACTGGATGTGGCCGACGCGCGGCCGGGTGCGAGAATTGTCCACATCGCGAGGCTAGACCCTGGGTGGGCCGGGAACCGGCCTTGGGTGCCCGTGGGGCCGGAGCGGGGCGTGGTCCCCGCCGCGGCGCACGCGCGGGGCCCCGTTCAAACACCCGGATGGCGTGATCTTGACCTCTATTGCATTCCCGGGCCCGCGTGCTAGGCTCGCCGCAAGTTGCAGTTTGGTTTCCCTTGCAGTACAGAGCCTGCGGAGCATGTGACCGCGGGCTCTCGTCGTTCTTGGACTTATGGCAGTTGTGCAGAAACACATCTTCACACTTGCTGGTTCTGGAGCAGGGCAACCCTTTGGGCCCAAGGAGGGCTTATGGCTACCGGAACCGTGAAGTGGTTCAACGCCGAAAAGGGCTTTGGTTTCATCGCCCAGGAAGGCGGCGGCCCCGACGTCTTCGTCCACTACTCCGCGATCAACGCGAGCGGCTTCCGCTCCCTTGAGGAGAACCAGCAGGTGTCTTTCGACGTCACCCAGGGCCCGAAGGGCCCCCAGGCGGAGAACGTCACCCCGGTCTGACCGGTCTGATTCCCTCGGATCCAGGATCGATTAGCAGTACCCAAGGAGCCCCACGCCGCAAGGCGACCGGGGCTCCTGCCCTTTTCCCGGCCGGGCCGGGAGGCCCCCTCCACCCGGAGCGGGCCGGGGCGGGATGAATTCTCCGCGAATTCCCCCCGATCCCCTCTCAAACGTGCTGCATGACCAGGACGAACTTCGTCCCCGGCACCAGCGCCCGGTACGAATGGGCGATATCCCCCCGGTAGGTCATGTAGTCCCCGGGACCGAGTTCCTCCTCCGCGCCGAGCGGCCCCGCTTTCACCCGGCCGGCCGCCACCACGAGATGTTCCACGGTCCCCGGAATGTGCGGTTCCGACTCATGGGCGGCGCCGGGTTCGATCTGTACGTCGTAGAGATCGCGGCGGGCGCCGGGCGGGCTGGCCGAGAGCAGGGCGGCCGAGTAGCCGCCGAGCTGGCCGGACCGGGTCGTGGGTCCCTGGCCCGCGCGGATCACCCGGACGGCCGGAACGGGCGGTTCCACCAGCGCGCTGAACGGCACCCCGAGGGCCACGGCCAGCGCCCAGATGGTCTCCATGCTCGGATTGCCGCTCGCCGCCTCCAGCTGGCTGAGCGTGGACTTGGCGATTCCGGCGCGTTTCGCCAGCTCGGAGAGGGACAGCCCGACGCGGGTGCGCTCCCGGCGCAGGGCGGCGGCGAGCCAGTCGAGGGGGAGGCGGGGTGGGGGTGCGGTGTCGTCGCCCATGGGCGGCCATCCGTTCGTTCGCTGTGCCGGTCCATTCGTTCGCCTTGACGAACGCGGTCTCTGTTGTTCATTGTAGAGAACATGCGTTCGCTACTCCGAACACCGGCTTCGCTGCTCCCTGCCGCCGTCCCCAGGGATCTGGTCCGGGACGCCTCGCTGGTCTGGCTGGCCAGCGGGGTCGTCGGCGTGTCCTTCGGGGCGATCTCGGTGGCCGGGGGGCTGCCGGTGTGGGTGCCGGTGGTGATGTCGCTGGTGGTGTACGCGGGATCGGCGCAGTTCAGCGCGGTCGGGGTCCTGCTGGCGGGCGGGGGCCCGCTGGCCGCCGCGGCGACCGGCCTGCTCCTGAACACCCGCACGGTCGCCTTCGGGCTCGCGGTGGCGGACGTACTGGGCCGGGGCCGGGTGGCCCGGCTCCTCGGAGCGCATCTGGTGACCGACGAGACGGTGGCCTTCGCCCTCGCCCAGGAGGACCCGGCGCGACGCCGGGCCGCGTTCTGGATCTCCGGGCTGGGCCTGTTCGCGGTCTGGAACGTCGGGGTCCTGGGCGGCGCCCTGGCGGGCAGCGCGCTGGGCGACACGGCCCGCTTCGGCCTGGACGCCGCCTTCCCCGCCGTGCTGGTGGCCCTGGTCCTGCCGACGCTGCGCAAGGACCCGTCGGTGCGGCGGGCGGCGCTGGCCGGGGCGGCGGTCGCCCTCGCGGTGACCCCGCTGGTCCCGGCAGGCGTCCCGGTCCTGCTGGCCCTGGCGGGCCTCACCCTGCACCGCCGGGAGGCGGTACGGGCATGAACGCGACGGTGGCGATGATCCTGGCGCTGGCGGTCGGCACGTATGCCTTCCGGCTGGTCGGCCCGGTGCTGCACGGCCGGGTCGAACTGCCGGGTCGGCTACGGGAACTGCTGGCGGCCGGGGCGGTGGTGCTGCTGGTGGCCCTGCTGGCATCGGGGGCGCTGACCGAGGGCGGCGGTTTCGCCGGGTGGGCGCGTCCGGCGGGGGTGCTGGCGGGGGGTGTGCTGGCGTGGCGGGGGGCGCCGTTCGTGGTGGTGGTGCTGGGGGCGGCGGGGGTGACGGGGCTGCTGCGGTGGGTGGGGGTGGCGTGATCCGGGGGGAGCCGACCGTCGAGTGGGGGGACCGCTGGCGGTCGGCTCGGGAGGTCCGCTCAGGGAGCTTTGAGGGACACCTCGGCCCAGACCGTCTTGCCGATCTGCCGGTCCGCGACGCCCCACGCCAGGCTCAGCAGGGTGACGATGATCAGGCCCCGCCCGTTCTCGGCGTCCGCGTCGGTGACGAACCGGAGCTTGCGCTCGCCCCGGGGATCGCTCACCTCGATCCGCAGGATGTCCTCGGACGGCAGCAGCAGCCGCAGATTGCATCCTCGGCCCCGAACGTGACCGTGCGTGACGGCGTTGGAGGCGAGTTCGGCGACGATCTGTTGGGCGATTTCGTTCACTTCACTGCCCCTCGGGTACCCCCAGGCAGCGACCTGACGTTGTGTGATGTTTCGCGCGATGCGTGCGCCGAGGGGGGTGGCACTGAAGTGCCGGGAAAGTTGGGGGGTGGAGATTTCGGGGTTCATGTGACAGAGCGTGTCGGCTCGTCTCTACCCTGAACAGGGAAGGCGGGGCGACTGCCGTGTTCTGTACGGATGCGGTGTGCCCACTGTCGGCCGGTCGGCCGTGACCACAATGACGTGAGGACGGGCACATGACGGAGCGGGCGGAATTGCCACTGGAGGTCGCCGAGTCGGCCGCGCTGTTCGCAGCGGTCGGCACCGTACTGAAGCTGCTGCGGGAGCGGAAGGGCTTAACCCAGAAGCAGTTCGGGGAGACGGTCGGCTACGGGCCGGACGCGATCGGGGCGATGGAGCGCGGAGTGCGGGTGCCGCGCCCGGAGATGCTGGAGAAGGCGGACGAGATCCTCGGCGCCAACGGGATGCTGCGGAAGATGATTCCGGACGTCCATCAGGCGATCAAGCGGTCTCGGCTCCGGCATCCGGAGTGGTACCGGAACTATGCGGCGCTGGAGGCGGAGGCGGTTGAGCTGCACCACTACAGCAACCAGGTGGTGCAAGGGCTGCTCCAGACCGAGGACTACGCGCGCGCTGTCTTCACTCAACGACGCCCGTTCCTGACCGAGGAGATCATCGAGAAGCGCATCGCCGACCGGCTCTCCCGACAGGGAGTGTTTGAGGCACCGCCCGTTCCCGTCGTCAGCTACGTGCTCGAAGAGGTCGTTCTTGACCGGCCGATCGGTGGACGGGCGGTCTTTGCTGGGCAGTTGCAGCGACTCTTGAGCGTCGGCAGTATGCGAAACATCGAGATTCAGGTGATGCCAACGCGGGTTGAGGTACATCCCAACATGGATGGTGGCTTCAATCTGCTGACACCCAAGGACCATGGGCAAGTGGCATACACGGAAGTGCAGGGCTTCCCGCAGTTGATCACCGACCGGAACGAGGTCCGTAAGATCGTCGACCGCTATGGGATCATGCGGGCGCTGGCTCTGAACCCTATGGAGTCAGAGGTACTGATCAAGAAGAAGCTGGAGGAGCTATGAGCACCGAGGAACGGATCTGGTTCAAGTCCAGCTACAGCGGCGGTGAGGGCGGCGACTGCCTCGAAGCCGCCTACATCTGGCGCAAGTCGAGCTACAGCGGCGGCGAAGGCGGCGAGTGCATAGAGGTCGCCACCTGCCCCCACACCATCCACATCCGCGACTCCAAAAACCCCACCGGTCCCCAACTGGCTCTGTCGGCCGACGCCTGGAGCCAGTTCCTCACCCACAGCACAAGGCATCACGAGCGCTGACCTCGAAGAAGCCGGAGGAACCGTGAGCACCGAGGAACGGACCTGGTTCAAGTCCAGCTACAGCAGCGGTGCGGGCGGCGAATGCCTCGAAGTCTCCTTCACCTGGCGCAAGTCGAGCTACAGCGACGGTGAAGGCGGCGACTGCGTAGAGGTCGCCTACAACTGGCGCAAGTCGACCTACAGCGATGGGTCGGGCGGCGAGTGCGTAGAGATCGCCACCTGCCCCCACACCATCCACATCCGCGACTCCAAAAACCCCACCGGCCCCCAACTCGCTCTGTCGACCGACGCCTGGAGCCAGTTCCTACGGCTCACGGCACACTGACCGTCTCCGCGAATGCCCTCGCCAGCGGCGACAGCGCCGACCAGCGGCGTACTGCCCAACCGACCGTCAGCGGGGGCAACTCGGGGAGTGGAACCAGGCGTAGGTCCCCGGAGGGCACCGTGTCCGTGCCGTTGATGTGCAGGCGGGGCAGGGCGGGGACCACCGCCCTGCCCAAGCCCAGCTCGGCCAGCAGCAGCGCCGTGTCCCAGTCCGTCACACTCGTGTCGAACGAGAACCTCACCCCCAACTCCGCGCATCCCGCGTCCAGTTGCGCGGCGGATGTGGAGTTCGGTGGGAGTCGGATCAGGCGCAGGTCGGCGAGTTCCCGGACCTGGGCGTGGGGGCGGTCGGCGAGAGGGTCGTCCGCGCGGACGGCCAGGACCCACGGCAGATCGACCACCGCCCGTTGCTCTATCCCCCTGACCGGCGGTCCCAGCGTCACCCACGCCAGGTCCAGCTCGCTGTCCGTGAGCGCGTCGAAGCACGCCCGGCTGGACGGCTCCGTACGGAATTCGAGGCTGGCCTCGGGATAGCGCTGGCGGAAACTCACCACCGCGTCCGCCATGAAGTGCCGGACGGTCGTCGCACCCGTCGCGACCCGGACGGAACCCGTCTCGCCGTCGGCGAGTTCGCGGAGATTGCGCAGGGCCAGATCGAGGCCGGCGAGCCCTTCGGAGGCGGCGGTCTCCAGGATCTGACCGGCGCGCGTCGGGACGACCCCGCGCGGCTGGCGTTCCAGCAGGCTCACCCCCGTCTCCCGCTCCAGGCGTTTGACGTGCTGGCTCACCGCCGACTGGGTCACCCCGAACTGCCGGGCCACCGCGCTCAGACTGCCCGCCCGGCACACCGCGACGAAGATACGCAGATCCTCAAGAGTCATAACTCCAAGCTAACACTTGGGGATTGCGAGAAATTCTTAGGATTGACTTGGCGGAGTGGCCATTGGGACGATCGATCACCGGGGAGCCGGCCGCGCTCCCCAGGGCGGCAACCCGCTGTCCGTTCCTCGTACCCCGGGACCGGGCCGGGTGCCGACCCCACGACGAGCCGCGTCGGAAAGGGGACAACCGTGCCCTCCGTACAGCCGCGCAAAGGGACGACCGCACCGCCGCCGTCCACCCACACCCGTGCCGTGACGCTGCTCCGGCATCTGGGAGCGGAATCGATTCCGCATCCCGGCGGGACGTTGTACGCGCATCTCGACCGGGTGCATCTGAGGCTGGCGAGATGGCAGGCCCGGCCCGCGCTTCAGCTGGCCGGGTTCTGCCATGCGCTGTACGGGACGGACGGTTTCCCGAAGGCACTGCTGCCACTGGACCGGCGGGGTGCGATCGCCGCCGCGATCGGGGCGGAGGCGGAGGCGCTGGTGTATCTGTACGCGAGCTGCGACCGGGGGGCGACCTATCCGGGGCTGCCGGAGGGGCCGTTCCACGACCGGTTCACGGGCGTCGTACGGATGCCTCCGGCGGGGCGGCTGCGGGACTTCGCGGAGCTGACGGCCGCGAACGAGCTGGATCTCGCCACCCAGGACGAGGACTTCAGGGTGAGGTACGGGCGGGAGCTGCTCGCGTTGTTCAGCCGGATGCGTCCGTTGCTGGGGGACGCGGCCTGGGGGGACTGCCGGGCGGTTCTTCGGGGGTAGGGGGCTGGGGCGCGGCACGAAGGACGTCCAGGACGGTACGGACGCGGACGGTGTCGGGGTGATCGGCGCCGAGGACCCGCTCGTACTGGGCCAGTACCCGCTCGCTGAGGACGAGAGCATCCCGCGACCGCCCCGCGTCGCGATAGGTGACGGCGAGATTGTGGCGGGCGTGGAGGGTGTCGGGGTGGTCGGCACCCGACTTCCGCTCCCGATCCGCCAGCACCCGCTCACTCAGCTCCAGCGATTCCTGAATCCGCCCGACATTGCCCAGGGCGATGGCGAGATTGTGGCGGGCGGTGACGGTGTCAGGGTGGTCGGCACCCAGGATCCGTTCGCGATCCGTCACCACCCGCTCGCTCAGTTCCAGCGCATCCTCGAACCGCCCCGCGTCGCCGTAGGAGATGGCGAGATTCTGGCGGGCGGTG
Source organism: Streptomyces sp. NPDC004610 (assembly GCF_040609715.1). Lineage (NCBI taxonomy): Bacteria > Bacillati > Actinomycetota > Actinomycetes > Kitasatosporales > Streptomycetaceae > Streptomyces > Streptomyces sp. NPDC004610. Next base: position 4,151 of record NZ_JBEXLA010000056.1, on the reverse strand, counting down.
AGAGTGTCGGGATGGCCGACACCCAAGATCCGCTCCCAGTCCGGCAGCACCCGCTCACGAATGGCCAGCGCGTCCTGGATCCGTCCGGCGTCGTTGTAGGAGACGGCGAGATTGTGCAGGCCGACGAGCGTGTACGGGTGGTCGGGGCCGTGAATGTCGCTGCTGACGCGGACGATGATCTCGTCGATGCGCAGCGCCTGGGGATACAGACCCGCCTGGGTGAGGCTGTCGCTGGCCCGGAGGACGCACGGGTGGGGGCTCGGTCGCCACAGAGCCGGGCGGGTCGTCTCTTCGAGGTGGATCGCGTTCGCGCGGAGCAACGCGGCCACTTCGCGCTCCTCGTGCTCATGGCGGGGCCACAGGTCCATGATCGCGTCGGCGGCGGCACGGGCGACGGCGGGCACGGCATCCGGCGCCATCGACTCCCGTACCGCCCGCGCGGTCAGGGCGTGCATCCGTAGCGGCGCCCCGGTCGTGTCCTGCGCGATCAGGGCGTAGATCCGCAGCCGCTCCAGTACGTCCAGCACCTCCGCCTCCGTGACGGCCGGTCGGTGCTTGCGCAGGCGGCGGCGCCGGGGCGGGCGGGCCGAGCGGAGGTGGGCCAGGGCCTTCGGCGTGGTCCACGCGTCGGCGGGGTGGCCGAGGGGGTCCATCAGGGAGATCAGCTGGAGCAAGGGGCGGGCCAGTCCGCTGCTGTCCGCCTCCTCGATCGCCTCCAGGGACAGCAGCAGGGAGACGGTCACCGGGCGCCCGTACCCTTCCGTGTCCGCGCTCGGCGGCAGCAGATCCGCCAGTCGGTTCCTCGCGGCGTCCCGCAACAGCGCGAGATAGTCCGCCATCACCACCCGTTTGTTGATCAGATACGCGGCGGCATGCCCGAGGGCCAGCGGCAGATGCCCCAGCGCCCCCGCCAGCTCCACCGCACAGCCCGGGTCGTGCAGATGGCCATGACCCGCGTCCGCCAGCCGCCGGTGGAAGTACGCCCGCGCCTCCGCGTCCGAGTACAGGCCCAGCCTGATCAACGCCCGGCCCGCCCCGCTGAGTTCCGCGTCGTCCCGGCGGCTCGTCGCCACCACCCAGCCGCGTCCGCCCCCGCTGTCCGGCCACCAGTCCCGTACGTCCGCCGGGTCGTCGATGTCGTCCAGCACCACCAGCCAGCGGCGCTCCGTCGCGGCCAGCCAGCGCAGCAGCAGGCGGGCCGCGCTGTCGTCGTCGTCCGGGGACAGGCCCGGGAGCTGCAACCGCCCCGCCGCCTCGGCGTACGCGCTGATCACCTGATCCGTGCTGGTCGCCCGCACCCACACCAGCACATCCAGCCCGGTCCCCTCCGCCCCTTCCGCCCGCTCCGCGTCCCGGGACTCCCGGGCCAGCGTCGCCGCCAACTGGCTCTTGCCCACCCCGCCGGTGCCGGACAGCACCACGTCCGCGCCCCTGCCCCGCGCCGACTCGACCTTCTTGCGGACCGCCGTCCTCGGCTGGAACGCCGCCGCCCTGCGCGGCACGTCCCCGACCCATACCGGCCACTCCACCGAAGGGCCCGGCTCCGGCGCCGGATGCATATGCAGGTCCCCGGCCACCTGCGTCACATCCCGGCCCGCCCGCGCCCCCTGACGCGCCCGCCGCTCCCCCGAGCCCCCCATCGCCATCAGCCTCGATCCCCACCGACCTGATCGATGTCCCCGGAACCGGAGCCGGAGCCATCGGAGCGCGCTCGTTGGCGTACGTCCGTCGGCCCGCCGGAACCCGCGCCGGAGGCCCTGGCCCCCGCGTTGCCGCCCGTCTGGCGGATCCGGCCCCCGCCGCGCGCCGACTGCCGTACCCGGCGCACCCCCGGGCCGCCCGCCTGCGCGGCCCACCAACTCAGCGCGGCCAGCGTCCCCGCCGCCGCCAGCCCGGCCACCGGGCCGATCACATCCCAGGGGTCGTCACCCCCCTCCACCAGCATCGCCCACGGCACCGCCACCACCGCGAACGCCGCCGCCGAACCCACCACCGCCACCAGCCACCGCACCGCCGTCATGGCCAACCCCCCGACCGTCCCCGCCTGTTGGACCGCCCATGCTGGCACGCCCGCCCCGGCGCGCGCCCCGCGAATCCCCTCACTCCCCGCCGTACATCTGCGCCACCACCGCCGAGAAGTCCCGCAGGATCTGTTCCCGGCGGACCTTCATGGTGGGGGTCAGATGGCCGCTCGTCTCCGTGAAATCGACCGGCAGGACCGTGAACCGGCGGATCGACTCCGGGCGGGAGACCAGCTTGTTGGCCTCGTCCACCGCGCGCTGGAGGACCGCGAGGAGTTCCTCGTCGTCGGCCAGGAGTTCCGGGGGGACGGGGTGCTTGCCGTTCATCCGGCGCCAGTGGGTGATGCCCTCGGCGTCGAGGGTGAGGAGGGCGGTGATGTAGGGGCGGCGGTCGCCGAGGACCAGGGCCTGGGAGATCAGGGGGTGGGTGCGGAGGTAGTGCTCCAGGGGGGCCGGGGCCGTGTTCTTGCCGCCCGCGGTGATGATGATCTCCTTCTTGCGGCCGGTGATGGTGAGATAGCCCTCGTCGTCCAAGCGGCCCAGGTCGCCGGTCGGGAACCAGCCGTCGGGGGACGCGGGGACGACCCCGCCCGCCGCCGGGTCCCAGTAGCCCCGGAAGACCGGGCCCCCGGCGAGGAGGATCTCGCCGTCCGCCGCGATCCTGACCCGGACCCCGGGCAGCGGCCAGCCGACCGTGCCCATCCGGGGGCGCAGCGGTGGCGTGAGCGTCGCCGCGCCCGTTGACTCGGTCAACCCGTACCCCTCGTAGATCTCCAGGCCGATGCCCGCGTAGAACGCCGAGATGTCCCGGCTGAGCGGGGAGCCGCCGCAGATCAGCTGGCGGACCCGGCCGCCGAGGGCGGCCCGGATCTTGCGGTAGACGAGCGGGTCGTAGAGCGCGCGGGCGGCTCGCAGGCCCTTCCCGGGGCCCTCGCCCGAGCCGTGCTGGGCGGACTCCAGGGCCTCCCCGTAGCGGCGGGCGACCCGGGCCGCGCGGTCGAAGGAACCGGCCCTGCCCCGGCGTTCGGCGGTGGCGCGGGCGCTGTGGAAGACCTTCTCCAGCATGTAGGGGATGGCGAGGAGGAAGGTCGGACGGAAACCGGCCAGGTCGGCGAGGAGATCCTCGGACTTGAGGCTGGGCGCGTGGCCGAGGCGGACCCGGGCGCGGACGCACGCGATGGCCACCATCCGGCCGAAGACATGGGAGAGGGGGAGGAAGAGGAGGGTGGCCGGTTCGTCGTGGTGGCGGGCCTTGAAGACCGGGTAGAGGAGTTCGATCGCGTTGTCGACCTCGGAGAGGAAGTTGCCGTGGGTGAGCGCGCAGCCCTTGGGGCGGCCGGTCGTGCCCGAGGTGTAGACGATCGTGGCGAGCGTGTCGGGGCCCAGCACCCCGCGCCGGACGTCGACCTCCGCGTCCGGCAGCGCCCGCCCCAGCTCCGCCAGCCGCTCGACATGCCCCTTGCCGATCGTCCACAGATGCTTCAGATCCGGCAGCTGCCCCAGCTGCGGGCCCAGCGCGGCGGCCTGCTCGGCGGTCTCGGTGAGCATCGCGACCGCACCCGAGTCCTGGAGGATCCAGCGCGTCTGGAAGACGGAGGACGTCGGGTACACCGGCACGCTCACCAGCCCGGCCGCCCACGCCGCGAAGTCCAGCAGCGTCCACTCGTACGACGTCCGGGACTGGAACGCGATCCGGTCCCCCGGGTTCAGCCCCTCCGCGATCAGCCCCTTGGCCACCTCCCGCACCTCGGCCGCGAACTCGGCCGCCGTGACATCCCGCCAGCTCCCGTCCGCCGTCCGCCGGCTGAGCACCCGGTGCTCCGGCGCGGCCGACGCGTTCTCGAACGGCAGATCGGCCAGCGACCCGTGCGACACCGCCGCCACCAGCGCCGGTACGGCCGCCTCCCGCACCTCCCCGTCCAGCCACCGCACCTCCGGCACCACGACCACCGGGCCGCCGTCGGGGTCGTAATCCTCGTAGGAGGGAGAAGGGGAAGGGGACGAGTGCGAGGACGAGTACGAGAGGGTCATGGCAGCTCCGTAAGTTGTTGGGTGGCCCGGGAGGGCCGGATGTGGCTGATGGTGGCTTGCCGTTTGTGGCTCCCCAGGAGTGGCCGTCCGGCTCTCCGG
>NZ_JBEXLA010000055.1:0-46455 GCF_040609715.1 Streptomyces sp. NPDC004610 | reverse complement strand
CAGCGGCCCGATCACCGTCCAGGCCTGATCAGTCAATTCATGACGTCGCACCACGAACGGAGCAACGACCAACCAACTTTGCGGACACGCCCTAGAGGGCGGAGCGCTTCGTGGCACCACGCGTACAACGAACGATTGACACTCTGCCCGTACCTCCCCCCGGGAAGGACGGCTCACCCCCACCTCACAACCCCCGAGCCCCCCGCACCCTCTCCTCCGCCTGCTCCACCTCGTACCGCCCGGCAGGGTCCCCGTTCCTGCGCTCCACCGCTGCCCGAACCAGGGCGAGGTAGAAGAGTGTCGGGGCGCAGGGCGTCCAGCGGTCCTCCGGCTTGTCCGCGATGAAGGAGAGCACCGACTCCGGGTCGGCGTCGACGAACTCGAAGCGGTCGTGTTCCCACTTGTCGGTGATGCCGCGTGTCCAGCGCAGCCGCAGGGCCGCCTCGTCGAGGTCCGGCAGGACCGCGCGGAAGAACCCGGCCCACTGGTGGTTGACGAGGTCGATGCCGAAGCCGAGGAGTTCCAGGCGCAGCCGGTCCGCGTGGTGGACGGCGAGTTCCTCGTGGAGGGCGCGGCGGGCGACGGCGTGGAGACTGATCGGGCTGCCGTCCTTGGGAAGGTCGTGTTCGCGGGCGACGCCCTCGTTCGCCGAGGAGTTCCAACGTGCGGTGTTGGGACCGGCCACCTGCGCGCTGCGCCGGGAGAACAGCATCTTGGCGTCCTTGCCGGTCTCCAGAGCCACATTGACGCCGAAACTGCAGTTCATCCAGGCGGGTGCCTCGACCGGGTCCTTGTCCTCCAGGTACTGCTTGCGCAGGGTGAGGCCGTTGTGCTGGCGCCGTTCCAGATTCAGCGAGGTGGTCAGGAAGTCGAAGTAGTCGGCGTCCCGCAGGGAGAGCGAGACCACCGGTTCCTCGGCGAGGTGCGTACGGGTCACCACGATCCGGTCGACGGCGAACCGCTCGTTGTTCCAGCGGTGCGGCAGGCCACTGGCCTCCTTGCGTTCCTCCTCCGCCTCGATGGAACGCCGCCAGGCCCCGATCTCGGCCGGGAACTCCACCCGTTCCGGTATGTGGCGGACGCGGACGTTCTCCTCGCGGATGGGCCGGGTCCCGTCGCCCTCGAAGAGGTGGCAGCCCGTCGCCCGGCCGACCATCGTGAATCTGTCTCGCATCGTCAACTCCACTGCAACTAGGGTGGGATGGGACGACGGCGGCGGGACCCCGTCGAGTGCATGATACGGAGCGATGTGGGCGATCAGCGGGCGCTTTGGCGGACGGAACGGCGTTCCTCGTCCCTGGTGGGCACCGTCGCGGTGGCCGCGTACGCGCATCCGGACGAGGGCGCGCGGCAGCGTCTGGCCCGGCCGCGCCTGGAGGAGATCCGGGTCCGGTTCGCCAGGACCGTACGGGAGGAACTGGGGTTCGGTGAGGGCCTGCCCCTGGACGGGGGAGGGTCCACCCGGCAGGAGCTGTGGGCCGGGCTGGAGTCGTTCCTGGCCGTGAACGCCGCACGCAGGGTCCTCTACTGGACGGGCCACGGCGTGCACCGCGCGGACGGCGGCTACTACCTCGCCTGCTCCGACTCCTGGCAGTCGGGGGAGTTCCGGCCCGAGCGGGCCGTGTCCCTGGTCGCCCTGGTGGACAGGCTGCTGCGGCCCGGGGACGAGAGCCACACCCTGCTCGTCGTCGACGCCTGCTCCTCGCACGGCTACCACTCCCTCAACGAGGCCCTGCGCCACGCCCTGGACCTGGAGCGCAGCGCGGCCGTGTACCGGGCGCGGGAGACACGCAGCGGCGGCTTCGCCGTGATCGGTACCTCGGGCGCCGACACGGAGGTACCCGAGGGCCGCTGGGTGCAGTGGCTCCAGGAAGCGCTGGCCAAACCGGACTTCGTCGCTCCCGACCAGGCCCGCCCCTTCGAGCCGTCCGCCCTCTACCTCCCCCTGCCCTATCTGCGCGACGCCGTCGACGCGGAGGCCGCCGCCGCGGGTCTCGACGACCCGGCGCAGCGGCCCGGGTACATCGAGGTGCGCGCCCTGCCGAACAGCTTCCTCGACAACCCGTACTACCGCGCCCTGGACCATCCGGAGTACCGGCCGGCCGTGATGAGCCGGCGCACGCCGTGGATCGAGGCCGAGCAGTTCGGACTGGAGCACGGCAGCCACCTCACCCGCCACTTCGCGGGCCGACGGGACGCGCTGAGCCGGATCGTACGGTGGATGGAGACCCACCCGAAGGGACTCCTCGCCGTCACCGGCCTGGCGGGGACGGGCAAGACGGCACTGCTGGGCCGCCTCGCCCTCACCTCCCTCCCGAGCAGGCACGAGACACTGGGACCGGCGCTCGACCCGGCGACCCTGCCCCGGCCCGGAACCGTGCACGCCGCGCTGAGCTGCACCGGACAGTCCGCCCACTCGCTGGCCGCGTCCCTGCGCGAGGTGCTCTCACAGGTCGACGGCGCCCCGCCGCTGCCCGAGGACCGGATGATGTCGAAGGCGTTCACCGACGCCCTCGGGGAACTGGTCGAGCGGGCCGGTTCGGTGAACCTGCTCTTCGACGCCCTGGACGAGGCGCTCCCCGACCAGGCCCACGACATCGCCCGCCAACTCCTCAACCCGCTCTCCGCCCTGCCCGGCGTCCGCGTGATCGTCGGAACCCGCGCCCAGCCCCGCAGACGGACCACCGCGGCCGTGGAGGAATCGCTCCTGGACACGCTGGAGCAGAGCGTGGAACCCGTCGTGCTGCGGGACGACGCCGAGGCGCGCGCCGGTATCACCGGCATGGCCCTGTCGGTCCTGGACGCGGACCGCTCCCCGTACCGGGGCGACGGGCGGCCCGCGCAGGACCGCGCCTGGACGGCCGAGACGATCGCCGCGCGGAGCCAGGGATCGTTCCTGGTGGCCCGACTGGTGGCGGCCGGACTCGCCCGCCGGGCCCGGATCGTCCCCGAGGCCGATCTCCTCACCTGGATCCGCGGCGGAGGAATGGACCTGCGCCGGCGCCTCGCGGAGGAGACGGGGCACCTGGAGCGGCAGCCGGGCGCCGGGCGGGCCCGGGAGGTGCTGCGGGCGCTGGCGGTGATCCAGGGAGCCGGGCTGACCCCCGACCCGACCTGGCTCACCCTCGCCGACGCGCTCCGCGACGACGGCACCCCCGAACTCACCCTGGACGACCTGCGCCAGGTGTGCCGCAGCGCCGACGGCGGCATCGTCGCCACCCGCAAGGAGACCGGCCCGGACGCGACCGGCCGGGTCCGCTACCAACTGGCGCACCCCAGCTACGGCGAGTTCTTCCTCGACGACGCCCGGCTGAGCGCCCAGGAGGCACACCGCAAGGTGGTCGGGACCCTGCGCACCCGGGCCGGGAGCGACTGGAGCGGCGCCGGGGACTACACCTTCGCCTATCTCGGCGCCCATGCCGCCCAGGTCGGCCCGCAGGCCCTGCGGGAACTCTTCGACGACGTCCGCTTCCTGATGCGGACCGACCCCGATGTGATGCTGCCGCTCGCGGCCGGCCTCGCCCGGGACTGCGACGGGGCCGCCCTGTACGGCCGGGTCGCGGGCTCCTTCCCCCGCACCCCCTCTCCGCCGCCACCGCGGGCCCTGCTCGCCCGCAAGGCCCTGACCAGCGCCACCGCCTTCGTCAGCCACCGCGAGGCCACCTACCGCACGCTCCGCGACACGGACGGGTTCCTGCCCTGGCAGGAGTACTGGACCGACGTATGGCCGGCGCCCGCGGAGTGGCGGCGCGCGGCCCCCGTGGGCGGCGCCAGAGCCCTCAGCTGGCGGACCGGAACGGCGGGGGCGGCGGCCTCGGACACGCTGACGGCCGGGGGAGTGGGCGAGATCCAGGTCCTGCACCCCGAGTCCGGCGCCCGCCTGCTGACCCGGCGTCTGCCCCGGTCCGGCGATGGACGGTCCGGCATCCTCAGCGAGGTGCGCGAGGTGGGCGCCGGACCCCGCTGGGCCACCGTCGCCCGCGACGACCAGGCCGTCTACTTCTGGCGGGCCGGCGCCCGCGCCCCCGACCAGGAGTTCCGGTGGGGCGGCACGGTCAGGGCGCTGGCCACCGCCGAGACGGCCACCGAGACCGTCGCGCTGGCGGCCGACGGGTCCCGCATCTGGCTGTGGTTCTGGAAGAGCGGCATGCAGCAGCACGGCACCCATCTGGCCGACATCCGCACGGTCGACGTACGGCACCTGGCCGCGCTGACCCTGGGGACCCGCCTGTTCGTCCTGGCCGCGGGGGAGAGCGCCGAACTCTTCGAGGTGGACCGGCGGGTGAACCGGGTCGGCGGACTGCACCCCGGGCACCTGGCCGTCGGCGTGCTCGACTACCCCGCGCTGGCCGCCGCCGCGGTCAGCACCCCGGCGACCGCCACGGCCCCCGAACAGGGCTGGCTCGCCGTCTCCGACGGCCAGCGCGTCCACGTGTGGCGCTGCGAGACGGACGGCGGCACCCCCGGCGACCTGCCGGAGCCGGTGCTCGTGGCGCAGTACCACTCGAAGGCCCAGGGGCTCGCCTTCGGCCGACACGACGGCGAACTGCTGCTCGCGGGGTACGAGGACGTCGTCGTCCGGATCTGGTCCGTCGGAGAATCCGGACGGGAGACGGCGTTCCAGCTCGACGCGCCCCGGCAGGGCGCCATGGCCTTCGAGCCCGGCGGGCGCGGGCTCCTCGCGGTGGCCGACGGCCCGGACATCCGCTTCGTCGACGCGGTCGCCGCCCTGGAGTCCGGCCACCAGACGCTGCGCCGCCCGAGCAACGAGCGCCCCGCCGTCGCCCTGGCCCCGGCACCCGGCGGGCCGCCCCTGCTGTGCCGCACCTGGGGCGACCGGGTCCGGGTGTCCCGCCCCGAGCGGGACGCCCCGGCCTCCGGGCCCGTCACCGAGCTCACCCATGACCGCATGGTGACGGCGGTGGACGCGGCCCGGGTCGCGGACGGCTGGGCGGTGGCCGCCGCGGCGGGCCGGACCGTACGGCTGTGGCGGCTCGGCGAGGACCTGGGCGTGCTGGCCAGCCGGGACATCGCGCTGGGCGGCGACGCCGGGCAGCCCGCCCGCGCCCTGAGCCTGCTCGCGGACCCGGACGGGGCGACCCTGCGGCTGTCCGTCCCCGACGAGCGGAGTCTCACCCTCCACGACATCCCGGTCGGCACCGGGAACCCCGACGGCAGCGCGACGGCCCGCATCAGGACCGACTCCGGCTTCTGCGGCATCGACGCCAGGATCATGACGGACGGCACCCACTGGCTCGCCGGGGACCTGGGGGACCAGCTGAGGGTGTGGCGCGGGCAGGGGGACGGGACGATGGAACAGCGCCTGCGCATGACCGCCACGCCCTCGTGCCTGGCCCTCGGCGAGCTGTACGACGCCGAGGACGCCGAGTCGCTGCCGCTGCTGGCCTGGGCGGACGGCGGCAGCGTGTACGTGAAGGACTGCTCCGGCGAGGGCCTGAACCCGCCGCGGCGACTGGAGGGGTACTTCCCGGCAGTGACCTCGCTGCTGTTCGCGGGCCCCGTGGAGCGGCCCGTGCTCCTGCTCTGCGACGAGCGAACCATCTCCCCCGCGTGGGACGTCTGGTCCGGCAACTGGCTGGACGGCCCCGGAATCCCCTCACGCGGCTACGACGTCCACGCCGTCGACACCGCTCCCGACGGTGAGGGGCTGGTGGTGGCGTTGCAGGGCAGGGACCGGTGCGACCTGATCCGGCTGCCGGACTCGTTCTTCACGACGGTTCCTGGACGCGAACCGGTCGGAGGCGGCGCGGCGGCGCAGGGGTTGCGGATGCCGCCGTGCGACGGGGCACTGGCTGTGGGGCAGCGGCGGTAGGTGTGGGGTGCCGAACGTAGAAGTACGGCAGTGGCACCGGCCACAAGTGGCGGCGAGACAGAAACCGAAGAGGGGGAGCGCGGAGTGGAACACGACCTCGTGGTGTTCGTGCCGGGATTTCTCGGCACCCGGCTGTGCCGTGACGGGCAGGACGTCTGGGCGCGATGCGGTGAGTCCCTCATCCACTCGCCGCCCACGGCCCAGACGCTGGCCGAGATCGCCCTCCCGCCGGGACTCGGCGACAGCCCGCCCGAGGCCCGCTTCCGCCTGGACGCCGACGAACTGCTCACCACCCCCGACTCACTGCCCGGCCTGATCTCCTCCCTCGGCCACCCCGACCTGCGCGCCGCTCTCGGCGACCTCCCCGCCGCGCAGACCGTCGTCTTCACCTACGACTGGCGGCTCTCCCACCGCCTGGCCGCCCGCCGGCTGAGATCACGCGTGGCGAGCGAACTCGACCGCTGGAGCGAGCAGGTCGGCACCCACTACCCGGACCGCCCCGACGATCCCCGGGTCGTCCTCGTCTGCCACTCCACGGGCGGCCTGATCGGACGTCACTACCTCGAATGCGAGGACGGCCGGAACACCACCCGCAGCCTGGTCACCCTCGGCACCCCGTACAAGGGCCTTGCCCAGGCGGCCCGACTCCTCTCCGGCCACGCGATCCCCCGGACCGGCGGTCCGGGCGCGGACATCCGGGCCAGGCTGAACGACGTACTGCGCGACTGGGCTCTCGACCTGCCCGCCGTCGCCGAGCTGCTGCCGGTGTACGCCGCGGTCCGCGCCGAGGGCAGGACCCGCCTGAGGACCGTCACCGACCACCGTTTCCCGGTCCCCGGCCTGCCCACCGCCGCGATCCGTGGTGCCCTGGACCTCCACGAGAGGTTCCGCACGGCGAGGGACACACACCGCCGTACCGACCCGGACGGCCGTCCGCCGTACACGGTGCACTGTCTGGCCGGGGCCGACTTCCCCACCCCCGAGACCCTCACCGTCGCCTCCGACGGTTCCGGTCTCCTGTGCGGCGGCGAGGACGCCCTCGGCCTCGGCCCGGGAGACGGCACGGTCCCGCGTCAATCCGCGCTCGCGGACTGGGCGGGCGACGAGCACAGCCCCATGCTCTGGACCGGCTCCCGCAACACCGACATGGCCGGTGCCCCCGTCCTGCGTGACATCCTCGCGGCGGTCCGCGGGGGACGCGCTCCCGGCAGCATGCTCGCCGGGGACGAGGGCATCGCCCTGCACTTCCCCTCCCCGGCCGTCGTCGCCGGACGCCCCTTCGCCGTCGAACTGCTCGGCCACAACCTCAGGGGCCGCAATCTGCGGACGTTCATGTGGCGGTCGGGCAGGGCGGCCACCAGAGAGCCCGTCGTCTTCGAGGAGCACGGACCCGACCGGTACCGGGCGGAAGTGGCGGCGGCGCCGGGCCGCTGGTGGGTCGAGGCGGTGGTCGACAGCCCGAAACGCTTCGACCGCAGGGACGTGACGGTCTTCGCGGCCTGAGCCGGGGTTCGGGGAGGAGGGGAGGCAGGGGAGCCGAGCGTTGGAACGGACCGAGCAAGCCCGGAGCCGCCGGGACAAGAAGGGAACACGCCATCACACCTGCGCCCGACACCGACGGGGACAACGCCCCTGACTGGCCGCAGTGCACGCACAGCGACGCCGGACAGCGCTGCCGGGGCCGCCGGGCAGGCACCCGTACGGCCTGTCTGGCACACCTCGACCCCCACGAGCGCGCCGCGTACCTGTCCGGTCTGGCCCCGGGCGCCTCCCTCGACCACCGTGGCACCCCCTTCACCCAGGCCCTCCTGGACCAAGTGCTCACCCCGCTCCGTGACCCGGCCACCGGGTGTGCCCGGCTCGGACAGACAGAGTTCGACGAGGCCCGCTTCGTCGGCGACATCACCTTCGAACAGATCGTCTTCTCCGGCTTCTGCTCGTTCGCGTCGGCGGTCTTCGAAGCGGGCGCCTACTTCCGCGACACCCACTTCCGGCACGACCTCAGATGCGGCAACACCGACGTCACCGGCGAACTCTGGCTGGAGAACACGCTCGTCGACGCCGACGCCTGGTTCTACGGCGCCCGGATCGGGAACGTACTGCGCTTCTGCGTCGACCACGTCGGAGGCACGGCGATGTTCAAGGGCGCCACCACCGCGGAGGCCCACTTCACCGGGGTCCGCTTCCGGGGCGCCGCGCGCTTCGACGGGGCCGTCGTCAACGGCCGGGCGTACTTCGACGGCGCCGTCTTCGAGGACGGCGCGGACTTCGAGAGAACGACGATCACCGGCGCCGCCTACTTCGAAGGCGCCCACTTCCACCGCAGCCGTGCGACCTTCGAGGGCGCGGAGCTGGGGGCGGAGGTCCACTTCACCGAGGCACATCTGGAGACGGGAGCCACCTTCGCCGGAGCGGGGATCGGCGGCGACCTCGCCTTCTCCCAGGCCCGCGTGGAAGGGGACGTCAGCTTCCGCAGAGCGGTGTTCCGCCGCACGGCGATGATCGGCCCTCTGGTCACCCCGGGTCTGGTCGACCTGTCCGACGCGGTCTTCGAGTCCGCCGTGACGGTGGAGGCCGCGGCGGCACGGCTCCACTGCCGCCACACCCGCTGGGCGTCCACGGCCGCGCTCCGGCTGCGGCACGCCGCCGTCGATCTCACCGATGCCGTACTCGAATTCCCGGTGACCGTCGCGAACCGGTCCGCCCCCTTCAGCACCCCGCCGAACGCCCCGACCCCGACCGGCAGCGCCACCGTACGTGTGACATCACTGAGCGGCGTGGACGCCGCCCACCTGGTGCTGTCCGGCATCGATCTGACGCACTGCCGTTTCGTGGAGGCGGTCCACCTCGACCAGCTGAGACTGGAGGGCCGGTCGCTACTGGGCCCGCCACCCGAGGGACTGTCCCGGCGCGGCCCGCTCCCCGTGCGCTGGACCCGCCGCCGGACCCTCGCCGAGGAGCACCACTGGCGTGCCGCCCGCCACGACACCCCGGGCGGCTGGACGCCCGCCCCGGAAGGCGTCCGGCCCCATGAGCCCGCAGTCCTCGCCCCGGTCTACCGGCAACTGCGCAAGGCACTGGAGGACGGCAGGAACGAGCCCGGCGCCGCCGACTTCTACTACGGCGAAATGGAGATGCGCCGCCACGACCGCGAAACCTCCCGCGGCGAGCGGATGATCCTCGGCCTGTACTGGGCGGTGTCCGGCTACGGCCTGCGCGCCGTCCGCGCCCTGGCCTGGCTGGGCCTGGCCATGACCGCCACCGTGCTGGCCATGATGCTGTGGGGCCTGCCGGGGAACGACCCGGCCCCGGTGAGCACGGGCACCGTCGTCGGCACCGAAGTGACGGTGACCACGAAGAAGCCTGACCCGGCCAACCCGCAGGGCCCCCATTTCCAGCGCCTGTCCGCGGACAGGTTCGAGAAGTCACTGCGGGTGGTGGCCAACTCGGTGATCTTCCGCGCGTCCGGCCAGGACCTGACCACCGCGGGCACATACATCGAGATGACCGCCCGCCTGGCCGAACCGGCCCTGCTCACACTCGCGGCTCTGGCGGTACGGAGCCGGGTGAAGCGGTGACGGGGAGCGGTGGTGGGGTGTGGGCGGCCCCCCGCGCCCCAGTCGGGCGGGGGCGGCCGTGCTGGTCGCGGTCAGCGGGTTCGTACTTGGTGACCCGGTACATGACCGGGTGCCACGCCCGCACCCTGTGGACCTTGCCGTCACGGCAGCCGAGACTGATCCAGGAAGCCCTCGATCAGCGCGCCCGGGTTGGCGGCTCTGGTGGCCTCCTCCTCCCAGCCTGGGCAGTCCATGTCGAACACGACCACGGGCAGGGGGCGGCCGAAGATCCTCTCGATGGTGCCGCTCGCGTGGAGGTAGCGGGCGAGGTCGGTCACGGCCTCGTGGAAGTGGAGTTCGAGGAGGCCGGACTTGGCGCGAAGCTCATCGTCCTCCAGCATCCGGCTGAGATCGAACTCACCGTCGTACCAGATGCCGAGGCTCCTGGCCTCCTCCACGTAGAGCGGGGCGCCGACCGGGTCCTCAGGAACGTTGCCGATGTAGCCGAACTCGGATTCCGAGCCGGATGGGGGAGCACCCGCGCGGTGGGGGGCAACTTCGTACTACTGAGTCCGGAAGTGGTGGAGGTGCCTACCCGGCCGCTGGTCGAGCCGGACACCTGCGGCTCGTACGGGCCGGGAAGCAGGCGCGCGGTCAGGGAGCGACGCAGATGAGGTTGACCTACGACAAGCTCATCGCCCTGCCCAGGGACCGTGCCGCCGCAACCGCCCCGTAGGTCACCGCATCAGCAGCTGTCGCCGTTGGCGGCGCGTCATCGGTGTCCGGAACGACATTGGCTCTCCCCGGTGGAACGCCCACAGATACGCCACCCGGCCAGCGCCCCGAACGCCTCTCCCGCAGGCCCACCCGCCCGCCGCCCCTCCGACCTCCCCCGTCGGCCGTCGGCCGTTGCCGTGATGGGCGCTACGGGAACCGGCACCGGGCGCGGACGGAACACCCGCCGGTGGACGAAACGCCTAGTGTCCGGTCCCGGTGCCTGGGTCGGAACGGGCGCTGTCCGCAACGGTGCGTCGCAGAGAGGCAGATGATGAGCAGAGGAACGTTGTTCTCCGGGATCGAGCGCGGTCGTTTACGAGGCGAGAGGCGCAGCACCGGGGGTCGGACCTGCCTGGTCGCACTGGCCGGGGCCGGGCTGCTCGTCGGTCTCGCCGCGCCGCCCGCGGTGGCCGCCCGTCCGGAGTCAGGGTGGGTCAACAGCGGCGGCGGCGCCCGCAGCGACTTCGCGCCCGCCGTCCTGAACTACGGAGGCATCGAGTACACCGTCGTGACCGGCCTCGACAACCGCATCTGGGTCAGCTACAACGGCAACCCGTTCCGGCAGATCCCGACGGGCCATGACACGCGCGAACAGCCGGCCGTGGCCGTCATCGGGGGCCGGATCGCCGTGTTCCACACCGGCACCGACGGCGCGGTCTACTACACGCTGCTACAGAACCTGGAGAACAACGGCTGGTCAGGGTGGACCCGGGTACCGGGCACCGCGGTCACCAGCGGACCACCCTCCGTCGCGGTGGTCAACGGGAACATCGCAGCGATCACGGTGGTCACCCGGGAAGGCCGGGTGGCGGTCCAGCGCATGGAGATCCAGCCCGGCGGCACGTCCTACCGCAGCAACTACGCCGAGCTGATGAACTTCCAGCTGCCCCCGGAACTCCCGGCGGGGAACAACGGCGTCATCGCGTGGACCTGGAACACCGCGATCGGGAACCGGGAGATGTACATGAATGTCGCCGCGGTCGGACTGGACCGCCAGGTGTGGACCGGCGCCTTCAACCTCAACAACCCCGGCGAGAGCGTGTCACCCGCCCCCCTGCCGGGCGGCGGCGTCTGCAACTCCAGCGTGGCCGCCGCCCGGGGCGGCCCCTCGGACAGGGTCGCCGCCCCCGGCGACTCCGACTACCACAGCATGAACCACCAGGCCGTGGCCTGTCTCGGCACCGACGGCAACGTATGGACCAACCAGACCAGCAACGGCGGATCCAACTGGGAAGGCTGGAACCGCACCACGGACGGCGCGGGCCCGTCACAGCGCAGGCCCTCGCTCACGGGCGCCGGGAACACCCTCGAACTCGGCATCAGCTGGAACGCCGGCGCCAACCCGCGCTTTCCCGATGACGCGATCGTGGAGAAGAGCCTGTTCTGACCCCGGGGGTCGGGCCGTTCATGGGCGTGTGCCGTCCGGTGGGGAAGGCACGCGACGCGTCAAGGGTGCTGGTGCAGGGCGGCTTGGGTGATTGCCGTCCCGGCGGAGAACCGCGAGACAACGGTCTCGCGCGGCTCCTCGGGTGTCGGGCGCCCGGCAGCCGTATGGCATTGGTCTTCGGTCCGGTCTCGCGGGTGAGAGTGCCGAGCATGCCGAGCGTGCTGAGCGCGTCGCTGTCGAGAAGGCCGTCTGCCGCCGACTCCCGGCACGCGTCGCCGCGCGCGGCAACGCGTGCCGGGACCAGCTCACTCGGGGGAGCAGGAGACGTCTCCCGCCGGTCGTTCGCCTGTCGTGAGGAACGTGGTCACCGCCCGGTCCCCGCACGCGTTGCCCGTCCCCAGATACACGCCGTGCCCACCGCCCTCGACGGTGACCATCCTGGCCCGGTCGCCCAGGGCCGTGCGCATCCGCGAGGCGGCGAAGTGCGGTGTCGCGGGGTCCCGGCGGTTCTGGATCAGCAGGATGTTGGAGGGCCCGTCCGCGGTGATGCGGGTGGGCTTCTCTAGCTGGTCGTGCTGCCAGAAGGTGCACGGTGTGATGTTCTTCGGCATGCCGCCGGTCAGCGGGTAGCGGGCCCGGTCGGCGGCCACGGCCCGCTCGTACTCGGCCGACGCCCCTGGCCCCGGCCAGCGTACGTCGTTGCAGAGGACGCCGATCGACACGGCCGCGTCCGGGTCCCCCAGTACGTTCGTCAGCGCGGGCCCCAGCACCGGTACGCCGTCCGGGTCGTGCGCGGCCTTGACCAGCTTCGCGAGGTCGGTGAACCGTTGGTCGTCGTAGAGCGCGTCAAGCAGCGACTGGCGCAGGGCGTTGCCGGTCAGCTTCAGGGTCGGGTGGGTGGTGTCCTTCGGCTCCCGGTCCAGCGCTGCCATGAGGTCGACGATCAGGGTCCGTACGTCCTCGGGGCGCTGCCCGAGCCGCAGGCCGTCGCTGTCTCGTGCCGGGTCCGCCGCCCAGTTCGCGAAGTCGGGGAACCTTTCCTCGACGGCCCGGGAGGTGTTCGCCAGCCAGCCCCGGCCCACCAGGTGCGGATCGGGGTCCTGGACGCTGTCCATCACCACACGATCGGTGTGCCGCGGGAACTTCTGCGCGTAGATCGCCGTGACATACGTGCCGTAGGAGGTCGACCAGATCGACAGCTTGCGCTCGCCCAGCGCTTGGCGCAGGCGGTCGATGTCCCGCGCCTCGTTCACACTGCTCATGCTGCGCAGCACGGCACCGCCGTTGCGTGCGCACAGTTCGGCGATGCGCCGGGACCGCTCCGTGCTGCCCTTGATACCGCCGTCCGCGTCGGGCCAGGACCGCAGGGACGTCAGATACAAGTCCTCGGCCGGCAGCCCGCACGCCGCTTTGGTGCTGTTGCCGACCCCGCGCGGATCGAAGCCCACCAGGTCGTACGCGTCACCCACCTGCTCCCGCAGCGCCTTCGCCTTCTGCTCCAGCCGCTGCACCCCGGAGGCACCGGGGCCGCCGGGGACGACGAGGAGCGTGCCGCGCCGCTTGCCCGGGTCGGCGCTGTGCACCCGTGACACCGCTAGGGAGATCTTCTCGCCGCCGGGGTCGTGGTAGTTGAGCGGTACATCCAGCGTGGCGCACTGCTGCTTGGGCGGGCCGTCGGGTTTGGTGCAGTCCCTCCAGTCGAGGGCCGGGATGGGCGCCCCGGCGGGGGTGGCGGCGGCGACTCCGGTGAGGGTCGTGATGGCGGCGGCGACCGCGAGAGTCAGGGCCGTGGGCTTGCGGTAAGTAGCCATGAGGCAAGGGTGGTTGACGGAGGACATGGCGCCCATCCGGCAGCCGGGAGTCTGGTGGGTGGGGGTAGCCCCCGTGGTGTTCGATGGGTGCCGGAACGTCGGTTGCCATTGGGCGACATCCAGTGGGTTGCACTGAACCTCGCTGAGTTCCCAACCTCGTGGCCAGGGGGGTGACTTGTTTTGAGGCATTGGTTCGCGGGTGGAGGCAACTTCGTGTTTCCAGAAGCGGTCTCACTCTGCCTGATCGGTTCACGATCGAGCGGAAGGCGAGAGGGCTCGGGTTGGCGTCGAGCGTCGTACGGGACCTGCGCGATGTCCGTCAGTCGGCCACGGTGGAGGAACTGGAACAGTTCGAGACCGACCTGTTGGCGCCGTGCTTCGGCGGGGGTGGCGGACGGCACGATCCGCAGGGACGTCGGGTACCTGGAGCCGCGGCACAAGGTCGAGGCCCATCGGATCACTGGATGACCGGATGACCGGGCGGGGGCCGCGCACCGGCATGGGCCGGTGACCGTCCGGCCAGGATCGGGCCGGAGTGCTCCCGGCGTCCCTCCGGCAGTGGCGAGGCCGGTGCCCGGGGCCACCGCCCGATGGCGCGGCATCAGGTGCCCGACGGGCCGTGTCGAGGTGCCGACGCCGACGGGGATCCGTCCTCGATGCTCCTGCGCATGTGGGTCAGTCCGCTGACGTGATCCATGTGCTGGTGGCCCAGCATGTGGTCGAAGACGATGTTGGTTTGAGTGCCGGCCACGGCAGGATCCATGCTGAGCCGCGTCGCCACGAAATCCCTGAGCTGCCGGGTCGAGGTGCAGGCCACATGGATGAGGAAGTCATGCTGGCCGCCGATGAAGAACAGATTCAGCACCTGCGGCAGCAGAATGGCGCGCTGCGCGTAGGTGCGGATGTCCTCTCGGGCCTGGGCACGGAGGTTCACTGACACCAGTGCCTGGACCGGGAAGCCGATCGCCTCCAGGTCGATCTGCGCGTGGTACGACTGGATCACCCCGGCGTCCTGCATCGCCTTCACCCGGTTGTGGCAGGTGGACGGCGCGATGCCCGCGATCTCCGCCAACGCGCTGTTCGTGATCCGTGCGTTGCGGGCCAGTTCCCACAACAGGATCTCGTCGATGGCGTCCACCGTGTGCCTGGGTGACCGGTTTCCGGTTTCGTAGCGCATCCGTGCCAGCCCTCTCATCGACTCACGACCATTCCTCACGACCATTCCTCAGGACCGGAATCCGGCCGCCCTGACTGGCAACCGGCCGCGCGGCCCGTGCATCGTGCGCGGCCTGGGGGCCGGTGGTGGTCCAGCGGGCCCGGAGCCCCGAACTCTCGGCAAGCACCGAGGGCTGACATGGGCTGCCTGGGCGGTGGCGGGCCTGGTGGGTGGGCGGCACGAGCCTCCGGCGGGCGAACAATCTTCGGCCCGCTCCTGTCCCCTCCGATACTCCCCGAAGAAAGAGCCAATCACGAGGAATCTCTCGAACATTCTTCACCGGAAACCAGGATGTAACGAATCGCTGGCTCACTGACGTAGCGGATCGACGCGGTCCGCTCTCTCGTCCCCGTGGGCGGCACCCTCATGCTCCGTCCAGGTCCTCAAGGAGTGTCATGCCACAGGTTGATGCGGCAGTCGTGGACGAAGTCACCGAAGCGCCGAAGCTGGAAGGCACGCTCGGCGTCCTCGACATCACGCTGATGGTGGTCACAGCTCTTCGGCGGCCCGGCGATCTCACGGTGGATCTACAGCCTGCTGCTGGTGGCGGTGATCGCCTACCTCGGCTATCGCAAGATCGACCTCACGGCCAAGGTGCTGGGTGTCGTCCTGGTGCTGGAGATCCTCGTCGTGGTCGTCGTCGATCTCGCCGTACTGGCGCAGGGCGGGGCCGAAGGGATCAACGCCAACGGATTCACGCCGACGGCTGTCTTCCCCAGCGGCTCCGGGTTCAGCATCAGCGCCATGTTCTGCGCCATGTCCTTCATCGGCTTCGAGGCGACCGCCGTGTTCCGCGACGAGGCCCGCGACCCGGACCGTACTGTGCCCAGGGCAACCTACCTGGCCATCTGCTTCGTTGGCGCCATCTACGCGCTGTCCACCTGGATCGTCTCGCTGGCCTGGCGGGACGAGAACCTGGTGGCGACCTCCGCGCTGGGGGCGCCGTTCCTACTGGGCGCGGCCGAGAGTTACGCCGGCAAGGCCCTGTCGGACATCATCCAGGTACTGGTGGCCACGAGCCTGTTCGCCTGCGCACTGTCCATCCACAACATTCTCGCCCGCTACGACTTCGTGCTGGGCCGCTCGTCGGTACTCCCCTCGGCACTGGGCAAGGTCCACGCCACCCACAGCTCTCCGTACACCGCATCCCTCGTCACGACGGCGGTGACACTGGTCCTGCTGGGCATCTCGCTCGCACTGGGCCTCGACCCCGTCGCCCAGATCCTCACCTGGGCCAGCGGCGTCTCCGCTCTCGGCTTCTTCGTCCTGCTGGGTCTGACCTGCCTGTCCACCCTGGTCTTCTTCGCCCGCACCGGAGCCGACGGCCGCCTCTGGCAGACCCGCGTGTGGCCCTCCGCAGGCTTCCTCAGCCTCCTGGCCCTGACATATGTGACCTGTGACAACTTCCCCGAACTCGTCGCCAAGGGACCGGTCTTCGCGTACGCACTGGCCGGCGCCGTGCCGTTGTTCGCCCTCGCGGGCATCGCCCGAGCCCTCTACCTGCGCGCCCGCAGCCCCGAACGCTATGCGGGTGTCCTCGCCCTGACGCAGTCGCGTTGACCTCCGCGCCCACAGCCCTGTCCAGCGTTGTCCAGTCCTGTCCAGCTTTGTCCAGCGTTATTCACATCCGCAAGGAGAATCCTGATGACCGTCCACGCCGAACCCACCACGCCGGACGCCGGGGCACTGCGTGAGACCGCAGCCGCGAACCTGTGGCGGCACTTCGCGCAGATGTCGTTCGCGGACAAGCACCCCCTGCCCGTGATGGTCCGCGGCGAGGGCTGCTACCTCATCGACGCCGACGGCAACCGTTTCCTGGACGGCCTGTCCAATCTGTTCTGCGTCAACCTCGGCTACAGCTACGGCACCGAACTCGGCAAGGCGGCACTCACCCAGTACGAGCAACTCGGCTACCACTCCAACTGGGGCTCCACCCACCCCGTCGCCATCGAACTCGCCCACACCCTTGCCGAACTGGCACCCGACGGCCTCAACCACGTCTACTTCACCCCCTCCGGCGGCGAATCCGTCGAAGCCGCCTGGAAGATCGCCCGCCAGTACCATCTCCTGCGCGGTGAGAACCGCTGGAAAGCCATCGCCCGCGACATGGCCTACCACGGCACCACCCTCGGCGCCCTCTCACTCAACGGCATATCCGAGATCCGCAGCCCCTTCGAACCCCTCGTGCCCGGCGCCAGCCACGTCCGCAACACCCACCGCCTGCAACGCCCCGCCGACGAGACCGACGAAGAGTTCACCGCCCACCTCCTGGACGACCTCGAACACCGCATCCTCACCGAGGACCCCACCACCATCGCCATGATCATCATGGAGCCGGTGCAGAACCACGGCGGCATGCTCGTCCCGCCCGCCGGCTACTCCGCCGGCGTCCGCGCCCTGTGTGACAAGTACGGCATCCTCCTCGTCGCCGACGAGACCATCACCGCCTTCGGCCGCTGCGGCGCCTGGTTCGCCTCCGACCGCTACCAGACCCGCCCCGACATCATCACCACCGCGAAGGGCCTCTCCTCCGCGCACGCGGTCATCGGCGCCGTCATCACCACCGACAGGATCTACGACACCTTCTACACCGAAGACCGCATGTTCACCCACGGCAACACCTTCGGCGGCCACCCCGTCATGGCCGCTGTCGCCCTGCGCAACATCGAGATCATGAAAGAACTCGACACCCCCGGCCACGTCCTGGCCAAGGAGAGCGAACTGCGCATCGCACTGGAGACACTCCTCGACCTGCCCATCGTCGCCGACGTCCGCGGCAGCGGCTTCTTCTACGCCGTCGAACTCACCGGCATCCGCCCCGACGGCACCCCCCTCACCACCGACGAGAAGGCCCGCCTCTACGGCCAGGAACTACTCGCCGACCGGCTCACCGAACGCGGACTGCTCCTGCGCGTCACCCTCGAAGGCGGCGACCCCGTGGTCTGCGTCGCACCCCCACTCGTCGCCGACACCACCGAGTTCAACGAGATCACCCGCATACTCCGCGACGTACTCACCCTCCTCGGCCAGGACGCCGGCCTCTGAACCCACCCGTGAATACCGTCCTGCGGGGCAGACCCGGCCGGGGGAAGAAGGCGATGCAGCTCGTGGAGGCGAGATGAGTAGGGGAGTCATCGCAGGTGCGCTGCCCGGCTCACCACCTCATCGTTCGGAGGGCCTCCCGGCTCGCGCGGGGAGGGGCCCACATCAAAGCGGAAGGGCTTCATAGGATTCACCCGGACGGCAGCCAGCCCAGCGACCCGAGTCTCGAACTCCGTTGCCACCCGGCGGAGATGAGAGAACGATGTGGCTTGTCGGGGCTGGAGGGGTCCCGGGTCCATGCCGCCACCCGCGACCGTCCCAGCGTCGGCACGATGTCCCCAGCCTCAGCTTCTTCCGGGTCGCCGGTCTGGACGGCGGCCCGGACCATGCCCGCCGTCGGACCATCCAGGACGTCATCGGTCAGTGGCTGTGCGGACATCTCGCCCCCACGGTCGCGGAGAGGATCCACCCATGACCCGGCACCTCATCACGCATCTGCGTCATGTCGGTATCGCCATGCCCGATCTGGACCGTCAGCTCACCTTCTATCGTGACCTGTGGGGGCTCACCGAGGTCGGCAACGACACGGGCGTCCACTTCCTCGCCGCGGAGGGATCGCCCGAGCGGTACATCCTGCGCCTGCGCCGCGCCGCCCGGAAGCGTCTGGACCTGATGGCGTTCGGCGCCGCCACCGCCGCCGACATCGACGCACTCACCTCGCGCCTGGTCGCGGACGGTGTGCGGCTCGTCCATGAGCCACGGGCTCTCGACACTCCCGGCGGGGGCTACGGGGTGCGCTTCTTCGACGGCGACGGCCGGGTGGTGGAGGTCTCGGCGGATGTCGTCCCCCGTACCCACCGCGTCATCGAACCCCGGGAGTCGATCCCGGTGCGGCTGTCGCACTTCGTCGTCAATTCACCCGCCCCCGAAGCCACCGTCCGCTGGTACATCCGGCACCTCGGGTTCCGCCTCACGGACTCCATCGGATTGCCGGGCACGGGGGAGCTCATGTGGTTTCTGCGCTGCAACGAATGGCATCACAGCTTCGCCGTCTCCCGCGCCCCGCACGTGGCCATGCACCACGCCTCCTTCGAGATGCGGGGCATCGACGAGTACCTGCGCGGCACGGGCCGCGTCCTGCGTGCCGGTGTGGAGAAGCTGTGGGGCCCGGGACGCCACGGGGCCGGCGACAACACCTTCAGCTACTTCATCGACCCGGCGGGCAACACCGTCGAGTACACCACCGAACTGGCGCTGGTGGACGAGGACACCTGGCACCCCACCGTCTTCGACGCCAGCCAGGAAGAGATCGTGGACCAGTGGGGCACGGCCGACCCCTGGAGCGAGATCCTCGCATCCCGCCAGTTCAACGACCCCGACGAGAGCCTGTTCGTCGCACCGCCCCTCTGATTGCGGCAGCGGCAGCGGCAGCGGCAGCGGCTTCGGCCGGAGGGCTGATCGAGCGGCCTGGATTCCTGCTCGATCAGGATCCGGGCTCCGGTACTGACGTCGGCTTCTGGCATCGGCGTCAGGACCGTCGAGGTGCGCGCCGGGGTCGTAGAGGAGATCGCGGCCCCGTTCGTCTAGTAGGAGACCGGTCCGCCCCGCGGTGGGCATCGCCGGGGGAGTCGGGTCGAGGCGAACCGGGCCCGGAGATCCGCCGTTGCGGCGGGCCGTACGCCGACAGCGCGCCGGGCGAGAGCCTGGCCGACCAGGTCGGCCCCGTCAGGCCGGAAGGGGCGCGATGGCCGGGGGCGCCCAGCAGGGGGCCTGGAGGCCGTCGACGGCTGCCCGCCGGAGCGGACCGATTCTCGGGCCGTCGCTCGCAGCGGACACCGGGGCTGTGGGGCTGTGGGGCCGGGAAAATCCACGGCTCCACCGCGCGCCCGCCCCACCGCCACGCAGTGGCCGACGCATCCGACCAGACCTGAACCGAGCCGCGCCGCGCCGCGCCACCCCCGGTCCCCCCGTCCACCTGGCCCCCACCCCACTCCACCCAGCCCCCACCCAGCCTTCACCCCATCCCCCTCCACCCAGCCTTCACCCCATCCCCCTCCACCCAGCCCTCACCCCACCCCACCAGCACGCCCCCACATCACCGGAATGGCCCGTACCAACCGCCCATGCCCGGTCGACCTCTGGTAGCAAGAGAACGCGGCAGTCGGAACATCCGCCTTTGTCCCCTACCTCCCCGAGGAGGCGGTCTCATGACTCCGGCCAAGCCCCGCGGCGCCGACGCGAAGCCCGTCAAGGATGCGGCCCCCCACAAGCCCCCCACCGGCCCCCCGGACGAGCCCCCAACCGGCCCCCCGGACGAGACCCGCACTGACACCCCCACCGAGCCCGTGGACCAACCCCCCACCGAGCCCCCCACCATCCACATCCTCTGGATCAACGCCGGACTGAGCTGCGACGGTGACTCGGTCGCGCTGACCGCCGCCATGCAGCCGAGCATCGAGCAGATCGCCCTGGGTGTGCTGCCGGGCCTGCCCAAGGTGCAGGTCCACTGGCCGCTCATCGACTTCGAGTGCGGCCCGGTCGGTGGCGCCGACACGTTCATCGAGTGGTTCTTCAAGGGGGAGCGGGGCGAGATCGACCCGTTCGTGCTGGTCGTCGAGGGATCCGTACCGAACGAGGCGATCAAGCCGGAAGGCTACTGGTGCGGCTTCGGCGACAACCCGGACACCGGTCAGCCCATCACGACCAGTGAGTGGATCGACCGGCTCGCGCCCAAGGCCCTCGCCGTCGTCGCCATCGGCACCTGTGCCACGTACGGCGGCATCCACGCGATGGAGGGCAACCCGACCGGGGCCATGGGGCTGCCTGACTACCTGGGCTGGGACTGGAAGTCCCACGCGGGCATTCCGATCGTGTGTGTGCCCGGCTGCCCCATCCAGCCCGACAACTTCGCCGAGACCCTCACCTATCTGCTCTACCAGGCGGCCGGCTCGGCCCCGATGATCCCGCTGGACGACAAGTTGCGCCCCACCTGGCTGTTCGGTGCCACCGTGCACGAGGGCTGCGACCGGGCCGGCTACTACGAGCAGGGTGACTTCGCGGGCACCTACGACTCACCCAAGTGCCTGGTGAAACTGGGCTGCTGGGGGCCGGTCGTGAAGTGCAACGTTCCCAAGCGCGGCTGGATGAACGGCATCGGCGGCTGCCCCAACGTCGGCGGCATCTGTATTGCCTGCACCATGCCGGGCTTCCCCGACAAGTTCATGCCGTTCATGGACGAGCCGCCCGGTGCCACCCTGTCGACCAAGGCCAGCAGCGCCTACGGCGCGGTGATCCGCAGACTGCGCCACGTCACCGAGCACACGGTCGACCGGGAACCCAAGTGGCGCCACCCCGGCACGAAGATCACCACCGGCTACCGGCCCCCCTGGTGATCCCGGGCCCCTTCCGCCCGCTGCCGCTCGCCGTTCGCCGCTCTCCACCCGCCGCTCGCACCCCCGATCAGCCCCCCACCCCCCCACCACCCCACCCCCACCGCAGAACCCAGAAGGGCACGACTGAACGATGGCACCGACGACCAAGGCGGCCGGCGACGGCAGCGGCCTCATGGAGATGTCCTGGGACCCGATCACCCGGATCGTCGGGAGTCTGGGGATCCACACCAAAATCGACTTCAAGCAGAAACGGGTCGCCGAGTGCTACAGCACCTCCTCGGTGTTCCGCGGCTACAGCGTCTTCATGCGCGGCAAGGACCCGCGCGACGCCCACTTCATCACCAGCCGCATCTGCGGCATCTGCGGCGACAACCACGCCACCTGCTCGGTGTACGCGCAGAACATGGCCTACGGGGTCAAGCCGCCGCACCTGGGGGAGTGGGTCATCAACCTCGGCGAGGCCGCTGAGTACATGTTCGACCACAACATCTTCCAGGAGAACCTGGTCGGGGTCGACTACTGCGAGAAAATGGTCAAGGAGACCAACCCGGGCGTCCTGGAACTCGCCGAGCGCACCGAGGCGCCGCACGCCGCCGAGCACGGCTACCGCACGATCGCCGACATCATGCGCTCGCTCAACCCCATGGAGGGCGAGTTCTACCGCGAGGCGCTCCAGGTCAGCCGCTACACCCGGGAGATGTTCTGCCTGATGGAGGGCCGCCATGTGCACCCCTCCACGCTCTACCCGGGCGGCGTCGGCACCAACGCCTCCGTCCAGCTCTTCACGGACTACCTCAGCCGCCTGATGCGCTACGTCGAGTTCATGAAGCGCGTGGTCCCACTCCACGACGACCTGTTCGACTTCTTCTACGAGGCCCTGCCCGGATACGAGGAGGTCGGCCGCCGCCGCGTCCTGCTCGGCTGCTGGGGCGCCCTCAACGACCCCGAGCACTGCGACTTCACCTACGCCAACATGACCGACTGGGGCCGGCGGATGTTCGTCACCCCGGGTGTCGTCGTCGACGGCAAGCTCGTCACCACCGACCTCACCGAGATCAACCTCGGCATCCGCATCCTGCTCGGCAGTTCCTACTACGAGGACTGGCAGGGCCGGGAGCAGTTCGTCACCCACGACCCGCTCGGCAACCCGGTCGACCCGCGCCACCCCTGGAACCAGCACACCATCCCCGCCCCGCAGAAGCGCGACTTCGACGACAAGTACAGCTGGGTCATGTCGCCGCGCTGGTTCGACGGCAAGGACCACCTCGCCCTGGACACCGGCGGCGGCCCCATCGCCCGGCTGTGGGCCACCGCCCTCGCCGGGCTGGTCGACACCGGCGGGGTGAAGGCCACCGGGCACAGCGTCGTCATCAATCTGCCGCGCACCATGACCCGGCCCGAGACCACCTTCGAGTGGAAGATCCCGAAGTGGAGCAACGCCCTCGAACGCAACCGGGCGCGCAGCTACTTCCAGGCGTACACCGCCGCCCTCGCCCTGCACTTCGCGGAGAAGGGCCTCGCCGAGGTCCGCGCCGGACGCACCTCCACCTGGGAGAAGTTCGAGGTCCCCGACGAGAGCGTCGGCGTCGGCTTCACCGAGGCGGTCCGCGGTGTCCTCTCCCACCACATGGTCATCCGCGACGGCAAGATCGCCAACTACCACCCCTACCCGCCCACCCCGTGGAACGCCAGCGTCCGCGACCCCTACGGCACTCCCGGGCCCTACGAGGACGCGGTGCAGAACACCCCCATCTTCGAGGAGAACCCGCCGGACGACTTCAAGGGCATCGACATCATGCGCGCCGTCCGCAGCTTCGACCCCTGTCTGCCGTGCGGAGTCCACATGTACGTCGGCGGCGGCCGTACCGTGCAGAAGATGCACGTGCCCACCGGACTGAGCGGGCTCGGCGGATGAGCGCCGCCTCCGCCCCCTCGCACGCGGAACGGGCCGGACGCCGGGTCGAGGCCGCCCTCGACCGACTCACCGCCACCGGCGACCCGGCCGCGACCGCCGCCGCCGAGGAACTCGTCGGCTCCCTCATGGAGTTCTACGGCGCCGGACTCGCCCGCGTCCTCGACCTGCTGTCACCCACCGGCCGCACCGGAGACGTCCTCGGTGACCGCCTCGACAACCTCCTCGGCGACGACCTCGTGGCGAGCCTGCTGCTCCTGCACGATCTGCACCCCGAGGACCTCCCCACCCGCATCCGCCGCGCCCTGGACCGTGTCGACGGCACCGGCTACGACATCCTGGACCACGACGAGAGCACCGGCACCCTGCGGCTGCGCGCGGCGCCCGCCACCGCCACCGGCTGCGGCTGCTCGTCCGGCGCACCGGACGCCGCTCGGGCCGCCGAGCGCGCCGCGGCTCGGGCCGCCGAGGAGGCGCTCTCCTGCTTCGCCCCCGAGGTCACCGCCGTAGAGGTGAGCAGCGAGCCCCGCCGGGCCGAACCCGCCCTGCTCCAGATCGGCGTACGCCCGGGAACCGGCGCATGAGCCCGGCCCCGACCGCCACCGACCGCCCCCGCCCGGGACTGCGCCGCTTCCTCACCGACCGCCCCCCGCCGCAGGAGCGCTGCGGACTGTGCGCGGCGCCGGTGGCGGACACGGACCACCGGCACCTCGTCGACACCGAGCGGCGCAGCCTGGTCTGCGCCTGCCCCGCCTGCTTCCTGCTGATGGAGCGGCCCGGCGCGGGCGGCCAGCGCTTCCGCCCGGTGCCCGCCCGCTGGCTCACCGACCCCGCGCACCGTCTGGACGACCGGGCCTGGGACCGTCTGCGCATCCCCGTCGGCGTGGCGTTCTTCTTCCGCAACGCCGCTCTGGACCGGCTCATCGCCCTCTACCCCAGCCCGGTCGGGGCCACCGAGAGCGAACTGGAACCGGACGCCTGGACCGACGTCCTCGGCGCCGGACCCCTCGCCGGGCTCCTGGAACCGGACGTGGAGGCGCTGCTGCTGCGCCGCACCGGCGACGGAATCCGCACCTACCTGGTGCCCATCGACGCCTGCTACGAACTCGTCGGCCGGATGCGGATGCTGTGGCAGGGCTTCGACGGCGGCGCCGAGGCACGAGCCGCCCTGGACGCCTTCTTCGCCGCCGCCGACGACCGTGCCCGGCCGGTCGAACGTGCTCGGCGGGTCGACCATGGCCAGGCGGCGGTCGACTATCCCCAGCCGGTCGATCGTGGCCAGCCGGTAGTCGACTATCCTCAGCCGGTCGATCGTGGCCAGCCGGTAGTCGACTATCCTCAGCCGGTCGATCGTGGCCAGCCGGTGATCGACCATGCCCAGCCGGTCGATCGTGCGCAGGCGGTGATTGACCGCGCCCAGCGGGTCGATCGTGCGCGACGTGTCGACCATGCCCTGCCGATCGACCATCCCCAGCCGGTCACCGGGAAGGACCCGGCATGAGCGGATTCACCTTCAGCTGCACCGGCGTACGCGCCGACCGCTACGCCGCCGGCCCGACCCTGGTCTTCCGGCTCAAGGTCACCCACACCGGCGACGAACCCGTACACGCCCTCGTGCTGAACTGTCAGCTCCGGGTCGAACCCGCCCGGCGCGGGTACGGCCCGGCCGAGACCGACGGCCTGGTGGACCTGTTCGGCGAGCCGTCGCGGTGGGGCAGCACCCTACAGCCGCTCCAGTTCGCCCAGGTCCCGCTGATGGTCCCCGGCTTCACCGGGGAGACCGAGGCCGACCTCTTCGTGCCCTGCACCTACGACCTCGACATCGCCGCCACCCGCTATCTCGCCGCCCTCGACGGCGGGGAGGTGCCGCTGCTGATGCTGTTCTCCGGGACGGCATTCACCGGGGCGGGTGGATTCCGGGTCCGGCCGGTGCCCTGGGACCGGGAGGCCGCGTTCCGGATGCCGGTCGCGACCTGGCGCGAGATGGTCGACCAGCACTTCCCCGGCTGCGGCTGGATCAGACTGCCCCGCGACACCATGGACGCCCTCCTCGCCCACCGCTCGCGCCGGGCCCTGCCCTCCTGGGAGGCGACCGTGCGCGATCTGCTCGCCGGGGCCCGCGCCACCGGCCCCGCCGCCGCCCTGACCCGCACACCGGGAAGGACCGCCCCGTGAGCACGACCGCGTTCGCCCCGCGGACCGAGGCCCGCCTCGCCCTCGCCCGGCAGGTGGCCGACGCCGTCCTCTTCGAGGGGTATGTCCTCTACCCCTACCGGGCCTCCGCCGCGAAGAACCGGCTGCGCTGGCAGTTCGGTGTCCTGGTGCCGCCCGGCTGGGGCGCCGACCGCGCCGAACACTCCCACCAGCGCACCGAATGCCTCCTGGAACCCAGGACCGGCGCCACCCTCGGCGTCGAGCTGCGATTCCTGCGCGCCCGCCGCCGCACGGTCCAGCGGATCCTCCCGGACGGCGGCTTCGAGACCGTGGCCGAACTCCGGCTCGCCGACCGGATCCTGGTCCCCTGGGACGAGGGAGTGGAGGAACGCGTCACCGCGGTCGTCCCGGTCGCCGACCTCCTCGGTGACGGTGTCACGATCCCCGTCGAGCGGCCCGCCGGAACCGTCCACGAGCCCGTCCTCGACCCGGACGGCCGGACCGCCGGACGCACCGTCCACCGCCACGAGCCGCTCAGCGCACGCCTGCGGCTCACCGCCCGCGAACTGGACGGCCCCTACCGGGTCGTCCACCTCACTGCCCTCGTCGAGAACACCGGTGCCTGGACCCCGCCCGCCGACGCAGGGCACGACCGCGACGCCGCCCTGCCGCGCTCCCTGGTCGCCGCGCATCTGCTCATGGCCGTGGACCGGGGGGCGTTCCTGTCGATGACCGACCCGCCGCAATGGGCCAGGGGCGCGGTCGCCGCCTGCCGCAACGAGCACACCTGGCCCGTCCTCGCCGGTGAGCCCGGCCACGCGGACCTGCTGCTGTCCTCACCGATCATCCTGGCGGACCACCCCGCCATCGCCCCCGAGAGCCCCGGCGCGCTCTACGACGCCACCGAGATCGACGAGATCCTCGCCCTGCGCACCGCCGCCCTCACCGACGAGGAGAAGCGCGAGGCACGCGGCACCGACGAGCGGGCCGCCGCCGTCATCGACCTCGCCGACTCCCTGCCCCCCGACATGCTGGAACGCCTGCACGGCGCGATCCGCGGCCTGCGCGAGGCGACGACCCCCGGGACCCGTACCGGGGGGATGGCCCCCGGGACCCGTACCGGCCTCCCCGACGCGCAGGGCGTGCCCGAGCCCGACGCGCCGTGGTGGGACCCGGCGGCCGACGCCGGATTCGACCCCGGGCGCGACCAGGCCCTCGTCGCGGGCCGCCCCGCCGGTGCGGGCACCCGGCTCGTGCTGCGCCCCGGGCCGCGCCGCACCGACGCCCAGGACCTGTTCCTGCACGGCCGGACCGCCACCGTCGAATCGGTGCTGCACGACGTGGACGGAGCCGTCCACCTCGCGGTCGTCCTCGACGGCGACCCCGGCGCCGACCTGCGCCGCGCCCAGGGCCGCTTTCTGTACTTCCAGCCCGACGAACTCGCCTGGCCCGACGAACACGAACCCGTCCGGCCCCAGGAGGCCGCCCGGCTCGGCGAACCCGCCCGGTCCCAGGAGCCCGCCTGGCCCGACGATCCCATCCGGCCCCATGAGGCCGCCCGGCCCGACGAACGCCCCTCGCCCGAGGAGCCCGTCTCGCTCGACGACCCCGCCCGGCCCGACGCACACCCCTCGCCCGAGGACCCCGTATGAGCGCCCCGCCCGCCCCGCCCCGCACCCTCGTCGCCGGAATGGGCAACATCTTCCTCGGCGACGACGCCTTCGGTGTCCGCACCGCCCGCGTCCTCGCCGCCCGCCCGCTGCCCGCCGGGGTCGAGGTGGCCGACATCGGGGTGCGCGGCGTGCACCTCGCCTACCGGCTGCTGGACGGCTACGACACCCTGGTCCTGGTCGACGCCACCGCCCGCGGCGGACCGCCCGGCACCCTCTACGTCATCGAGCACGAGGACGACACCACCGCCGTCGCCGAGGCCGCCGCCGCCCCCCTGGACGGCCACCGCATGACCCCGGACGCCGTCCTCGCCCACCTCGCCGCCCTGTGCGCCGGAACCGGCGGACGGCCCCCGCGCCGGATCCTCGTCGTGGGCTGCGAGCCCGCCTGCCTGGACGAGGGGATGGAGCTGAGCGGGCCCGTCTCCGGCGCCGTGCCCCGCGCCGTACGGCTCGTCGAGGACCTGCTGACGGCTGCCCCGGACACACCGCCGCGCCCACCGGCCGGCCATGCCGCGAACTGAGGAGAGACCCCGTGAAGAAGACCGTCGCCGCCGCGCTCGCCGCTGCGCTGGCCGTGATCGCCGCTCTGTCCCTGCCCGACATCCGGCGCTATCTGCGCATCCGCAGGATGTGACACCCCGTCCGGCGGCGGCCGGTGCGGCAAACGACGTACGTGCCCGGCCCCGGCGGCGTGCCGGGACGCGGGACCGCCGTCCCGCGCCTCTAATGGGATCCGGCCCTGCGCCCCACGTACGGCGCGCTCCGGGACGGAGAGAGATGCACGAGATGTCCATCGCGCTGGCGGTGATCGAGCAGGTGGAGGAGGCGGCCGGACGGGCCGGTGCGGTCACCGCGGTGCGCTCGGTCCGGCTCCAGGTGGGCGAACTGGCCGGAGTCGTGCCCGACGCCCTGGCGTTCTCCTTCGAACTGGCCCGCGAGGGAACCCTCCTGGACGGCGCCGAACTCATCGCCGAACCCGTGCCGGGACGCGCCCGCTGCGTCCCCTGCGACCACACCTGGGCCGTCGGCATGCCCCCGCGGCTGAGCTGCCCCCGCTGCGCGGGATCGAGCACCGACCTGCTCTCCGGCCGGGAACTGCGCATCACCGAGGTCCGCTGGGACGACGGCCCCGCGGACGCCGGACGCATCCGTGAACCCAGCAGCGAGGAGCGCTGAACATGTGCCGTGCGGTGGATCTGCACCAGTCCGTGCTCGCCCGCAACGACGAGTCCGCGCAGCAGTTGCGTGCCCGGCTCACGGCGGGCGGCACCACCATGGTCAACCTGCTCTCCAGCCCCGGCAGCGGCAAGACCGCCCTGCTGGAACACGAACTCACCCTCGCCCGCGAACGGTCCGTGCCCGTCGCCGCGCTCACCGCCGACCTCGCCACCGACAACGACGCGGCCCGGCTGGCCCGCTCCGGCGCCCCCGTCCGGCAGGTCCACACCGACGGGCTGTGCCATCTGGAGGCGGGCATGCTCGCCCGCTACCTCGACGGCTGGCTGCCCGAGCCCCCGCGCCTGCTGTTCGTGGAGAACGTCGGCAATCTCGTCTGCCCGGCCACCTACGACCTCGGAGAGACGCTGCGGGTCGTCCTCGCGTCCGTCACCGAGGGCGAGGACAAGCCCCTCAAGTACCCGACGGCGTTCGGCCTCGCCCACCTCGTCGTCGTCACCAAGACCGACATCGCCGCGGCCGTCGACTTCGACGAGACCGCGTTCCGCGCCCATGTCGAGCAGGTCAACCCGGGCGTCGAGGTGCTGCTGACCTCCGTGCGCGACGGCACGGGCCTCGGCACACTGCTGGACCGCGCCCTGACCGCCGCGGACACGGGCAGCGCACCGCACACCCCGGTCATGTCCGGCCGGACACACGGCCACGCCCATGGCCACAACGGCAACGGCAGCGAGCCGCACCCCCACGCCGGGCACAGCCAGGGCAGCCACGGCGACGCCGCCCCCAGCGGTGCCCCGGCCCCCGTCACCTCGTGAGTCCCACCGGCGCCGCCGACGGCACCGTCCTGCGCCGCCGTGTCACCGTGCGCGGTGTCGTCCAGGGCGTCGGTTTCCGGCCGTACGTCCACTCCCTCGCCACCTCGCTCGGTCTGGCCGGGCATGTCACCAACACCCCCGGCGGGGTGGTCGTCGAGGTCGAGGGCGACCGCGCCGGACTCGACCGGTTCTGCGGGCGCCTCGCCCCGGGCGCCCCGCCGCTGGCCCGCGTCGACGGCATCGACCAGCACGACCTGCCCGCCACCGGCGACGGCCGGTTCACCATCCTCGTCTCCCGCCCCGACGGCCCGGCCGGCGCCCTCATCCCCCCGGACACCGCCACCTGCCCGGCCTGTCTGGAGGAACTCGCCGACCCCGCCGACCGCCGCCACCGCCACCCCTTCGTCAACTGCACCTACTGCGGTCCCCGCTTCACCATCGTCACCGGCCTGCCCTACGACCGCGCCCACACCACCATGGCCGCCTTCCCCCTCTGCGCGCACTGCGCCCGCGAGTACGCCGACCCCACCGACCGGCGCTTCCACGCCCAGCCCGTCGCCTGCAAGGACTGCGGCCCCCGGCTGCGCCTGCTGGTGCGCCTCGCCCGCCCCGGCACCGCACCCGAGGAAGCGGACGGCGCCGACCCGGTGACCGGGGCCCGCCGACTGCTCGCCGAGGGCGCGATCGTCGCGGTGAAGGGACTCGGCGGCTACCACCTAGCCTGCGACGCCACCGACCCGGCCGCCGTCGCCCTGCTGAGAGAGCGCAAGGCCAGGGGCGGCAAACCCTTCGCGCTCATGGCCCGCACACCCCGGGACATCAGCCACCTGGTGACCCTGGACGACGCCGAGCACACCCTGCTCACGTCCCCCGCCCGCCCCGTCGTCCTGCTGCGCCGCCGCACCGGTCCCGCGCCCGCGGGCCTTCGCCCGGCACCGGCGGTCGCCCCCGGCAGTCCCGACCTCGGCGTCATGCTGCCCTACACCCCCCTGCACCACCTCCTGCTGGGCCTGCCCCACGATCCCGAAGGACCCCGGCTGCTGGTGATGACCAGCGGCAACCTCTCCGGCGAGCCCATCGTCACCGACGACACCGAGGCACTCGAACGCCTCGCCCCGCTCGCCGACGCCTGGCTCGTCCACGACCGGCCGATCCAGGTCCCGTGCGACGACTCCGTCGTCCGGATCTGCGACGGACGCCCCCTCGTCGTGCGCCGCGCCCGGGGCCACGCGCCCCTGCCCCTGGACCTCCCCGTTGCGGTGCGCCCCGCCCTGGCGGTCGGCGGCGACCTCAAGAACACCTTCTGCCTCGGCGCGGGCCGACGGGCCTGGCTGTCCGCGCACATCGGCGACCTGGACGACCTCGCCACCCAGCACGCCTTCACCCGCTCCGTGGCCCACCTGGAGTCCCTCACCCCGGTACGGCCCACCCTCCTGGCCGCCGACCGCCACCCCGGCTACCGCTCCGCCCGCTGGGCCGACAGCCACGCCGCCGGACGCCCGGTGGTCCGCGTCCAGCACCACCACGCCCACATCGCCGCCACCATGGCCGAGCACGGGCTCGACGGTGGCAGTCCGGTCCTCGGCGCCGCCTTCGACGGCACCGGGTACGGCGACGACGGGGCGGTGTGGGGCGGCGAGTTCCTCCTCGCCGACTACGCGGGCTTCCTCCGTCTGGCCCACCTCGCCTACGTCCCCCTGCCCGGTGGCGACGCCGCCGTCCACCGCCCCTACCGCATGGCCCTGTCCCACCTGCGCGCCGCCGGCCTCGGCTGGGACCCCGACCTGCCCTGCACGAGGGCGTGCCCGCCCGACGAACTCACCGTCCTGGAACGCCAGTTGGAGCGCGGCCTGAACTGCGTCCCCACCTCCAGCATGGGCCGCCTCTTCGACGCGGTCTCCTCCCTGACCGGCATCTGCCACCGTTCGGGCTACGAGGCCCAGGCGGCCGTCGAACTGGAGGCCGCCGCGCTGGCCGCCCCCGCCGGGGACACCACCGCCTACGCCTTCGACCTGCACGAGAGCGGATCCCCCGACGGCCCGCTCCGGGCGGACCCGGCCCCACTGCTGGCCGCCGTGGTCGCCGACCTGCGGACGCGGGTGCCCGCGCCGGTGATCGCGGCCCGCTTCCACCGCGCGGTCACCGCTCTCGTGCACCGCGTCTGCC
The DNA here is from genome assembly GCF_040609715.1 of Streptomyces sp. NPDC004610. Classification (NCBI taxonomy): domain Bacteria; kingdom Bacillati; phylum Actinomycetota; class Actinomycetes; order Kitasatosporales; family Streptomycetaceae; genus Streptomyces; species Streptomyces sp. NPDC004610. The sequence continues at coordinate 15,544 of NZ_JBEXLA010000055.1, read as the reverse complement.
TGCTGACCCGCGACCGCCGGGGCGTCGACACCGTCGCCCTCACCGGCGGTGTCTTCCTCAACTCCCTGCTGTCCTCGGCCTGCGCCTCGGCCCTCACCGCGGACGGCTTCACCGTGCTGCGCCACCACCTGGTCCCGCCGGGCGACGGCGGCCTGGCCCTGGGCCAGCTGATGGTGGCCGCCCGCACCGGCCGCCCGGACCCGACCGGGCCACCCACCGCGCCCGTCCCCTGACACCCCCGAACGCCCCTCGACAACCTCCGAAACACAACCCCCAATCGAACCCCGATCAACCCCTGATGACGACCCCCACAGCGAGGAGAGGCCCATGTGCCTGGCGGTACCGGGCAGAGTGCTGGACATCGGCGAACGCGACGGCACCCGGGTGGCCAGCGTCGACTTCGGCGGCGTGGTGAAGGAGGTGTGCCTGGAGTACCTGCCCGACCTCCGGGTCGGCGAGTACGCCATCGTCCATGTCGGCTTCGCCCTCCAGCGCCTCGACGAGGAGTCCGCCCTCCAGACCCTCGCGCTCTTCGCCGAACTCGGCATGCTCCAGGAGGAGTTCGGCGACCCCTGGGAGACGGCGGACCCCGCCGCCGCCCCGCACGGCGGCGAGGAGACGCGCCCGTGAAGTACATCGACGAGTTCCAGGACCCCGCACTGGCCCGCAGACTGCTGGACGACATCCACGCCACGGTCACCAGGCCCTGGGCCCTGATGGAGGTGTGCGGCGGCCAGACCCACTCCATCATCCGGCACGGTATCGACCAACTCCTGCCCGAACAGGTCGAGTTGATCCACGGACCCGGCTGCCCGGTCTGTGTCACCCCCCTGGAGATGATCGACAAGGCGCTGGAGATCGCCTCCCGCCCCGGCGTGATCTTCTGCTCCTTCGGCGACATGCTGCGCGTCCCCGGCACCGGTTGTGACCTGTTCCAGGTACGCGGCGCGGGCGGTGATGTGCGGGTCGTCTACTCGCCGCTGGACGCCCTGCGGATCGCCCGGCAGAACCCGGACCGCGAGGTGGTGTTCTTCGGCATCGGCTTCGAGACCACCGCACCGCCCAACGCCATGACCGTCCACCAGGCCCGCAGGCTCGGCATCCGCAACTTCAGCCTGCTTGTCTCCCATGTGCGGGTGCCCCCGGCCATCGAGGCCATCATGAGCTCGCCCGACTGCCGGGTACAGGCGTTCCTCGCCGCCGGGCACGTCTGCACCGTGATGGGCACCGGCGAGTATCCCGAGATCGCCGCACGCCACCGCGTCCCCCTCGTCGTCACCGGCTTCGAACCCCTCGACATCCTCGAAGGCGTCCGCCGGGCCGTGCGACAGCTCGAACGCGGCGAGCACACCGTCGACAACGCCTACCCGCGTGCCGTCCGCGACGAGGGCAACCCCGCCGCGCAGGCGATGCTGGCCGACGTCTTCGAGGTCACCGACCGTCCCTGGCGCGGCATCGGGGTCATCCCCGCAAGCGGCTGGCGACTGGCGGAGAAGTACCGCGACTACGACGCCGAGACCCGCTTCGGCGTCGACGGCACCGGCACCCGCGAACCCGCCGAGTGCCGCAGCGGCGAAGTGCTCCAGGGGCTGCTCAAGCCCACCGGGTGCGAGATGTTCGGCACCCGCTGCACCCCGCGTACCCCGCTCGGCGCCACCATGGTTTCCAGCGAGGGAGCCTGCGCCGCCTACTACCTGTACCGGCGTCTCGAGAGCACGCCCGCGCCCCGGGAGGCGAGCCCCGTTGCCTGACACCAGTGACATCCTGGACGTGACCGGCTGGACCTGCCCCGCACCGCTGCGCGGCCAGTCCCGTGTGGTGATGGGCCACGGCGGCGGCGGCACCCTCACCGCCGAACTCGTCGAGCATGTCTTCATGCCCGCCTTCGGCTCCCCGCCCCTGGCCGAACAGGGCGACGCCGCCGTCCTGGCCCTCGGCGGCGCCCGGCTCGCCTTCACCACCGACTCCTTCGTCGTCCGGCCGCTGTTCTTCCCCGGCGGCAGCATCGGCGACCTCGCCGTCAACGGCACCGTCAACGACCTCGCCATGAGCGGTGCCCGCCCCGCCTATCTGTCCTGCGGGTTCATCCTGGAGGAGGGCGTCGAGATCGAGACCGTCGCCCGGGTCGCCGACGCGGTCGGCGCCGCCGCACGGGCCGCGCGGGTGGAGATTGCCACCGGTGACACCAAGGTCGTCGAGTCCGGACACGGCGACGGCATCTACCTCAACACCTCCGGCATCGGCCTGGTCCCGCCCGGCGTCGACCTGCGCCCCGCGCGGGTCGTGCCCGGCGACGTGGTGCTCGTCAGCGGCCCGATCGGCGAGCACGGCGTCGCCGTCCTCAGCGTCCGCGAGGGCCTGGAGTTCGGCGTCGAGATCGTCAGTGACTGCGCGCCCCTCGCCGACCTCGTGGCGGCCGTCCTCGCCGTCACGCCTGATGTAAGGGTGCTGCGTGACCCCACTCGCGGGGGACTGGCGGCCTCCCTGAACGAGATCGCCACCGCGTCGGGCACGGGCGTCGTCCTCACGGAGCGCGACGTCCCGGTCCCGCCCGCGGTGGCCAACGCCTGTGCCGTACTGGGCCTCGACCCGTTCTACGTCGCCAACGAGGGCAAGCTCGTCGCCGTCGTCCCGCGTGACCGGGCCGACGCCGTGCTCGCGGCGATGCGGGCCCATCCCCAGGGCGCCGGGGCGGCGGTGATCGGCGAGGTGGTCGCCCAGCACCCCGGCATGGTGGTGGCCCGTACCGGCCTCGGCGGCACCCGAGTCGTCGACATGCCACTGGGCGAACAGCTCCCCCGGATCTGCTGAGGCACCCCGCCGTCCGCTCCCAACGGCCGGCGGGCGCACCGCCACGGAACAGCCCGGCACCCAACCCCGTCCCCGTACCCGGCTGCCGCCGCACCGGCGGTGGTGTGGGCCCGACCTGGCCGGGTCACCGATCCGAGCCCCGGGCTCAGCCGCCCCCCGCGACCACCGGATTGCTCAGCACCCCCAACCCCTCGATGTCCACCTCCACCGTCTGGCCGGGCCGCAGCGGTCCCACGCCCGCCGGGGTGCCGGTGAGGATCACATCGCCGGGGAGCAGGGTGAACGCGGCGCTGATGTGCTCGATCAGGGCGTCGACACCGAGGACCATCTGCCCCGTTCGGCCGTCCTGCCGGGTCACCCCGTCGACCCGGCACCGCACCCGCAGGTCGTCCGGTGCGAGCGCGGTGTCGATCCAGGGGCCCAGCGGACAGGATGTGTCGAACCCCTTCGACCGCGTGAACTGCACATCCGCGCGCTGCACATCCCGCGCGGTCACATCGTTCGCGGCGGTGCAGCCGAGGACGACCCCCCGGGCGTCCCGCGCCCGTACGTGCTTGGCGCGGGCGCCGATCACCACCGCCAGCTCCGCCTCGTGGTGCAGGTCGGCCGAGAAGGCGGGCACTTCGATGGGGGCGCCGGGCCCGGTGACCGCCGTGTACGGCTTGAAGAACAGCAGCGGGGGCGCCGGAACCGCGTTGCCCAGTTCCGCCGCGTGCGCCGCGTAGTTGCGGCCCACCCCGATGATCTTCGCGGTGGGCGGCACGGGCGCCAGCAGCCGTACGGCGTCCAGCGGGAGGCGCTCGCCGGTGCGGGCGGGCGGCGCGGCGCCGGGGGCGTACGGGTCGCCGTCCAGCGGGCGCACCGTGGAGCCGGTGATCTCGCCGTAGCGCGGGGGGCCGCCCGGGGTGGTGGTGAAGCGCGCGATGCGCACGACTACGCCACCTCCCCTTCGGCTGCCGTCCCCGCCTCGTCCTCCAGCAGCACACACCGCGCGGCCCGTGCCGTGAGCACCACCCGGTCGCCCGGCGCCGCCGCCCGGGGCGGGAAGTCCTGGACGCGCACCAGGTCCGGCAGACCGGGCACGCGCACGAAGTAGTCGATGATGTTGCCGGAGAACATGGACGACACCAGCTCGCCGGTCAGCTCCAGCTCACCCTCGTGCGGACCGGTGCCCGCCGGGCGCAGGGTCAGGTGCTCGGGGCGCAGCGCGACCGTCGCCCGGTCCCCGGCGCGGTGGCCGCGCGGGGCGACGGCGGTGGCCGCGGTGCCGTCCGCCAGGCACACGGCGGCGGTGTCGCCGTCGACGTGCCGCACGGTCACCTCCAGCAGGTTCGTCAGCCCCACGAACCCGGCGACGAACCGGTTGCGGGGACGGGCGTACAGCTCCTCCGGCGGGGCCAGCTGCTGGAGCCGGCCCTGGTCCATGACCGCCACCACGTCCGCCATGGACAGCGCCTCCTCCTGACTGTGGGTCACATACACGGCGGTGATGCCGTTCTCCTGCTGGAGGGCGCGGATCTCCACCCGCATCGACTCGCGCAGCACCGCGTCCAGATTGCTCAGCGGCTCGTCGAAGAGGAGGAGCCGGGGACGGGCGGCCAGCGCGCGGGCCACGGCGACGCGCTGCTGCTGGCCACCGCTGAGGTGGGCGACGGGTCGGGACCCGTAGCCGGTCATGCCGACGATGGCCAGCACCTCGGGGACGCGTTCGGCGATGGCCGCCTTGCCGACGCGACGGCGGCGCAGCGCGTAGGCGACGTTCTCGAAGACCGTCATGTGCGGCCACAGGGCGTAGCTCTGGAAGACCATGCCGAGTCCCCGATCCTCGGGTTCGACCCAGCGGCTGCCGTCGGCGACGGTCTCCTCGCCGACCCGTATCGCGCCGCTGGTGGGGCGTTCCAGACCGGCGATCATGCGCAGAGTGGTGGTCTTGCCGCAGCCGCTGGGGCCGAGCAGGGCCAGCAGCCGCCCCGGTGGCAGCGACAGGGTCAGGCCGGTGACGGCGGGCACGCCCCCGTCGTAGATCTTGCCCAGACCGCGCAGTTCCAGCCCGACGGCAGCGGCGGTGGGGGTCGAAGGTGCGGTGGTGAGAGTCGCCATTGACTGTCCGATCTATCGGATCCGGTGGATCTCTTCGCGCTGTTGCTTCTGATCGTGCTGGCCGTTCCAACTACTGAGTTCGCCGGCTTCGCGGCGCGGCTAGCCGATCTCCTCGCGGAACCGCGCGATGTTGGCCGAGCGATGGGTGGCCACCCAGGTGGTGTCGATGGGGGCGATCCGGCCGACATCGAGGTCGATGGGGAACGGAGGCCGACCGACGGGCACGTCGTCGCGGACCGGGAGGTAGCCGGTGCCCTCGTAGACGGCGGCCTGGCCCTCGGGCCCCACGATCCAGCGGGTGAACATCCGCCCGATGTGGCGCTGTTCGCCGTCCGCGACGACCGCCGTGCCGATCGCCAGCGCGCCCGCGCCCTCGGCGGGCAGTACTGCGGCGACCGGGTTGCCGTCGGCGGCGGACTGGGCGACCGTCCCGTAGCCGAGGATCCCGGCGTCGAGTTCGCCCTGCGCGATGTACGCCATCACGGCGTCGTGGCTGCCGGCCGTGCGCGGGCCGAGCGCGCCGAGCCGCCGGTAGTACTCCCAGCCGTACGGGGCCCCCTCGCTCCGGGCGAGCCGCTCGGTGAGGAACCAGAGCGGGACATGGGCGCCGTTGGTGGTCTCCGGGTCGCCCATGCCGATGCGGTGCTCGAAACGGGGGCGCAGCAGATCGGCCCAGGAGCGGGGCACGTCGGCGGGGGAGACCCGGTCGGTGTTGTAGGCGATGACATAGGGCTGGAGGCCGGTGACGACGCTGTTGGCGCCGGTGGACACGGACCGGACGGCGGGCGTGAGGTGCGGGTCGCGGGTCTCGGGCAGGTCGAGGCGCTCGAACAGACCCGGCGCGCGCTCCTGGAGGGCGGTGAGGTCGCTGCTGTCGGTGATCACGACATCGGCCTGTACGGCGTCGGCGCGGGCCTCCAGGCCGAGGGTGGCGCGCAGATCGCCGCCGGACTGGTGGAAGGCGGACACCTCGACCTCATGGCCGGTCGTCGCCCGGTAGTAGCGCTCGAAGCCCTCGGCGATGGGCTTGATCTGGGTGGGGGACAGGGACTGGTAGAGGACGAGCTCCACACGGCCGGAGTCGCCGCAGGCGGTGAGCGCGGTGGCGAGGAGGGCGGTGACGGCGACCGTGGCCGCGGCGCGGAGCGTCCGCCGACGTACCGGCGGCTTCCGGGCGGCGGTCTTCCCGACAACTCTCCTCGCGGCAGCGGTCCCGACCGTGACCCTTGTGACAGCGGACTTCATGACGGACTCCCCGGGTTCCTCGGCACGATGGACTGGCCGCCGAGCCGCTGGGCGAGCACGACGAGCGCCAGGGTCAGCACGAACATCAGCACCCCCAGCGCGCTGGCCCGCTGGAGCCCGTCGGTGCCCTGCCACAGGCCGATCAGGGAGACCGCGGTGACCTGCGTGGTCGGCCCGGACAGGATCGCCGAGGCGCTGACCTCGGCGAACGCCTGGACGAAACCGAGGATCCAGGCGTACGACACCCCGGCCCGCACCAGCGGCAGCGCGATGTGCCACAGCGTGCGCACCTGCCCGGCCCCGGAGACCCGGGACGCCTCACCCAGCTCCCGGGAGACCTGGAGCAGCGCGACCTGCGCGGTGCGCATCCCGAAGGGGATGTACCGGCCGATATAGGCGACCAGCAGGATCCAGACACTGGCGTACAGGCCGAGCGATCTGAGCGGGGTCTCCAGGTTGGTGACGATGACCCCGACCGCGAAGGCGGTGCCCGCGATGCCGAGCGGCAGCACGGTCAGATAGTCGACGACCGCCCGGCCGCGCGCCTCGGTCTTGGTGACGAGGTACGCGAGCAGGAACCCGAGCACCGCGATCACGGTGGCCGCGCCCACCCCCAGCAGCAGGCTGTTGTAGATCGCGAGCCGTACGGTGTGGTCGCCGAGGATCGTCGTGTAGTGGCCGAGGGTCAGATTGGCCGCCGCGAGCCCGTCGGCGGGCACCTTCATGAAGGAGATCGCGATCATCAGCGAGTACGGCATGAGCGCGCCCAGCACCGCGTACAGCAGGCCGGCCCCGCCCAGCAGATGCCGTCCGCGCCGCAGGTCGAGCGCGCCCAGGCGCAGGCCCTTGCCGGTGATGGTCTGGTAGCGCAGTCCGGCGCTGACGCTGCGCCGGTAGAAGTAGAGGACGGTCATCGACAGCACCGCGGAGACGGCGGCGATGGTGGCGGCCTGTCCGAAGTCGCCGTCGATCAGGATCGAGCGGCGCATCGACACGGTGAGGACGTCGATGCCGAGGATCTGCGGGGTGGCGTACATGGCGAGGGCGTGGCTGAAGGTGAGCAGGCCGCCCGCCATCATCGCGGCGCGCATGGTGGGCAGGCTGATCCGCCACACCGTCTGGAGCGGTCCGGCCCCGGCGATCCGGCTGGCCTCCTCCAGGGAGGCGTCCATGGTGCCGAACGCCGGGAGCATCATCACGAACACCAGTGCCACGGTGTGTGGCAGCGCCAGCAGCACGAATCCGCCGAGGGAGAAGACGTTCACCGGGCCCTCGGTGGTGTCCAGCCCGAACAGCGAGCGCAGCAGGACATTGAGGTATCCGGCGTTGGGTCCGGCGATGAAGATGTAGGCGAGGGTCATGAGGAAGGGCGGGCTGGCGAAGCAGACCAGCACCGCGAACCGCACCAGGCCCTTGCCCCACATGTTCGTGCGGGCGACACCGAAGGCGAGCGGGGTGGCGATCAGGACGCTGCCGGCGCCGGTGGCGACGGACACGACGACCGTGTTGAGGGTGGCGCGCATCAGCCGTTCGCTGGTGACGAAGTCGGCGTAGTTGCGCAGGGTGAAGCCGCCCTCGGCGCCGCGCAGGCTCTGCACGAGCATGCCCGCGATGGGCAGGGCGACGAAGTAGAGCAGCAGCAGGACGGCCGGCACGAACAGGGCGCCGGTGGGGCCGAGCCGGGGACGGGCCCGTCGTCCGGGGGGCTTCCCGGCGGGCCGCGCGGGCGCGGTCACCGGGTCGTGCAGGGCGGTACCGGAGACCATGGCGTCACTCGCCCACTCGGTACTCGGCGATGAGCCCGTCACGCGGGCGCAGCCCGGTGCCCGGTTCTGCCGACGGTGTCAGGAACCCGTTCTCCGGCTGCGGGACCCGCTCGAAGATCGCGTTGTACGCCATCCACTTGTGGAAGTGGTACTCGACGATCCGCCCGTTGCGGACACCCGCCTGGAGGGCGATGTTGTGCGGACCGCAGCCGTTGCCGTGGCCGAGCGGGACCTGGAAGGCGTCGGCGAGTTCGGCGATGGCGATCCCGGCGGTGTACCCGGCGTCGTTGCAGACATTGGGCTGGATGATGTCGACGGCCCCCGACACCAGCAGATCGCGGGCGGAGTGGCGGTGGTTGGCGCCCGCGGCGATCGGGATCGCGGTGCGGTCGCGGAGCTGGCGCAGCAGCGTGGGGTCGTTGTCGAGGAGAGGCTCCTCCAGGAAGGAGATGTTCAGCTCCTCGGTGAGGCGGCACAGCCGCACCGCCTGGGGCAGGGTCATCCGGCAGTTGCCGTCCATGGCGAGGGAGATGTCCGGTCCCACGGCCTCGCGGATGGCGGCCATCCGCCGGTGGTCGTCGTCGGGGTCGGGCACGGCCTGGCGTCCGACGACGTTCTTGATGTGGGTGTTGCCCATGTCCACCAGCAGTTTCGCCTCGCGGGCGAGTTCCTCCACGGAGTAGACGGGCGCGTTGTCGTAGGCGGCGCCGTGGGTGATGTAGACGGGGATCCGGTCGTGGGCGCCGCCGATCAGGGTGTGCACGGACAGCCCGGTGGCCTGGCCCCGGATGTCCCACAGGGCGACGTCGAGGGTGGCGAGCGCGTTGGTGAGGGTCGCGCCCAGATGGCGGCGGGTGAGATGGGTCTGGAGCTTGTTGTGGAGGCGGGCGGTGCGCAACGGGTCCTCACCGAGGACGAGTTCTGCGACATGGTGGTTGAGGAAGGGCACGAGCGACTTGTGGGCGTACCCGGCGAGCGCCCAGCCGGTGAGTCCGTCGTCGGTGCGCACCTCGACGAGCAGCGCGCGGGTGCGGTCGGGCAGGTCGCGGAAGGGCGGGGACTGCATGGGGATGTCACGCAGGTGGTGGGCCTGGAAGTGGCTGATGATCACGGGGTTCCTTCTCAGGGTGTGCAGGGGAGTGATGGGGGTGACCGGCCGGGGTCACGGCAGGGCGGGGACCAGGCCGCCGTCGACCAGCAGGCTCTGCCCGGTGACATAGCCCGCCTCGGGGGAGGCGAGGAAGCCGACGGCGGCGGCGAACTCGGCGGGGGTGCCGTAGCGTCCGGCCGGAATGGACGCCTGGGAGCGGGCCCGCACCTCCTGCTCGGGGACGCCGGTGCGGGCGGCGCGGGCGCGGTCGAGACCGCGTACCCGGTCGGTGTCGATCCGGCCGGGGGAGACCATGTTGACGGTGATGCCGTCCGGGGCCAGCTCCACGGCGAGATCCTTGACCAGGCCGTTCACGGCGGGTCGGAAGGCGTTGGACAGGACGAGCCCGTCCAGCGGGCGGCGCACGCTGGAGGAGCCGGTGACGACGATCCGCCCACCGCCCGCGGCCCGCATGTCCGGCACGACCAGCCGCACCGAGGTGACGACACTGCACAGGGTCAGCTCGAAGGCGGCCCGCCAGTCGGCGTCGGTGACGTCGAAGAAGCCCCCGGGCGGCGGCCCCCCGGCGTTGGCGACCAGTGCGGTGACGGGCCCCAGGGTGTCCCGGGTCCATGACACCAGCGCCTCCAGCGCGGCCGGGTCGGCGAGATCGGCGCTGAAGCCCTCGACGGTGCCGTAGGGGCGCAGTTCCTCGACGGCCGCCGCGACCCCCTGGGGTGTCCGGGCGGCGATGGCCACCCGGTAGCCGCGTTTGAGCAGCTCATGGGCCGAGGCGAGGCCGAGGCCCCGGCTTCCTGCGGTGACGAGCGCGACGGGATCGGGCACCGCGCGCACCTCCTCTTCTCTCCGATGGGTGTTTCCGTGACCTTCTTGCTTCTCTGAACCTTCTCTGACCTTCTCTGACCTTCCTCTCCGCCCGTACTCCATATACGGATACGGAATCTCAGTCACGGGAGCTTCACATACGAGATATGAAGCGTCAATGGGTCGGTTAGACTCGGCTGCGGAACGGGGGCGCACCGGGCGTACGACGGTGACGGTGGACGAGCGCGGACGAGCGGGTGAGAACCCCGGGAACCGGAGGAGAACGCGATGGTGGGGCTGGACCCGATCCCGGCACGGCTGACGAGCCTGACGGAGACCGTGTACGAGCGGATCCGCTCGGCGATCGTCACCCGCCAGATCCCGCCCGGCGAGCAGGTCACCGAGGCGGGCCTCGCGGAGCAGCTCGCGGTCAGCAAGACCCCGGTGCGCGAGGCGCTGGTGCGGCTGGCCTACATCGGGTTCGTGGAGCCGGGCCCGCGGCGCGGGCTGCGGGTGGTCACCCCGTCGCTCCCGGCGATCCGGGCCGCCTACGAGGTCCGGGCCGGGCTGGAGGCGCAGAGCGTACGACTGGCGTCACTGCGCCGGGGCGACGGCGAGGCCGGAGACATCGCGAATCTGGCCCAGTCGTCCTACGACGCGGTCCACGACGGCGACGTGACCGCCTTCCGGGCGCTGGACCGCCGCTTCCACCTCGCCGTCGCCGACGCGGCGGGCAACACCCGGCTGGCCGGGCTGGTACGGGACTACGTCGACCTGGTGGCCACGCTGCGGCTGCGGGACGTCCCGCAGGTGGACAACTCACTGGAGTGCGCCCAGCACCACATCGGCATCGCCGCCGCGATCACGGAGCGCACCCCCGACGCGGCCGAGCAGCGGCTGCGCGAGCATCTGTCCAAGGTGCAGGGGCTGGTGGAGGCCGGGTTCACCCAGCAGAGCGCCCAGGCAGCCGCGCATGGTGCATGAGGACGAGCCGGCGCAGTTCCTCGGTCGGCTCGGCCGCGCCCGTGCGCGAGACGGAGGTGGTGAACAGCCCGCGCGCCCTGAACCCCTCCTTGCGCAGCGTACGGGCGAGCCCCGGCTGGAACTCGAAGTTCACCAGCGGCAGATACGGCGCCCACGCCTCGGCCGCCGCCGTGAAACCGCCGTCCAGATAGGCCCGCCAGCAGGCGATCAGCCCCTCCGGCGCGGTGAAGCCGGTCATCGCGCCGGCCGCCCCGCACTCCAGCTCGTCCAGCAGATAGCTGCCGCCCAGCCCGCCGAAGACGGGCACGTCGGCACCCGCTGACAGATACGCGACCTTGCCGGGCGTCGGCACCGACTCCAGCTTCACGGCGGACACCATGGCCGCCTCGCGCACCACCGTCAGCAGATCCTCCCGCCCCATGTGCACGGAGCTGACGGCCGGGTAGTCCTGGGCGACGATCCGGGCGCCGGTGGCCTCGTGGAGGCGCCGGTAGTGCGCGACGACCTCGCCGGGGTCGGCGCTGTTCAGCTGCACGAGATAGCTGTCGACGGCGTCCCCGGCCACCTTCTCCACATTGCGGATCTCGGCGATCGCGTCCTCGGTGCCGAGCGCGGTCACGCCGATCACCAGCCGTGCCCCGGGCGCCCGTTCCCGCACCAGCGCCACGACGCGGCGCCGCTCGTCGGGGGTGAGGTCGGCGGCCTCCCCGAAGACCCCCAGCAGGGTCATCCCGCTCAGATCGAGCCGACCGTAGTACTCGACCAGCCGGACCAGGGACTCCTCGTCCACGTCACCCCCCTCTGTGAAGGGGGTGGCCAGCAGACCCCAGATCCCCCTGGGGAGATGGCGAAGCCGTTGCCCTGTCGAACTTGCGGGACCTGAGGGACCTGTGGGACTTGCGAGACCTGCGGGATCGGCGAGACCGCTCATGCTGCGCTCCTCATGCTGATGTTTGATATACGGTATCCGGCATCCCAGATCTGGACAAGGGAAGTACGCACGAGCGGAGAGGGCCCGCTCCGCGTGCACGACGAACCCCACCGCCCCCCACACGTCCCGTCCCCACAGGCATCCCCACCAACAACCCAGTCAGGGAAAACACGATGGCCTCCGCATGGCCCTCCACGGCGACACTGCGATCGACCTCACCTTCCTCACCACTCACCCGCACGCCATCGGCCCCTCCGGCCCGCCCCCCACATCCCTCTCCGCGGCTCAAGTGGCCCGCGCCGCGGAACTGCTCGCCCAGATCGACTTCCCGGCCCTGCCGGCCTCCCTGCCGCCGGACGAAACAGAGATCGCTACCTTGCTCGGCAACGGAGCGGACGGCATCGTCGGTGGCCCGAAGAAGCACCTGACGGTGCACTTCAACGCCCTGCGTGAGTTCTACCGTGGCGCATCCCGACGCCCACTTCTCATCGTGCTCTGGTGGGACTGATGCGACCTGCCTCACCGTGGGCCGCACGTCAGCGGACCCGGAACCTGCCTGGGCTTGCGCCCGGAGACATGGGACATGGGACATGAGGTAAGGGACATGGGGCATCCGGCATGGGACATTCACCATCGCCCACATCCCGCTCCCCCGTCGCCTGGGCCCCGCCGGGCGGGCGTTCGGGCGGGCGCGCGCTCCGGGTGGGTCGCGCTGGGCAAGCCCGGACCCGACCCGGCCCATGCCACCCCCCCTCTGGCAGAATCCCCCTCCACCCAACCGCTGCATCTGAACCTGACGGCCAGTGACATCGCGTTGGGCCACGGCATCCCACCACCCGCCTGAGAAGGACCCGGACATGAGCACGCACCACCCCGTCACCCCTGCCCGGCCCGACGGTGTCCCTTCCGGGGCGGTGTGGGAGGCGGAGGAGGGTGAGTGGACGCTGGGGGAGACGGGCGCCGGGGCAAGGACCGGGACGTGGCACGCGTGGCGGGCGGACGGCACTCTCGTGGAGGACTCCCACTGGACCGGGGGCGTGCTCCACGGCGTGCAGACCCGCTACCGCGACGACGGGTCCGTGGCGCTGGTCGTGCGGTGGAGGGACGGCCGACGGCACGCCACCGTGGTGCACCTCGCGGACGGCACCTCCCGCGAGAGCGCGATGGACCGGCTCCCGCCGTCCGTGCGCCGGATGACCCAGGACTTCGACGACGACGGCTACGTCGTGCGCCGGCGCTTCCACACCGCCGACGGCTCCGAGGTCGACCTCGACGGCGAGCCGGTGCCGCCCCGCCCGGTGAACGTCCCCGAGGCCGCCCAGTACATGTCCCGGCAGGGCCACTGGTACCTCCAGCGCTTCGAGCCCGGCGGGCTGCGGCGCAGCGCCGGACTGCACTGCCTCTGGGGGACCGACGGAACACTCAAGGACGTGGAGTACCACAGCCTCGACGGCGGGCTGCTCGCCCGGCTCGGCAGCGGCAGTCCCCTGATCGAGGCCGACCGGGCCGGTGACGCGGGCGCCGTCGAGCGGTGCCTCGCGCTCGGGCTCGGCGCCGCCCCGGGCGCCGCGCTGCACGCCGCGTACGAGGGCCGGGCGGCGCTCGCGCTGCGGCTCCTGGACGCGGACGGCGAGGCGCCCGCCGGTCCCGCGTATACGACGGAGCCGGACCGGCGGGGCGAGGTACCGGGGGAGGCGGTGTGGGTGGCGGGTCTGGCGTCGTGGGTCATCGGGGAGGCCGACCGTGCGACCGGAGCGGCGTTGGGCACCTGGCGGTTGTGGCAGAGCACACCCTTCCCGGTGATCGGCCGCCACATCGTCACCGACTTCCGCGACGGCCGCCCGGCCGCCCGGCGCGCGTACCTGCCGGTGCGCTCCGACGACCTGGACGAGGAGTGGACGTACGACGCCGAGGGCGCGGTGCTGCTGCACCGCACGTACGAGTGGGGACGGCGGGACACGGAGGCCGAGTACCTGCCGGACGGGACGGTCGTCCACCGCCGCTTCCTCGACGGCTGCCGCGCCGAACGCGTCGAGCGGGGCGGCGCCCTGGTGTCCGAGGTCTGGTTCGCCGAGGACGGCCGGACGCGCGTGGCGCGGGTCGCGCCCTGCGACATGAGGGTGGAGGGCGGGCCGGTCGAGTGGTGGCGCGCGCTGGACGGCGTCGGCGGGCTGATCGCCGAGGGCCCGGTCCGCCCCGGACCGAAGGGCCCGCCGGTGGGCGAGTGGACGCTGTACGGCGAGGGCGAGGGCGAGGAGCGCGGTACCGTGCCCGCGCCCGTGACGATGACCACGAAGGTGGGCTTCACGGGGCTGACCGTCCGGCGTGCCGGTGACCTGGGCCGGTTCGCCCACGCGCTGCACCGCTGGCGGACGATGCCGCTGCCGGACGCCCTGACCGGCGTGGCCGACGCCGACTGGTCCCGCTACCGGCCCTTCACCGGCGCCGCCACGGACTTCCCCCTCCTCCTGAAGGGACTCGCCGCACCGGACGAACTCGCCGCTGGCCACGCCCGCGGCGCACTCCGGGACGCGCTGCTGCACCGGCGCATCACCCCCGGCATCAGCCCCGTCAGCAGCAGCGTCGCCGACATCGCCGGTCCGGCGATGCGCCACATGATCGCGCTGGCCGAGTCCAGACCGCACGACGAGGATCTCCTCGGCCTCGTCCTCGACATCGCCACCCGCGACGGAACCCTCTACGCCACCAGGCACCTCAACATCCTCCACGCCCTGGCCGAGAGGGAGGACGACCCGGCGGCCTTCTATGCCCGTTCCGGCACGGAGCCCGCCTACCACGAGATCTACACCTGTCTCGCCGCCGCCGTACCGACCTGGACCCGGCTGGCCCGGGAAGGCTCCGGCCGGGTCCGGGAACTGGCCCGCCACCTGCTGGCCGCCGCCCCCGGCGAGAAGGCCGCGACCGCGCTCCGCGCCTGCATGACCAGGGAACTGGCCCGCCCCGGCGACCGCGACCGCGCGACCCTCAGCGACCTCCTCCTGTGCCTGTCCCAGGCCCCCGGCGCCGCGACCGACGCCCTCGTGGAACCCTTCCTCGACGACCACGACCCCCTCCTCGTCTACTGCGCCTCCAGGACCTGGGCGAAGACCGGCGCGACCCCCGAGACCCGAGCATTCCCCCTCCAGACCCACGCCCTGCCCTCCCTGCCCGGACCGGACACCCCTGGCGCCCACCCGCCCACCGGCCCCCGTGTCGCCCTCTGCGACCTCTCACCGGAAGAGTTCGGCCACTACCTCACCGGCCTGTGCGCCCTACTCGACTCGGCGGGCCCTTACGTCGCAGCCGACCTGACCTGGCTCCTGCTGGAGGCGGCCTTCCCCGACGGCGGATACGGCCTGGGTGCCCCGCTCACCCCGCAGCAGCACGGCGTCGTCACGGCGATCGCCGACACCATCACCGGCTGGACCGTCACCAGCGGCGGCGACATGCGCGAGACGCTCCGCTACCACGGCCTGCCGGTCACGGTGGACGAACTCCGCGCACTGCGCGGGCGCCGGTAGTGCTCCGACACCTTGACCGATCGCGCCTGGCAGCGGGCATCGCGGTGGGGCGTGTGCGGGCACCGGAGCGACGAAGCGGCGCAGCCGGGTCAACGTGGACGGAATCGGCCACTCTGGCTGGAATGCATAGGGCACGTTTGTCTATTGGTCACTGACCTAGTTTACTGCGCAGAGGTTCTCGGTCGGTGACCTAGAGCCGCTGTACCGATGTGATCTGGTCGTTGACCAACTGGAGGGCAACCGTATGGACACTCAGCAGGTCGTCATCTCG
>NZ_JBEXLA010000054.1:0-47589 GCF_040609715.1 Streptomyces sp. NPDC004610 | reverse complement strand
CAACCCGCTACGACAAGACCGCCGAGTCCTACCAGGCAGCCGTCACCCTCGCATCGCTCCTGATGTGGGCGTGACAATTGAAGACAACTCCTAGGCCTCCGGACGGTCCCAGCCTCGCCGGACGATCGGACGTCCCCGCGCGCCACCCTGGAGAGGAAGAGGGCTTTCGCTGGCATCGCGACCGATCCGAGGGCGAACGTAGAATGTCACCCCGGACCGCGCACAGCCGTCCCCAGTCGCATCATGCACTTCCTCCGTGCCGCCCCCACCACGCGCTGCGTGCCTGGTCGGTGAGGCTAGGCCAAGTTCCGTACACCTGGCTGAAGCTCTCGAAAGGGATGTTCAACAAGGCAGTATTTCTGCCTGTCCAGGTTGGTCGGCGACCACTCCGCCTGGCAACTGGTGCGCGTGTGCTGCCAGACACGCCGCCTGGCCCGCCGCACTGCGGGAAGGGAACCGCCCGCCGGTCGGGACCGTTCCGCTGGTGCTCATCGAGCCGTACGCGTTCCGGCTCGGCGGCCACCACCAGCGGACCCTGCTGGCCCTGGCCCTCCGCCACCACCATCGGCCTCGGCCTCGGCCTCCTCAACGCCCTCGGCCGGACCCCCACCGTCCGCCACCATCTGCACAACGGCGAGCCACCTCATCCCACCCAGCACCCCGCCGTCACCCACGCCCTCACCACCAGCACGAGCCCCGGTCCGCTCTACGCCCCCGACGGCCGCGAACGCAAAGCCCAGCTCTGGCCCCACCAGCTCCAGCGCTGGTTCCACCTCGCCCTCACCACTCACGCCACCGCCGACCGGATCCTCCAGACCCGCATCAACCCCGCCACGCACGCACCACGCACCCCACCCCCCGCACAACCCGGCCACGACGTCTTCATCACCGGCCCCACCGACCGCTACCCCGACCTCTTCGACCTCGCTCAGCACCACAACACCCCCACCCGCCATCAGATACTGCGCCACCTCCGCACACTGCCCCGCCACAGCCTCGCCCTCAGCCACCAGCCCAGCACCAACTCCACGCTCATCCACCGGATGAGCACCACCGCACCCGGTGCGTAGCCGGGAATGCCCAGCCGCCTCCTGCGTCACCGTTGTCATCATCGCGACGGTCGCCTTCGCCGGACCGGACACCCCAGCGCCGACGGCCGCCGCGCCCGCCGCCTCGTCCACGCTGTCCGAGCCCGTCACCGCCTGGGCGCCGCCTTCGGTGACGTCCTCGCCGTCCATGTCCACCGCCGAGGAGACGAAGGACGCCGCCGCCCCGCAGGCTGACGCCCCTGCGGCGGCGACCGGCCCCGGACTGCCGAATACCCACCGTAGATGCGGGAAGGGCTGCGGCGGGGGTGTGTGGGACCTCCGCCGACGAGCGCCTAGACGAACTCGCTGCCGGTCTGCCGGCATGACCGCCCCGGTCTCCGCCGACAGCAGGGTCACCGAGCTCGAAAGGCTGTCGCGGCGAATGCTGGACGGCAAGACGGTCCAGCCCGGAGGAGAGGGCAAGACCACCATGGACGCCTCTGCGCGGGCCCGCGCTCTGGCCCACCCGGACCGGCCCCGGCCCCTCCTGGCGGACATGGATCCGCCCCGCGGTCTCAGCTGGCCGGAACCGGCACCCGCGCAGCCGGTGATCGTCGATCTGCCATGACCGGCCGACGGCCACGCTGTGCCCGTGGACCCCGCCCTCGTCGACGAGGTCCTCAAAGAACTCGGCATCACCCCCGACCCGCGGGCCGACTAGCCCGGCCGACGGGGAGCCCCGGTGAGCTTGTTCCTTAACATTTCTGGTTACGTTCGGTGATGGTGGCGGGGCGTTTGACGGTCTTACCGACGTCGTAGCGGGGTGCGGGGTGTCGGTTTCTGGAGCCAGGTGGGCGTCCGGGGCCGGGCCGACTGGGTTTCGGTGCACGGGCCGGGAGAGCGAGGTACGGGCGGAGGTCCCGGAACCCGCGCCGGACTCGGGTCGGTGTGAGGATCCGGCCGGGGCTGGTGGTCTTCTCCCAGGGCTTGCGCCGGTCGGCGGCGATCGGTGCGGCGAGGCGGAGTTGGGTGTGCGCGACAATCACCAGCCATGTCCACCGGTCCGCAGCCTGCGGGTCACGAAGCCGTGGCCGCGTCCAGCGGAGGGACTGCTTGAACAGGCGGAAGGTGTGCTCCAGGTCGAATCTGCGCAGGTAGCACGACCAGACGAAGTCGACTTCGTCCGAGGTGGCGCCGGTGGCGGAGGACCACAGCCAGACCGGTGGGGCGTCACGGTCGCCGGGCAGGTGCTCGACTTTGAGTCGGATCAACGTCCCCTCGATGAGGGGGAGGTCGCTGCCGTGGTCGATCCACGCGGACCGCTGCTTCAGCCGGGGGTGAAGTCGGTCCCAGGCTCGGGCCTCGGCCTTGCCTTATCGGAGTGTGTCGTTCACCGTGACCACGGACGGCTCGGGCCACGACTCGGTCCTGGCGAGGCTGAACTCCTTGCCGTGCTTGGGCGGCCGGCCGCCCTTGCGGTCGTAGACGCGCGGCGGTTTCGGCAGCTGCAGGACGCGGTCCGAGCGCAGACGTCCGACCAGTTCAACGGGGAGGTCCCGCAGGACCCAGGCCAGACGCATCACGTCGTAGCCCGCGTCCATCACGACCAGGACGTCGCTGTCGCCGCGCTGCCACTGACCGACCGCGACCAGGCGCTCGACCACGGCCCGCAGTTGGTCGGCGGTGACCGCCGCGGCATCGTCTGTCGGGCCCAGCCGGACCGCGTCCAGGACCTGTGTCCACGACGTGCGGTCCGGGGTGAGCGCGGCGACGAAGGAGTACGGCCAGCACGGCACCACGTGGTCCGATGAACGGCCGTTGCGGCCGTGGACCAGGCAGAACAGCCGATCCGGCGAGCAGGCGGCGTCCGACCGCAGCCACGGCGAGACGTCCACCGTGAGCACGATCCGCCCGGCGAACCGAGGAAGCGGCAGCGATATCAGCAGGTCACGCAAGGCGTCGATGTCGAGCTGGCCGTGGTTCAGGGCCCCGTACAGCGAGCCGTAGCCGCGCTGGTGCTCGGCCAGCAGCGACAGCTCGACCGGCGTCCGGGTCGGCCCGTCCGCGCACAGCAGCGCGTCGGTCAGGTCGAAGAACGCGTCCGCCCGGGCGGACAGACAGCCGTAGAAGGCCGTCCGAAAGCGTGATAGTTCCGCGAACGTCTCACCATCGCGGACCGGCGCCAGCACACTCATCCCACGACCATCCTCGTGAACTCCTGTGTCTCGTCGCAGAGTTCAGGATCACGAGGAAGGTCGCCTCACACCCTGCAATCACTCCAAAGAGTGACCGCCGGATGTTAAGGAACAAGGTGAGAAGCTGTCCCGCATCCTCTTGATCTGTGACGCTTGGTGATGGGCTACTTGCCCGCCTCTGGGCTTGTGTGCACAGGGCAGTGCCGTCGTGGAGCGGTGCCTCTACGTGGCGAGGACCGCGAACGCCTCGTCGAGGAGGGCGTCGAGGTTGGCCCGCCCGTCGGAGGCGATCCAGTGGTCGAGGGCGACATTGAGGCAGTCCAGGGCCGCTGCGGCCCGGACGGTCTGGGCGAGTGTGCCGGGGTCGGGGCTTCCGGAGCGCTCGGCGAGGGCGCGGGCCAGGACTGTGCGCCAGCCGTCCTGCTTCTCCAGGCGCCGCGCGCACAGCGATGAGGTCTGCCGGACCAGCGTCGTCAGCGCGAGGGAGTGCTCGGGGTCCTTGCGGTAGGGGTCGAGGATGCAGTCCATGGAGCGCCGCAGGGCCGTCCAGTCGTCCTCGGCCGCGGGACGCCCGCCGCTGACCCGCGCGCGGAGCGGTGTGCGCTCCAGCGCGCTCCCCCGGCAGGGCTGTTCGTCCTGGTGGCGGGGCTGGTGAACTGGTTCACGGCCAGGCCCCGCGGTGCACCGCCCTTCACGCCGACACCGGCTACCCGGTGACGGGCCACGGGCTGGCCGGAGGAGCGTGAACGTCGTGCGGTTGCCCCCTGACCCCCTGGACCTGCGGGACGTGCGTCGCCGTGTCGATGCGGTGCTGCAGGAGTTCCTCGACCACCAGGCCCTCCCCGGTCGTCCAGGCCCGCGCGTCCAGGAAAAGTCCAGCAGCGGCCCGGAGGGGCGGGCGTCCAGCCGGTGCGCCGCGGTCGACGGACTGCCCGGCACCGGCCCCTGGGTCACTCGGCCGGTGCGCGGGCCGAAGGGCCCGGTCGCTCAGGTTCCGCCGGGTTGGCCCGTCGAGACCAGCAGGAGGACGGACGAGCCCGGTGCCACCGGTTCTGCGCCGCCCCGGGGCTGACTGCTGATCACCTGCCCGGCGGGAGCGTTCCAGTCCGTGTGCCGCATGATCGTGCAGCTCAGTCCGAGTCCGCGCAGCAGGCTTCCGGCCTGTTCGACCGGCATGCCGGCCAGGTCCGGCAGCGCGATGCCCGCTCCCGCGGTCTGCTCCTGCTCCTGTGTCGGAGTCGCATCGGCGCTTCCGCTCTTGGGGGTGCCGGTGGCGAGCGGGGTGCACGCGCCGTTCGCCGGTGGGGACAGGGACGGGGAGGCGCCGGGCGCGGGCGGCACGGGCTTCAGCGCGAAGAACCCCACCGTGGCGCACGCCAGCACGCAGCACGCCGCAGCGGTGCCCAGGAGCGCCCGGCGGGTGCGGCTGCGGCTGACGGCTCGCTCGATCGCGGCCGCGTCGACGACCGGCGCCGTCGGCCCGTCGGCGAAGGAGGCCACCGCGGCACGCAGCTCGGCTTCGAGGCCCGGCTCGAACGGGGCCGGTCCGGACGACGTGTTCCTCACTTCGTACCTCCGAAAGCGGCCGACGGCGTGTGCGGCGGCTGGGCGCCCGATACGGAATCGCGCAGCTTGGCCAGGCCGCGGGCGAGCTGGGACCTCACCGCACTCGAAGAGATGTCCAGGACGTCGGCGACCTGCCGGGCGTCCAGATCGTGCAGGTAGTACAGGACCACCACGCTGCGCATGCCCATCGGCAGCCCGAGCAGTGCCTCGATCAGTTCCGCGCGCAGATCCACCTGCCCGAACCGGTCCCGGGGGTCGGCCGTCTCGGGCACCCCCGACAGCCCGGGGCGCTCGCCCCGGCGCGACAGCCGCCGCCAGCGGTCGTTGGCCAGGTTGACCAGCACTTTGCGCACGTACGCCTCCGGCGAGTCCGCCACCGCGACCTTCCCCCACTGTCGGCACGCCCGCTCCAGCGCCTCCTGCACCAGATCCTCGGCCACGTGCACGTCACCGGTCAGCGCATACGCGGTGCGGAACAACGCTCCCGACCGCTGTGCGACGAACTCCGTGAATCCGATGCCCGGACCGCTCCTGCGAAACCTCACCTGCCGACCTCCTCTCCTCGTCCCGTCCCGATCACTGCCCCCATGACGGCGGAACGGGGCCGGGTGCTGCACCGAGCCGCCGGCAGTGACGTGAATCACAGCCGGGACGGAAGGGTGTCCCAGGGCCTCGCGCCGCTGTCGCCCGGGGTGCGGGCGGGGCCCGGCAAAGCGGAGGGCCGCCGGGCGGGCGGCCCGCAGTCGGCCGAGAAGAACGGGGGCGCCTCTTGCCGGATACTACGTTCGCCGACGTCGGCGCGGACGGGGTGAAGAACACATGCAGCTCGCGCGCGGTAATCAGCCGCTTGCCGAGTAGCCGGAGGGAATCTCACCCTCCGGCTCTCACAGAACCGTGCGTAACAGTCGGCCGTTACACGGCTCTTGTCGCTCTGATCATCAGACCGCCACGGCGTTCACGGTTGGGGTACAGCGCCAGTGCGCGAACATGCGCGGGTATCGCTGGGCGATCTCCTGCATCTTCGCGATGGCCTTCCGCTTGGCCGCGAGCCGCTTGTACTTCTGGCGGATCCAGCGCGCCAGGTAGGCGTTGATGCGCATCAAGAAGGGATGCAACTCCGCGGGCCGAAAACGCCCCTAGTAGTTGATCCAGCCCGCAACCACAGGGTTGACCCTGCGGGCGAGTTCGTAGAAGGACAGTTCCGAGCGGGTGTGCAGGTGCCAGGAGCGCACCTCCCGGCTCATCTTCTTCAGGGCGTCCTTGCTCACTGCCGGATCGAACGACAGGAAGTGCCTGCCATGCCGGGTCCGGCCCCGTCTGGCACGGAAGGTGTACCCGAGGAACGTGAACGCCGTGTGCTCGAAGGAGCCTCGGCGTTGTTCGTCCTTGCAGTACACGATCCGGTTCTTGGCCGGGTGCAGTTGCAGCCCAACCTCGGCCATCCTGTCTGTGAGCGCGGCCAGCACAGCGCGGGCCTGACGCTCCGTGACGCAGTGCAGCACCGCGTCGTCCGCATAGCGCTCGAACCAGACAGTCGGAAACTCCCGGGCCATCCAGGCATCGAACGCAGAGTGCAGGAACAGGTTCGCCGGAACAGGGGAAACCGGAGCGCCTTGCGGCGTCCCGCGTTCCCGCTCGACTCGGGAGCCGTCCAGCATGACGAGCGGGGCAGCGAGCCACCGCCGCACGTACAAGTTCGCCCAGACGGCATCGGCATGCGCTTCCACTGCCTTGACCAGCAGGTCCCAGGGCACACTGTCGAAGAACTGGGCGATGTCGAACTCCACCACCCAGTCCCGCTTCCAACAGCGTTCCCGGCATTTCCCCACTGCGTCCAAAGCGGACCGTCCGGGCCGGTATCCGAAGCTGTCAGGGTGGAAAATTGTCTCCACCCTGCGCATCAGATAACGAGCCACCACGGTCTGAGCCACCCGGTCAGCGACAGCTGGAACCCCTAGAATTCTCTCACCGCCGCCGTGCGGCTTAGGAATGGCCACCGCGCGCACCGGTGGCGGAAAGTATGAGCCTGACGACATGCGATTCCAGACCTTGTAGAGATTGTTCTTCAGGTCTCTCTCGAAGTCGTCGATGCTCTGCCCATCCACACCAGGCGCACCCTTATTCGCCCTGACCTCCTCCCACGCCTCCTTGACTTCCCAATTCGAGATATCAAACGGCTTGACCTGAGACTTCAACTGGCCCATCGGACTCCTCCCGGACGACGTCCGGTTGATGCGATCAACACAGTCACGAACGACCCGGCCCCTTCGCTCCACCCCCATTACAGGGGCTTCACCACTACTACGAGCCGGTCCGCCAGCCCACCCCGCATCGGTACTCAACCCCTTGCAGTGTCCGCTGCTTGGGGCGCTCCCTCTCGCCCACCACTATGTGGCGAGCAATATCGGGGTATGCCTTCTCCTGTTCCATACGAAAGCCGCAGACTGGACTCACGTCGCCTACATGCCGGACACCATCTGGCCAATAAACGGGCACCCGCCAGACTTATCCCGAGGCTCGGTTCCCACCTCGGTTCTGATGTCGCCTGTTACCCTTTCGACACGTCAGCAGCGATTCACTTGCGTTCGTCTTCTCAGTCCCCACCTGACGCCTCTTACGACGCCTTTTCCTCATCGCTCACCACGACGGTCTTCAGCCAACGCGGCATGAGGCGGTTTGAAGCCTCCCCCCCCCGCAGGGCGGCTTCGAAAGACCACAAAACCTTCATCTTCCGTACAGCACCATTTCTGGAAGCTGCCCTACGACCAACTCCCTTTCATGTTCAGGACACAAGAACCGCGGATACGCAGTCCGGGGCCGCCGGGCCGCGCAGAGCCCAGAGCTGCTCATGCCCCCGCCGCGTGCCCCGGAAGCCGGGCCAGAGCCCGTCACCCGTCGTCGGTGGCCTGCTTGTCGCGCAGGGGCCTCAGCCCGCCGGGCAGGTCGGGGAGCTGGAAGGAGTACCGGCCGAGCACGTTGATGTGGTGGCGGACGAACGGCGAGAGGCGGGCGACGTCCTCGTCGCGGACATCGAAGCCATCCGCGCGGAGCCGGGTGAGGGCTGCGTCCATGTAGCGGGTGGTGAACAGGACGAGGGCGTTCAGGACCAGGCCGAGGGCGCCGATCTGGTCCTCCATGCCGTCCTGGTAGCGCTGATAGAGCTGCCCGGCCCGGCCGTGGAAGATCTTCCGGGCGAGAGCGTGGCGGCCTTCCTGGTCCGCCCCGCGCAGCGGGGGTGTTCCCGACATCGTGGGGGAGCTCGCGGGTGGCGTCACCGAGGCCAGCCGGTGAGCCCGCCCTCACCGGCGCCCATGTGGGAAGTCGTGGAGGTTGTGGAGGCTGAACTCGTAGCGGGAAGCGCGGCGGCCGAGGTTCTCCAGGCCGGCGGGTGGAGCGGTGTCGGGCCGCTGCGTGAACGTCGATGAGGTCACAGGCTGCGCCGCGAGCCGCGGGCGCGCGGAATCCGGTGCCGGGCCACCTCGCCCCTGACGCGAGCCGGGCGACTGCCCCACCTGAGGGGCTTCACAACCGCAGAACCCGGGCGCGCCCGCGGTGCGGCGCCGGGTGCGGTCCCGCCACCCCGGCCGCCCGTTCGGGAAGCCGGGCCGGGGGCGTGCGGGGTGTGTGCGCGCTGGTGTGTGCGGGGCGCGCGCCGGGTTGGAGTGCTGGTGTGACGCAGAACACTTCCCTGATGGGCAGGGGTGTTCGTGGTGTCCCTCGCGCGGGTCAGGGCTGGTCAGGGGTGCTACCGAGGGTGACTGGCAGTGCTCATTGAAAATTGCACAGCGCGATCGCGCGGGGACCGTCGGTAATTTCCTCTGATGGTCATGAGTGATTCGCCGTCCGGATCACTTCGGTAGGTGTCAGGCCCTCAATGGGGCCTCCGGTGCTGGGGAGTTGGCGCCGGGCCGTGCCGACCGATCCCTCGACGGAGAGGATGCCTGACCATGTGCTTCTCGTACGGGAGGCCTGTGTGAGTCTCGATGACGCCCTCGAAGGGCCCCGCCGCCGGAACACGGGACCGGCCTGCCGCAGTCCATCTACCCGCCACTGGACCTGCCGCTGGACTTCGAGGGGTACTACCTGGGCCACCAGGAGGTCTTCCACGCCTACGCCGAGGTCCAGTTCGGCTCCCGCGAGGTGGCCGAAGAAGTCGTGCACGAGGTGTTCCTCCAGATCCATGCCAGTTGGGGAGCCCTGCTCGCCGCGGACAGCCTCGAGCAGGGCGCCTGGGGAATCGTGCGCAGGGTCGTGCACGAGCGCCTCGAACTCGAGGGACGCGACCCGGCGTTCGTCATCAACGGACCCATCGCCCAGGCCCTCGACACGTCCCTGGCCACCGCCCGGGACAAACTGCTGCGCCTGGAGTCCAGCACTGGCCTGTACGAGGCGATCGGCGAACTGCCCGGACGGCAGTTCGAGGTGATCGTGCTCCGCTACATCCTCGGCTACCCGGTCGCCCGGATCGCCTGGTACATCGGCATCGACGAACGCACCGTCGGCCACCACCTGCGGCGCGGGAAGGAACGCCTGCGCATCAGGCTCGGCCTGCCCGACGACCGCAAGAGGCCCCCGAAGAAGGAAAAGGAAGTGGCACGGCCATGACCATCACCCTCAACGCCCTCCTGGACCAGGCCCGGCTGCCGGTCGCCGCCGCCCCCTTCGACGTCGCCCAGGGCCTGCGCCGCCTCGCCGCCGACGCCGCCCGCCGCACCCCGACCACCGACGTCCACCGCGCCGCCCAGGCCGGACAGCGCCTGAAGATTGTCTGCCGGTGGGTCCTCAACGAGCCGGACTCCGCCCGCCACATCTCCAAGATCGCCGAAGACCCCGGCCTCGACCCGCTCAGTCTCCTGGACGCGGACCGCATGGACGCCGACGGCACCCTCGTCTACGCCTGCCTCCTCCACCTGACCGGGCACTCGCTGTCCGCCCAGTTCTGGTGGCAGCTCGCCGCCGGCGCCGACAGCCGCCCCGCCGCCTACTGCCTCCACCTCCACCACCTCGCCGCAGGCGAGTCCAAGCGCGCCCGGCACTGGTACTACCAGGTCACCCGGTCAACGGCCGGCGCGGACAGCCTCCCCCCGGACACCGTCTTCCTCACCGCGCTGGAGATCTTCGCCCGCTACGTCCGCGCCAACGGCTCCCGCGCGCTGCCCCCGGACGGGGCCCTGGAGAGCGAGGTCGACCGGCTCGCCGCCCAGACGCCGGTGCCCGGCTTCATCGCCCTGCCCGACCGGCGGCTCGTGGCCCGCCTGGAGGAGTTCACCGCGGGCCGCTGAACCACCCCGCCCGAACCTCACACCACGAGAGGCAGAAAAAGAGGGGGGTCCCGCTGCGGCCACCGGTTCCGAGGCCACCGGCCGGGCGGGACTCCCCGACGACGCCGACACGAAAGGGACGTCAGCCGTGGAGCCTAACCACCCCTCAGCCCGCAAGCGCCGCAAACGGCTCATCACCATCCTGCGGTGGGCCGCCCGCCGCCGGCGCACCGCCCTCGTCCACGCCCTGCGCGGTGCCTGCTACGGCGTCAGAGCCGGAGCGGTCAGCCTCGTCTCCGTCTGGGTCCAGCGCCTGCTGTGACCCGGGCACAACCCGGCGCACCGGCCCGAACAGCACCGGCCGGTCACGGCTGCGGTGCTGTCGGCGCCCAGGAGGCGGCTGAGCCGGGCGGTCGAGGCGGTCGAACGCTGGCTCCCGCGCGCCGAGGACCTGCTGGTATTTCATCGCGGGGAAGCCGGGGAGGTGGCCCAGGGGCTGACCTGAGCTCCTCTGGATGAGGCTCAGGCCAAAGCCCTCGGCTTCCGCAGGCTCCCGTCTCTGGATTCCCGGTCCACGGACGGGGCCCTTCCCGCCGCACCGTACCCCGCCCAGAGACCTTCCCGGGTGCTCTCCGAAGAGCCGTCTACCTGGCGGTGTGCGGGCGGCGGCTGTGGCCGTTCGTCAGACCAGCGTGGGCACCCGGTTGTCGATCGTTACCACGACGGAGTCTCCTTCTATGGCCCACCACTCGTGCTGTCTCAGGCGTCACGCGAGCCGGCCCACGACCAGCAGTGTGCAGTTCACGCCGATGGTGGGCGTCAGCTGGCTTCGAGAGGCTGCCCGCCTGCGTCGTATACCTGTCCAGTTATAGCGCTGACGCTGTACATCGTGGCCTCTGTCTGCTCCTGCGGATCATCGCTTTTTCCGTTGCTGGGTGATGTCACGTTCACAAGCCAGTTCGGCTGCCAATCACCGTCTCGCTCGACCGCCTTCACGGTGACCGCTTTGGTGCTGAATTCTGTGCCAGCGTTTCCATTGGCCCGGAGTTGGGCCGTTACTGCCTTGTTTACTGCCTTTTCGGCTTCCCCGGCGTCAAGCTTTGCTTCGGGAAGCTGCACCTGGGTCGGGCCAAGAGTGACATCAATCTGAGATACACGACCGGCCCTGTCCACCTGGACGTCCAGCATCCTGGGCATCAGAACGCCGCGGTAGGTCCATCGCCAGTTCGTGGCCCAGCCGAGTTCGGCCTTTGCCCCCACGGGGAATGTTTCACGCACTGTCGCGCTCATCGCCCACGGATACTGTTGCTGAGCGTACGACTTCGCGATGTGAAAGGCTGCTGCATCAGTAGACGGGGCTTTCGCCCCTCCCACCGGGTATCCCATGACAGTGGGCCGGTCACTGTTCTCCAACTGCACGGTCAGGTGCTTCTTGTCCGGCCAGGAGAGGCTGCCTGTACCGAATTCTTCGGAGTGCCCTTCTTCGCGGCTGAGCAGGATGAAGATGATGTTGGTGCACGGGGAGTCAACACACGGCTGCTCGTACTGCCTGCCGATCTTGTATCGGTCACCGAACGCCTCCCTGACGGCGGCCTCAACGGCCTGCTCCTGGCCGGAACTTGCGTCGGCGAGGCTGCTGCCGTCCACGTTCGTGAAGGCAAGCATCGGACGCGCCACCCCCGAGCCCAGAAGGAACAGCACCACGAAAGTGATCAGAGCGCCCTTGGCACCCGCCTGCCAGGCCAGCGAGTGGCGGATTGCAAGCACAACCGCGACAACGGTAAGCCCGATCAACCCGCCGATGATGTTCATCTCGGCGTCCGAGCTGTCGCACACGCGCCCCAGGCCGTTGACAGTGGCCTGGGTGAACTCGATGGCCAGGGGCAGCGCGATGACACCCACCAGGACAGGCAGCGGGCGGCGGATAGCCAGGAGTGCGCAGGCACTCACAGGCACCATCATGGCGAGGTTCCACAACCCTTGCGTGGTGCGGAAGGGCTCAGCGAACTGATGGTTGAGGACGCACGCACCGCTGGCCGAGCCGCCGCCCATGAAAGTGACACCGAGGACGCCGGTGAGAGTGAAGGCGAGCCCGGACCACCATGCCCCGTAAGGATTCCCCCGCTTGCGGGCGAGCGTCCACGCCGCGCCACCGAGAACGAGGCCGATCATTGTGCACACGGCCAGATAGCCGACATTGTGTTGAAATATGGCGGAAAACACGGCGTGGTTCCTTGTGTGGTTATGTCGAGCAGTGCGGGGCGGGGAGAGAGATGGCCCCGCCTTGGTAGACGGGGCCTGTAGGACTCTGGTTCAGCAGTGCGAGGCCGGCGTCTGGTACGTGCCGCCGCTGTAGCTGAGCAGGCCTATCGTGCTGGTGCAGTAGGCGCTGGCACTCAGCGACCACGTCGCGCGGCTCGTTGCGCCCACAGCGATGGAGACGGCGGGCTTGTAGTGGCTGGACCCCGAGCGTGAATAACCAAGCCGGGCGGAGATGGTGGATCCCCCCGACTTGTAGTACGCGGTGCTGACGACGCCGCTCGAAGCCTGCTTGACGGTCAGAATGCCGTTGGACAGCGTGGTGCACCGCTCCATGGGCTCGCCGGTTTCAGTGTAGCCAGAGCTGGAACAGTAGCTGTTGGCCGAGGCGGACGGCGCACCGAACATGACAGATCCGGCTGTGATGGCGAGGGCCACGAGGGCGGTGTTGGCGATACGGCGCATGGAATCCCCTTACCTGTAGTGGGCATGCCAGCTTTCCGCATACGGGAGTGCGGCGCAGGCGGAAAATGTTGTGACTAGTCGATCACGTAACGATCGTTATGTGGAGTTCCTTTCGAGCCAGGCCTTGGTCTGGACTGTAGGGAGCGGTAGCAGGTCGCGCAGGCCAGGGGCCTGGGCGGCCCGGATGTGGTCCTCGGCCCGCGCCGGTGCCGGAGATCGAGGATGGCAATCGGTCTCTCGGGGTTGTCGGTCGATTCCCCCCTTGACGGCGTCGCCGTCGTCCCGCCGTTCCAGGAGATAGTCGGCCCGGCGAGGGAGTGCTGAGCCGTGGCCGACGCCCTGCCGGTGGCCGTTTCGGCGACGGCAGAGAGGGCCGGGTCGCCTGGTGTTCGCCCCGGGCGAGCGACCTAGAAGCCAAGACCGTCCGCGCCCACCTCGCTCAAGACGGGCCGTGGGCGGCGGCAGCAGCGACCACAAGTCCGGTACCGGCCGGCAGGGGGAGACCATGGAGAACACCGAGCAGCTACGCTGCCGGTGAGGGTCTGCTCGTACAGCGGGATGGCCCGGCCGAGGTCCCCCTGTGCCTGCGGCCGGCAATCATCGTCGCCGGCGGCCCGGGAGACGGCATCGCCCGGCTTCCGGCAGTCGCCCGCCGCCCCTCAGCGACGTCGGCCCGTCGATCGCGGTCTTCCTTGCGGAGGGATCGGTCGCTGGCCGGTCCGCTCGCCTGCCCAGGCCGAGCGAGCCGACCTACCCTCGGGGTCCTACATACCGTTGGCCTGCGTATGGCCGCTGGCCGGTGCGGGTCCGGGTGCGGCCCGTCGGACGTCGAGGTAGAGGCGGGTGGTGACGCCCGGTACGCCGGGTGTCCGGCGGGCGGGGGCGGGTCCGGAGGTGGCCCACAGCCGGTCGAGGGCGGTCACGATCGCGGTGACCGTCGGTTCGTCGGCCGCGGTGATGTCGAGTACGGCGAGCCCGGGTTCGGCGAGGTGCCGGTAGTTCGTCGGTGTGATGCCCGGGGAAACGCTGCGGGCGCCGCTGCCGGTTCGTCCTGCTGCGGCCGGTCACCCCCAGGAGGGACCCGGGCAGCCGGAGTTCTGGCCGGGCTGTCTCAGCAGGGATGCCCGACGCCCACGGCCTGCGATCCGCGCAGTACGAGATCCAATGGGCCCTGCCGAACGTACGATGACCGGGTGACAGCCCGCCGCATTCTCGGCTCTGGCCCCAGGTCCCGCACACCCTGCGCGCCGCCCAGGCCGACCTGCAGGACCTCCCCGGTGTGCGCCTCCCCGACCTGGACGAGATGCGTTCCCGGGGCGTCCTCAGCACCGCCCCGGCACAGGCTCCGGCGTCCCGGCGGGTGCTCGGCCCCGGCGGCCAGGCCGACAGTTCCCCGCCCGGCGGGCGGTAGGCCGGTTCCAGACGGGCACTTGACCAGCTGAGGCAGCCTCTGCCCCATCGGGTGTTTTTACCAGGGTCCGTCGTCGTGGAGACTTGGCCGATGGACGCAGGCATAGCCGCCGTGCTCGGAGCAGCAGTGGGAGCAGTCGGAACCGGGATGGCAGCTCTGGCCGGTGGGTGGCTGGCAGTGCGCAACGTGCAGCAGCAGATCGTCGCGCAGCACATCCAGGCAGATCATCAGCGGCGCTTCGAGCACGCCCGGGAACGCCGGGAGCCGCGCAGCCAGGCATATGCTGATTTCATTGCCCAGACTCAGTCCGTCGGGACCCTGGTCAGTACGATGAGTCAGGCCCGCAGTTACACCCGGGACGAAGTCCAAACCATGCTGGAAGAGAGCAGCAAGGTGCTCCGGGTCCGCGCTCGCGTCATGATCGAAGGCCCCATCGAGGTCTCAGACAGCACCGAGGCCATCGTCGAGGCGATCATGGAGTGCCGTGACCAGCTGAGGGCGCTGGCCTCACTGCCCCGGGCGTCCCCTAAGTTACGGGCAATGCCCCGCGAAGAACTGATCGAGCAGTGCGACGATGGGCTCGGAACGCTGTCCGAGGCCCTGGAGATCTTCGTGGAAGCCGCCCGCCGGGCCCTGGACGCCGACGGCGTGAGCCAGGCCAGTTCCCCGTGACCGCTCCGCGCAGCATCATCACCGTGATGTCGGACTGCGGACCGGCTGGAGGCCAGTGTCCGGGCCGCGCTCGCCTGAAAACGACGCGGTGAAACTCTGGCCCCGGCGCGCGGCGGACGGTGCGCCCTGATCGGCAGCGCGGGGGCTTCGCGGGCGCCGGCGCGGTCGTCGTTCACTGCATCAGCGCTCCCGGCGTTCTCACTGTCACCTTCTTCAGGTTCATCACCGCCGGTCACTGGCACATCGTCATGGCAACGGGCAGGCGGTGGGGGTGGGGGTGATTCGGACGCGGGTTGCGGCTTTCCGGTCAGGTCCGGTGTTCCGGGCGGCGGGCCCGACTCCCGTGGCCCGAGGATTGCCCTGGTTCTTTCAGACCCGGCGGGCATCTCGCCACCGGGATGGGCGGGGACCGTACGGTTCCGCCCCGGTGGTCGTCGCGGGCCGTCGTGCTCCGCCACCGGGACGCGGGACCGTGGGGAGAGGGGACATCCACGATGCGCTCCACCACAGGGCCGAGAGCCCCGCACACCCGATGGCGCCGCAGGGTCTCGGCGGCCCTCTCGGTCATGCTCGCCGCGACCGGCCTGGTCGCCCTGACCGGACCGTCCGCACAGGCGGCACAGTCCGGCCGTACCACCGCCTACGTCTCCGACTTCAACGGCCAGGCCGTCTCGGTCGTCGACACCGCGACCGGAGCCGTGACCGCGTCGGTCCCGGCCGGCGGCTACACCCAGGACGTGGCGATCGACGGCGCGGGCAACACCGTGTACGCGGCGACCGCGTTCGCGAACGCGGTCGCGGTCGTCGACACCACCACCAACACCGTCACCGCGACCGTCCCGCTCGCGGGCATCCCCACAGCGCTGGCCCTGAACCCCGCGGGCACCGCCCTCTACGTCGCCGACACCACCGCACATGCCGTGGAGATCATCGACACCGCCACCAACACCCTCACCACGACCATCCCCGTCGCGGGCAGCCTCCAGGGCATCACCCTCAACCCGGCCGGAACCACTGCGTACGTCGCCACCTCCGGGCCGAACCGGCTGGTCGTCATCGACACCGCCACCGCCACCGTGACCGCGAGCATCCCCATGTCGGCCGCCGCCTTCGGCTCCGTCGTCAACCCGGCGGGCACCGCCGTCTACGTCGCCACCGCCGGCGCGGGCATCACCAAGGTCGACACCGCCACCAACACCGTCAGCGCGACCATCCCCGCCGCCGCCAACACCACCAGCGTGGCGATCGGCCCCGACGGCAGCACCGTCTACGGCGGCAGCCCGCTCAGCAGCGGCGTCCATGTCGTCGACACCGCCACCGACACCCTCACCACCACCGTCGGAGGCTTCAGCGTCCCCCAGGACGTCGAGGTCAACTCCGCCGGAACCACCGTCTACGTCCCCGACCCGGTCAGCGGGACCTCCACCGTCCCCGGATACCTCTACGCCATCGACACCGCCACCAACACCGTCACCACCGTGGCCAGCGGGCTCAGCAGCCCCAGGGAAGTAGCCCTGCACACCATCCCGGCGCCCGAGATCACCGGCCTCTCGCCGACCAGCGGGACCACCGCCGGCGGGACCCCCGTGACCATCACCGGCACGGACCTGAACGGCGCGACCGCCATCACCTTCGGCGGCACCCCCGCCACCGGCGTGACCTGTACGGCGACCTCCTGCACCGCCACCACCCCCGCGCACACGGCAGGCACGGTCGATGTCCGGGTCACCACCCCCGGCGGCACCAGCAGCATCACACCGGCCGGTGAGTTCACCTACATCGCCCCGACCGCCGACATCGACGTCGGCATCTCCGCACAGCCCCATCTGGGCATCCTGGTGCCCTACCTCACCTACACCCTCACCGCCCGCAACACCGGGCCCGACACGGTCACCTCTGCCACCGTGAACGCGTCCCTGCCGCCCGGCGCGACCGCCACCAACCTCTCCCCCGACTGCACCGTCTCCTCCTCCACCGTAACCTGCTCCTACGGGGCGATCGCCAACGGCGCATCGGCGGGGAAGACGTTCCGCGTCCCGCTCCATCTGCTGTCCCTGGGCCACGTCAAGGCCACCGGAACCCGGACCGCGTCCACCCCTGCCGACCCGAACCCGGCCAATGACACCGCATCGGTCACCTGCACCGTCGTCTCCGTCATCCTGACCACCTGCCCCTGACCCCTCACATCCTGCGGCCGGATCAGGTCGGACTGCCGGCGCGGGCGCTCCCGGTGTGACGTCGGGTCAGGCACGCCTGTCGCAGATGGCGGAAGACTGGCCGCACTCCAGATGAGCAGGACGTTCAGGGCAGAACCGCCCACGAAGTAGAGCATCGGGCCGAAGGAGTTCGTGCTGTCCGGGTCCATGCCGCCGACGAAGCCGTTCAGGGGGAACAGGACGAACACGACAACCAGCAGGGAGCCGGGGAAGGACAGGAAGTAGAGCGCGGCCAGGCAGCCGTCGCCGGAGGCGCCGGCGAAGCCGCGGACCAGGCCGGCGGCCGTCATCAGGGCCAGATAGCAGAGGGCCGAAGTCCGGGCGCGGTATGTGAAGCGCGGGCTCATCCGGATCATCCGTCTTCTCGTCAGTTGGTGGTCGGCGGTCGGAGGGTGGGTGGGCCAGCAGGTCTGTGAGGAGCCGCGGGCCCACCCGGCCCGGTCCGGCAGTGCGTCGCCTCCGGAGGCCGGGCTTGCCCGGTGGGGGCTGCGCGCCGCGACGGCCTCCCACCAGGAGCTCTCTTACGGATCTTGTTGTGTTGGCTCCTGAGCCCTCCCGGATTCCGAGAGTTGGCAGTTGGCGCGTGCGCGAGGGGTGTAACCCAATGGCCGCAGTGTGGGCACAGTCCCTAGGGTCGGTGGAATGACGCATGACACTGTGGATCCGGCGACGATTACGCCGGAGATGGCTGCTCAGATCCGCACGTGGCGAGTCGATGAGGAGTACACCTGGCGTGCTGTGGCCCAGGCCGCAACCGGCCTTTGGGGCTCCGAATGGGGCAGCGGCCAGCTCTACGGAGAGGATCTCTGCGTGGCTGCGGCAAAGGTGCTGGGCGAAGATCCGTACCGGGAACCGTGGAACTGACGTCCGCCAGGGCAGAAGGCGCCGGTCAGCGAGCGGACCAGATGAACATTCCGGCGATGTGGAGTCCGGCCTGGTCGATAGCGGGGAGACCCGGTCCGTCGCCGGGGGAATGCGGGGGACATGCCTGACTGCCTCGGGCATGTGTCCGGATGTACGCCCGGAACCGGAGCGGCTAGCCAGCCGCGCTTCGCCGCAGCGCGCCCCACGGGACCGAGCATTGTGGTCAACCGTCGCTTTTCGGGCATTCTTTGGCTGTGCTGCGCCTTCAGCGGCCCGGATTCCGCTCTTACATTGGCTGTCGGGACGGCCCCGGAGCCGTCCCGCACGTCAATCAGCAGGGGGATTCCCGATGACCACACTGCGCAGGGCCCTGACCGCTCTCGCTCTCACCGTCCTCGTCACCATGGGCTCGGCGGGCATGAGCCACGCCTGCGATTCCGTACCGAACCCCGCCGCCGGGGACTTCTACTGCCAGCAAGCCTGACCGATACCAGCGGCAACCGCCGCAGCCCTCACCGTCTGGCTCCGAACATGATCCACCGGACAAGTCCCAGTGATCTGAGTCAGGGATTCGGTGGCAGTGGGCGGCGCCTTGTCGAGGATCTCGTCGGCGGTCTTCGTCCGGACGAAGGGCCGCGGGTGGTCGTTCCAGTCGGCGAGCCAGGCCCGGATGTCGCGTTCGAGGGCCTGGACGGAGCGGTGGACTCCCCGGCAGTACGTCCGCCGGGTCGTCCAGGAGCACCCCGAGATACCGCGCGGCCGTGAGGCTGACGGGCGTGGGGTGCATCGGGCTGCTCCTGGAGGACCCCTCGCCGTGCCGTGGTCGGCGGTGGGGCATCTGGAGATCGGGGACGCCTACCAGATCAAGCGGTATACCGAGCGGCGGCCGACGGCGTACGAACACTCGTGGGAGATCCGGGAGGCGTACGGCTGTCAGCTGCTCGAGGACCGGGCCCTGGGCCGGGAGTTCCGCGCGTTCCTGCAAAGGCGGGCGTGGACGGCACATGCCGAGGGCCCGAGGGGGCTGTTCGATCACGCGGTGGGCTGGCCGCGCCTGCACCGGGCGCTGCTGCCGGGGGTGTCGGCGCCGGCGCGGCAGGTCGCCGAGGTGGCAAGGGCGGGGTCAGAGCACGCCGACGGTCTTCCAGGCGTTGCTGACGGCCTGCAGTTCGTCTCCGGCGCCGTAGAGGTCTTCGGCGACGGCCGCGGTCAGCTTGGCAAAGTCGGCGAACGTGGCTTCGTCCTCGGACAGCTTGCCGCCGGTGGCGGCGTCGTACCAGATCCGGCCCGCCTTCTCCCAGGCGTTGCCGCCGATGGCGATGGCGACCAGGTGGAAAGCGCGGTTGGGGATACCCGAGTTGACGTGCACCCCGCCGAAGTCCTCCTGGAGGGACACCTCGCGGTAGTGGTCCATGTGGGCCGGCTGGGGGTCCTTGCCCATCGTGGGGTCGTCGTAGGCCGTGCCGGGTGCGGCCAGGGAGCGCAGTGCCCTGGCCACGCGGCCCGGGGCGAGCATTCCCGTACCGAGGAGCCAGTCGGCCCGGGTCCCGGCCGCCGGTGCCCTGCGCCCGCTGCGCGACCCGGACCCACCGGAGCCGGACGAGGATGCCGGACCGGACCGGCCCGGCTCCCGGTCAGGCCGCGCGGCAGGGCCGGCCGCTACTGCCCGGCGGTGGCCGGTTCGGCTGCGCGGGCAGGGGTGTCGCGCACGCCCAGGCGCAGGTGCTCGACGTGGTAGAGGGCTTGGTCGAGGAGTTCGGCGACGTGGTTGTCGTAGAGGGCGTAGACGATCGACCGGCCGTGCCGCTCTCCCGTGACGAGGCCGAGGTTGCGCAGCAGGCGCAGCTGGTGGGAGCAGGCGGAGGCTTCCATGCCGACGGCCTCGGCGAGGTCGCTCACCGAGCAGGGGCCTTCTTGGAGGCGGGCCAGGATGTGGAGCCGGGACGGGGTGGCGAGGGCCTGGAGGGTGGCGGCGACGTCGGCGGTGCCGACCGCGTTGAGGCGCTCGCGGGTGGTGGCGCTGCTGGTGGTGCCGGTTCCGTGACCCATGCAGGCCATCATAGCGATAACACCTGAATATCTGTTCATGTATTCTTGTATGGTGGTGGCGTCACCCCGGTTCGCCGGTGAAGGGTTGTTCTGTCATGTCTTCTGTCCTGGATCAGCGGCCCGCGCCGCTGGCCGGCGAACGGCGCCCGGCGGCTCCGCGCCGCCGCACGCGGCTGCTGGCGCTGCCCGAGGCCCGCTGGGCACTCGCGGCGCTGGTGCTGTTCCTCCTGGCTCTGCCCGTCTACCTGCTGGGCGGTCCGGTGTGGCTGTGGGGTGCGCTGTTCGCCGCCACCTACATCACAGGCGGCTGGGAGCCGGGGTGGGAGGGGTTGAAGACCCTCAAGGACAAAACCCTGGACGTGGACCTGCTGATGGTCGTCGCGGCGCTCGGCGCCGCCGCGATCGGGCAGGTCCTCGACGGGGCGCTGCTGATCGTCATCTTCGCCACCTCAGGCGCCCTGGAGGCGATCGCGACAGCGCGGACCGCCGACTCGGTGCGCGGGCTGCTCGACCTCGCCCCCACCACCGCGGCCCGCCTGCTGCCCGACGGGTCCGAGGAGAGCGTGGACGCGGCGTCGCTCAACATCGGGGACACCATCCTGGTGAGGCCCGGTGAGCGGGTCGGCGCCGACGGCCAGGTCCTCGACGGCACCAGCGACGTCGACCAGGCCACCATCACCGGCGAACCCCTCCCGGTCGCCAAGCAGAAGGGCGACGAGGTGTTCGCCGGCACCGTCAACGGCACCGGTGCCCTGCGCGTCCGCGTCGAGCGGAACCCGTCGGACTCGGTGATCGCCCGGATCGTGAAGATGGTCGAGGAAGCCTCCGAGACGAAGGCCCCCACTCAGCTGTTCATCGAGAAGATCGAACAGCGCTACTCGATCGGCATGGTCCTCGCGACCCTCGCCGTCTTCGCCGTGCCGCTCGCCCTCGGCGACGAACTGCGCTCGGCGCTGCTGCGCGCCATGAAGTTCATGATCGTCGCATCCCCGTGCGCGGTGGTGCTCTCCACCATGCCGCCGCTGCTCTCCGCCATCGCCAACGCCGGACGGCGCGGCGTGCTCGCCAAGTCCGCGGTGGTCATGGAGCGCCTGGGCCAGGTCGACCTGGTCGCCCTGGACAAGACCGACACCCTCAACGAGGGCACCCCTCGCGTCACCGACATCCGTCCCCTTCCCGCAACCGGGCAGTTGCCAGCGGGGACATCATCCAGGCGGAGCCCGACAGCGAAGGCCTTCTCTGGGCAGGAGAGACTGTCCGAGCCTCGGAGAACTGCACGATCCGGCTGATCGTGTTGAAGGACAGAGGATCAGCTGCTGCTAGGCAAAGCGTCCTGGAGATCTTCACAAGCTCGGCACGACGGGCGAGGGTATCGAGCGGTACGGGATGGTGGCGCTCGAGGTCGCGCCGCAGGCGGACCTGCAGCGGATCCGCAAGCTCTTGGAGCACGGTGAGGCGAAGGAGTGGTGGCACTGGGAAGAAGCGTGCGTCACTGCTGCTTGGAGGGCTACCGCGACGGGGTAGTGACTGCCGCAGCGGGCGTTTGCACTCCGAGGCTTGTCCTCAGCGACGGTTTGCGTGGAGCCACTCGTCGCTGTTCCACATGACGGGCATGGCACCGGCAGGTTCGAACTTGATGTTGGCGTCGTTGCTGTGAACCAGGCTGAAGAAGCGTCGCTGGAGTACGGCCAGCTTGGCAGGCCTGGTCGGCAATGATGTCCAGGACGACTTCGTCTGCGTCTCTGCGGCAGCGATCTGCCTGCGGCGTGGAACGTGGATCCCACCGCATGACGGCCGAGGGTCACAGCCACTCATTGATGGCTGCGACGACGACGGTCGCCTCGGAGCGGGCCGCGAGCTTGTCGTGTCGCGTGGCGACGGCGCGGTGCCTCTTGAGGCGGTTGATCCCGCACTCGACCGCATGACGCATGCGGTGGTCGGCTGGGTCGAAATACGGCGGCCGGCCGCCGCAGGAGCCGAGCTTGTGGCGGTTGCGTGCCTGGTCGGCCTTGTCCGGGATGGTGCAGCGGATTCCGCGGCGGCGCAGGTAGGCCCGGTTCCTGCGGGAGGCGTACGCCCTGTCCGCGCGGACCCTCTCGGGGCGGACGCATGGCCGGCCCGGTCCGATGTGGGGCACGCGGACTTTCTCCAGTACGGGTTCGAACTGCGGCGAGTCCCCGTGCTGCCCTGCCGTGATCACGATCGACATGGGCTTGT
Organism: Streptomyces sp. NPDC004610; assembly: GCF_040609715.1. Classification (NCBI taxonomy): domain Bacteria; kingdom Bacillati; phylum Actinomycetota; class Actinomycetes; order Kitasatosporales; family Streptomycetaceae; genus Streptomyces; species Streptomyces sp. NPDC004610. The sequence goes on along the minus strand of NZ_JBEXLA010000054.1, from coordinate 25,386 downwards.
GGCCTTGCTCGACGGCCAGGTGCAGTACTGAACGAGGGGATTCGCTCACGGCAGACGAGGAAGATCCAGCAAGGGCTGGAACCCGCCCCCGGTCTATGCCAACGTATATGACTGCTCGAAAAATACCTGGTCAGCGATACCTTGAGGGCGCTGCATCAGCCCTGCGCAGCACCCGACCCCCCAACGCGTGACCTCACGCAGCGTACGGACTTGTCCCCAGGCTGCGGTGTCATGGTCATGCCTCCTACCTGCTGCCGGGCTGCCTTGGCCCGCTCCGTTGCAGTTTCCTGCGAATGCAGGGCGAAGGAACCGACTGAGCTGTCGCTTCAGCGCGAAACATAGACCACGATCGCCGATTAGCCAAACCGGCGATCGTGGCGACTATTGGTTCCAGTTGAACTCTGCGACGGCAGAGCCGCATCCGGTTCGGCAATGGAGGAAAGTGTGGAGTCTCGGTTCATGGATGCTCAACAGACAGCTGATTTTCTCAACATGTCACTTACTTGGGTCTACCGGGATGCCCGGCGCTGCGGTCTGAGGGCCTACAGGTTCGGTACCGGGAAGAACGCAAAGATACAGTTCAAGACTTCTGAGGTCCTGAAATGGATCGAGCAGCAGCAAGCTAGATGACTTGGGTGAACTATTCATTTCACCCGTCAGGGAATTTCGAACATGAGGAGGAATTGAAGGATTGGCAACCAGGGTTCTCATTCGAGGCATGGGTACGTTTTTCAAGGAATGCGATCACCCTGAGTCGAGATGGTCTAAGTGCCCCCACGAGTACACAATAAGGTATCGAAATTCTTCTGGAAAACAAACGGAAGAATCCGGTTTCTTGAACCAAGAAGCAGCCATCGGGCGATTGATTGAGGTATATCAGAGACGTAAGGAGCAGGTGGGCGGCAGCAGTAAGGCCGAACGCATCGAGAAATATGGGGCGATGCGGTTCGAGGACTACACTGCTGAATGGAAGGGAAGCCAGCGGGATTTGGCGGCTTCTTCGATGCGTCATCTGGATTCGCTGCTCGAACACCATATCCTTCCGATCCTTGGCGGCAGGCGGATGGATTCGTTCGATCACAAGGTCGTTGACCGTTTCATTCAGACGATGGAGCGAAATGGTGTCGGCCTCGCGACTCAGTCCAATGCCTACGATAAACTCAAAGCGATTCTTCTTGATGCCCACAGACTGAGCATCTTCGAAGAGAACCCGCTGAATGGGGTCAAGCCACCTCGGTGCGACCCTCAACGTGCAGTGATCCCCTCCGTCGCGCAGTTCCGAGGTATCCGCACGGCAGGAGATGACGTCTTCCGGTTGGTGGCCGACCTCATGAGCGGCTGCGGAATGCGCAACGGCGAGGCCGCCGCCGTTCGGCTGAACAATATTGTGGCTGATGACGTGTACCGAATCACGGAGCAGGTGAACCAGACCACCCGGCAGTATGATCGGCTCAAGCACCGCAAACTCGGAGATTATCGTGACGTGCCGCTGCCGGCCCGTATCCGGAAAACCATCGAATGGTACGCGGAGAAGCATGGCACGGTGGATGGCTACCTTCTCAGACACCCAGTGGATCGCGGTAAAACTTTTCCGTACTATTACCTCTCGAACCAGTGGCAGCGGATTAAGAGGGCGGGAGAAGCGGACATACCCAAGGGGATGGTCATGTACGGGTTTCGCCATTTCTTCGCCTCGAACTGCCTGTCGCGGGGCATCCCCATCACCGACGTGGCGGAGTGGATGGGGCACAAGAGTGTCGACATCACGTTCAAGGTCTACCGCCATCTCATGCCCGGCTCGATGAGCAAGGCAGCCAAACTGCTGGACGTCGGCCTGGGTGACTGAGTGCCCGCATGGGGTGACATGGTGTCAGGTGCAGAGCGGGAAGAACCCGGTTGTCTTGCTGACCTTTTGCTGACCCCCTACCGGGGAAAGCACGGCTGACCTGCGGAAACGTCCCTTGAGCGTGAGATGTGGAACTTCATCGGGCGTTCGCACGAGGACATCGCGAAGGCCCGCGAGGACTGGATGGAGGGCAAGCGGTTCGGTGAGGTGACGGGCTACGACGGCGATCGGCTGCCCGCCCCCGAACTGCCGTCGGTGGCGCTGAAACCGCGCGGATAGGTGTGCTGAGCTGGGGTGATGTAGAAACTCTATGTGGCCCTGCTGGATGAAATTCGTGGCTCCTCGCCGATACGGCGAGGGGCCACGATTGCGCGGGGTCGGACGCCGGTTCCGGACTGACCGGCACTCCCAAGTATTGGCACCTGTGACCAGGCATGTTGAGACACTTGCGCGGGCGTGCGCTTCGCTCGTTCGGCGACGCCGCACGACATATCCGCAGTCGGCTCGTTCATGTCGTCGTTGGTGAGATCGAGGGACACACACGGGAGATGAAAGTGCGGTGGAACATGACAGACGTGCAGGCGCAAACTTGGGCATTCTGTGCGGGCGGGGCTGTCGTAGCGGTCGACGGTGACGACGGGCCCTCCCGGTCGGACCGGGAGGCCCGCATGAGCGCGCGAGAAGTAGCGGTGGAACAGTTGGTGGAGCTCGGGTGCAACCGGTGGACGGCGATCGAGTTCCTGTGGCCCGTCGTCGCTCAGGCGTACATCGACGCCGCAGACGCCGCCATGGCCGAGGCATACGGGAAGTGCCACCACGCGGTCACGGCCCTGCGGGACTTCGCTGCCGACTGCTACGACAATGCCGACCACTTCCAGGGTTCCTACCCGCTTCCACCCCGGCGGCCGGTGCCCCCTCCGCCGCAGTGCACCCACTGCTCAGAGCCCATCGACGACCCGGGCCCGGGACACACCTGGTTCGGTCCCCTGCCCGCCCCGGGACAGGAACGCACCTCGGTGGCCCGCTACCACCTCCAGCGCGACCCGTGCCGTATCGCCGGCGGGATGCCGCCGATCGCCGACGACGCACGCGGCCCTCGCGCCCTGAAGCCACAGGCTCAACCCGACAAGGAAAGGTCCGCGACGCCAGCGGATGCACACATGCCCTCTACGCGGGTCGCAACCGCAGTGGGCTCAATGTCGCGCGGCCCTCGGCGGGCCCTGGCCGGAGTCTCCGGCACGCTGGCGCGGGGCCCGCCTGGAGAGGAAGAGGTTGCGACGGTCTTCGGGAATCCGGAGGTCTGTCCGGGCGGGACCCTGCGCTGTGCTGCGCCCGTTCACCGCACGGCGTATCGTCCGCGACGCCCGCCATCGACTTCCTCGCCTGACTGGACAGCCGCGACCTGCGCGGGAACGCCATCCGCTCCCCCGGGTCTCCCCGGAGGCTGCCAAGTCAGCCCGACACACTGTCACTGCCGTCGCGGGAACTCTTGGCGTAGTTGTACGGGTCGACAGGCACCAGGTCCGCTACGGTGCGGCCACTGTCGTGTCCGAGCCACGATTCCGGCGCTCCCAGGCGCTCATCCTCGTCATCGTCGAACGCCATGATCAGCAGGTGCAGGCCCCCGCCCAGGTAGTGGAGGTGGCCGTCCGGAGTGAGGAAGTAGATGTGGCTCTCCCCACCGGTCCCGTACCTGTCGACGTAATCCCAAGGAATACGAGATGCAGCCCGGTGGCCTCGCTCACCAGCGCGAACACCTCGGTGATGTCCTCGGAGGTGTAACCCTCCCAGAACAGTCGGCGCAGATCCAGTTGCCTGACGCGGTCAGCTGCGTCCGGTGTGGGGTGGTACCAGTCCGGCGGATTCTGCGGGCTCATGGTCCTCGTGCCCTCTTCCAGGAGTTATGGGCAAAGGATAGTTCTGACTGCCCGGACGATGGGCGACCGGGGATTACCACGACCAGGCGCAGAGCCGGGCCGGACGCGAGCAGATCGTGCCGTACACCTGCCCTCGGGCACGACCACACCGAACACGCTCAAAAAGTTCTCGACACCCGAATGTGTGCCGGGATCCGCCGACGCCATGCACGTAGTCTCCTCCCGGTGCGGCCGGAGACCCGGCAGACCGGGCGGTCGAAAGGGCAGCGCCCGTGATGCGGACAAGCACGCATCGCGGGCCCCGGGCCCCGGACCCCGGTTCGGGTCGGCGAGGATCGTTCCGTCCTGAGATGGCGTTACCCCAGGTTTCCGGTCCCGGGGATCCGGCTGACGAGGTACCGGAGCCGCCCGTCGTTCCGTGATCTTGAGGACGCGGAGCAGCATCTGCTGGTCCCTGTCCCCGTCCTGCCCGGCCTCGGCGTCCAGCCACTGCCGGATGCGGTCCACGTCGTGAGGGTCCACGGTCGCCGGCTCGCCGTTCATGAGGGTCTCCCAGTGGGTTGTACGGATGGAATGGATCAGAACAGGGCGGACGGCAGCAGGTCGCCAGTACCGGGCGCGGTCACCGGCAGCCGGCCGGTCGCCGTGGCGGCGAGCCGCACCGACAGCGCTGAGTGATCGGTGAGCCGGCCGGCCATGACGCGTGGTTCATGGACGTACGAGCAGCCCGTGAGGCTGTCGACGAGCGCGAGGGAGACGTGGGCGTGGTCGTAGCGGTAGCCGTCGCCGGTCCGGCCCACCCACGAGTACTCGCATCTGTCCGGGTGGAGGTGCCGGAAGGCGTCCGTGTACGCGTTGCCGGCGAACCAGTCGTAGAACTCGTACTCGAAGGGGGCGAAGAAGTGGTAGCGGGGGACGTGGGAGGGCTCCAGCACGTTGAAGTCGCCGGTCACGATCCGGCGGGCGCCGTGCGCCGTCGGGGAGACGCAGGCGGCTCTCCTCCAGGAAGGTCCGCTTGCGGTGCGCCTTCGCCTCCGTGGCGTCCAGGGAGGGGACGTACAGGCCGATCACATCCACCGGGCCGCCGTCCGTGTCCACGCTCACCCCGGCCGCCCGGTGGGGCAGGTACTGGATTGCGGTGTCCAGCGGGCGGGTGGCCAGGCGGCTCACGCTCATCACGCCGCGTTCACCGCGAGCTGCCGGCCGGGGGGAACGTGACGCTGCACCCGGCCTCCCCGAACGCCTCCGCCAGCAGCGCGCACCCGGCGCTGTCGGCTGTCTCCGTGAGGACGAAGACCTGTTCCGGCCGGCCTGTGAGGTAGGCGGGCTGCCGCTCGGTGCGTTCCTGGCCGGGGTTGTTGAGGCTGAACGTCGTCACGTCCGTCGTGCTGGTCGTCGGTCCTTCACCCATGGTTCCCTGATCACGTCGACGGTCGCCCTGGCGATCTCCTCCGGCTCTTCGGTACGCGTGTCGAGCCGGAGCACCCGTACCCCTGCGGCCATGAGGAACCTCGCGGCCTCACGGTACCCCGCGCACTCCCGTGCGCTGCTGTCCGTCAGTTCCTCGTACCGGCTGTGCGTGCCCCGGTTCTTCAGCCGCCGTTCCAGTACATCCACGCGCGCGTTGAGGACGACGGCCAGGTCGGGCATGTCGGCGTGCCGGTTAGTCTCCCAGATGACGCCACGCCCGACGCCGTCCATGCCCCTGTGGAGCGTCGTGCCGATGTGGCCGGCCACCCTCCGCGCATAGGCGAGGTCCTCGGCGCTCGTGTACGCGTCGTGGTAGGTGACCGCGCGGACCTCACCGTGCCGGGAAGCGAGGATCGCCACCGCCGAGGAGTCCGGGCCACCGGAGACGTCCGAGCCCGCGCGGCCCCCCGCAGCCTGCCGAGGCAGCCTCCGGGCAGTACTCCTCGCAGCGTACGGCCCGTTGTGTCCGTCTCAGGTGCGGTAGGAAGCGGACCGGGACGGCGACAGGGCCCACGTTGCCCACGATGCCAGTCGCCCGGTCGGCGGCGGTTCGCCGCGTGGGCGGCGCTCCTCCGCAGTGGGGGCCGCCGCTTGGCGCCAGCCAGAGGAGTGGCTTCTGGCGGGGCGCTACCGGTGAGGTGATGGATCAGGACCAGAGAAACACTCGGTCGCCGGCGTCGGGCATGCAAGGGGGAAGGCTCCTGCCCCCCGGGCGCTGGCGGCAGATGTGCGAGGTACTCGGGACGCCCGATCGAATCGCGAACGGGCCCAGTCCGGCCGCCTGTCCGTTGAAGACGCAATGTCAAGGAATCGGGCACCGGACGTCAAATACATCTCGCACCGTCGGCGGCATCCTGGTGGAGCGAGGGTCTTGCCCATCCTTTTCAGAGAGGGGACACCAGAGTGATGCGACGCGTTCTTGCGACTGTTCTGATCGCGCTCGGAACCGCCGGTGCAATCGGTTTCGCGCCAGCCGCCTCGGCCGCGGAAGTGGAGGAGATCCAGCCGGCTGCGGTGGCTGGCCGGTTCTGGATCTTCGAGTGGTCCGAGTACACGGGAAGCAGGAAGTCCTACAACAGCACCGACCGCGACTTCCGCAACGACGTGTGGGACGGCGAAAGCACCTCCGTCGACAACCAGACCACGTCGGCGCAGAACCTCACCAACCAGTGGGGCACGCTCCACGACATTCATGGTAGTTGCTCCGGTGACTCCTTCCCGCTGCCTCCCGGCTACGGCGTGCGGAACCTCGGTCCCGCCGGCTTCAACAACAAGGCCAGCTGCATCGTCTTTGGCTGATCTTCTGACGAGGCGGTGCCACGTTCCGCGCGGCACCGCTCTCATCACCCCGAGGAGACTCAGCGTGGCCACTCCGCGCCGATTCATCGTCCCGTTCGCCGGCGTCGCCTTGGCATTGACCCTGGGTGTCACGATCACCGTCTCTGGCAACACCCCTGCCAAGGCGCCGGCAACGCGGATGACCCAGACGCCGCCCCGGACCGACGACAGTCAGCCCCGTGGCTTCCTGCTGCCGTTCGACGCCTACGAGTTCACAGCACTCGACGCGCACACCATCGAGTCCGCTGAGGATGTTCTCATCCGAGGCTGCATGCGAGAGCTCGGTTTCGACTGGGAGGTGCTGCCGCTGCCGTCCGTCCAGCACGCTGACCCGCCCAACTTCCGCCGCTACGGCCTGACCGACGCCGACGCCGCCCGCTACGGCTACCACCTGCCTCCGCCCACGTCTGTCCAGGAGCGCCGCGAGGCCGTGTGGGACGCCCGCGACGAGCTACCACCCGATGAACTACTGGCGGCGTTCGGGGAGAACCGCGCCACTGGCGGCTGCTGGGGAGAAGCGCACGCGCAACTGCAGCGCGGCCTGACGTCAGGCGACATGTCACTGCTCGCCCAGTACTCGTCCCAGGCATTCGACGAAGCGCGCCGCGCCCCCGAGGTGGTCACAACGATCGGCGCGTGGAGTGCTTGCATGACGCTGGTGGGCTTCGACTACGCCGACCCTCTGCTGGCTTTCAGCGACCCGGCCTGGAAAGAGTCCCCGGGCCCCTCGGACCGGGAACGGGCGGTGGCGGAGGCAGATCTGGAGTGCAAGAAGAAGACGGATCTGGTGGAGGTCTGGTCAGACACCGAGAAACGCGTGCAGCGCCACATCATCCGGGAGAACCCTGAGGACTTCATGGAACTCGGGGCGTGGAAGGACGGCTGGCTGACCACCGCCCGCGCCACACTGGAAGGCGGCTGAGCTGCACCCGGGCGACCGCCCTGCAAAACGTCGGCATCCCTCACCGACTGGACCGAACTGGAACGCGGTCCGTGCCGCGGTGAACCGGGTCCGGAGTTCGCGCAGGGTCGGGTCCGTTGCCGGGGCTGGGTGGGCGTTCCCGGTCAGCAGGGCGGTGCCGGCGAGGCCGAGCTCGGTGCCGAGTGCGAGGAGGCGTCGCCGTTCCATGGTCCGCTCCTGGGCGTCCCATGCCTGCGGTCCGGCACGGTCAGTACCGTTCGTGAATACCCACCGTAGGGGCGGGAAGGGCTGAGGCGGGGGTGTGGGGGCAGAGTTTGCCCGGTGCCCGGTGGGCCGTGCGTCAGGGGGTGGCCATGGCGGGTGTGGTGGGCGGGATGCCTTCCTGCAGGGTGAGGAGTTCGTGGAAGACTCCTCCGGGCCGGGCCGAGAGTTCCGTGAATGAGCCTGTTTCTGCCACTTTGCCGTGGTGGAGGACGATGATGCGGTCGGCGTGGCGGGTGCTGATGAGGCGGTGGGTGACCAGGAGGGTGGCCCGGCCGGCGGCCGTCTGGCGCATGGTGGCGAACCGGGCGGCTTCCGCGCGGGAGTCAAGCAAGAGCCGTGCTGTCACAGAGCTTTGGGGGCGAAGCTCGGCTGCATGGTTTCCGACCGCCCGTCGACGACAAGCCGGTACGTCTCCTACTCCGACCGATGTCAGGGCCGCACTTTGGACGTCCGGCGCCCTGAACTGTTGGCGGAGATGCACCATAAGGCGTTTCACCGGCTCAACTCCGGGCCGTAGATGGGACCCGAGGTTCCGGCCCAAGCGTGTGGTTCGGCTGCCTTGCGATCTCTAGATGCAGCACAATGTCCCTCTGCCAGGAAAGAGGAGGGGCGCATGGCAACGGGGAAGCCTCAACTGCTGTTCGTACACGGCATCGGCGGCCTTCGGGACACCGCCACTGACAGCCGCAGGTGGCTGGAGGCGCTTGCCGCTGGAACGCGGGACGCCGACATGGCCGATGCGATCTCGGCATTGACACAGGGCTGGCTGGCGGATGTCACGTTCGCCAACTACAGCGATCTGTTCAACCGCCGGGGGGCCCAAGGCCATGCGGTCGGGGAACTCGACGATCATGAAGTGCCCTTCCTGACAGAGCTACTTGACTCGATACTGGGGGAACTATCCGAGCAGTTCCCGCCAGGGAGAAGCCACCAGGACGCCCGGGTCATCCGTGACGCACGTTTCCAGCTCAACGCTGCGATTCAGGGCCAACAGGCCCAGGGTGTGGGGGACATCGGCCGTCGATTGATCGGTATCACGACGACCATGCTGCGCCTCCCCGGCGTTCGCCAGACAGCCCAGTGGATGAATGGCTCGGCGCTTCTATTCCAGCTCGCCCAAGTCGGCCGTTACTTGGACCGCAGGGCCAGGAAAGCAGAACTGGGCGCGGCCATCCGCGGACGAGCGCACGACTGCCTGGACCCTGCGCGGCCCCTCGTGGTGGTCTCGCACAGCCTGGGCACAGTGGTCGCCTACGAAGCACTGCACGAGTACGAGGGAACGGTGCCTCTCTGGGTGACCTTGGGTTCGCCCCTGGCTCTGGGAGCGGTAGTCCTGGATCGTCTGGTGCCGCGCCCGGCGCACTGCCCTGAAAACGTCGCCTCCTGGCTCAACTTCTGGGACCGCGATGACATCGTGGTGGGCCGACCGCATCTGGCCGAGTGGATCCGCCCGAGCAGGAGCGGTGTCAAGGCCGTGACAGAGCGCGTCGATTCCCGCGGGCTATGGACGCACACCGCTACGAAGTACCTCAAGCACGGGACTGTGGCCCGCCCGGTGATCGAGGCCCTCCAGTCGTGACCGCCGCGACAAACCCGCCCCGCCATGTGCTCGTCGTAGGCGCACAGTGTGAAGGCGGCGCAAGGCTGGAAGGGCTGGAGGACTCTGCCCGTGCTCTGCACGCCGCCCTCGTGGACCCGAAGCTGGGGGCCTGCGTAGACCGCGGTGAGCAATCCCTGCTGATCGGCACCAATCTGGGCCGTACTCAGGTCTACGAGGCCGTGGAGCGCGCCGCTCAGGACGCACGACGTGACGGCGGTCTCCTCGTGCTCGCCCTGCTCGGTCACGGCGAGGGTGCTGAGGGCGCACCGCTGTACTTCGTCACGTCGGGCAGGGAAAACGCACCGCCGCTCTCCAACGTGAACGTCCCCTCCCTGCTTGGCGACGTCCTCAACCACCCCGGTCTGGCCGGCCTGATCGTCATTGTCGATACCTGCCTCGCCGGAGGCGCGGTACCGGCCGCTCCGGTGATCACCGCGGGGCCGCAGGGAGGCAATGTGCGGTTCTCTCTGCTCTTTGGGGCCACCGCGAAGGAGTTGGCATTCGACCTGCGGCTGAGCCGGGCACTCACCCGGATGATCGAGGAGGGTCTGCCAGGTACTGGGGAGTTCCTGAGAGTCGACGACGACTTGATGGAGCAACTCCGAGAGCAGATCGATGGTCAGCAGCCGGGGCGGTCCAACTTCGACGGAACCTATTTCGGTGATGTCCTTTGGCTGGCCCGGAATCGCGCCGCCTCCCTCAACCGCGATCTCGGATCAATCGCGAGCAAGGCAGTACGGGACGCTGTCCGGCGAATCGACAGCAACCTCCAGCTATCTACAGAGGGCGAGCTCGCCGCATGGTTGAAGGAGAACCAGCACACTGCAAGCGCCGGGTCTTGGGCTGCGGTCCACCGGTTGCGCGAAGTGCTGGCCGAATTGGAGGCCGGCCGAAAAACGCTGACCGTTGCCAACAAGGTTTTCGGTCCAAACTTGGCCGAAGACGACCTGCGGCTGGTCGGAATGCTGGCGGGCCTTCCTCTGCGCTTCTTGCGGCACGAATCACCGCCGACCTTGCGGGATCTGGTCGAGTATGCCGCTCATCACGGGGGCGCTGCAGGGGGCCAGCACCGAGCATTGGCCCACTTGGTCGCGGCCATGACCCAGGTGACTGGACACGGAGACCAGTTGCCGGAAGATGTTGTCATCTGGGCGCAGGACCTCGAACTCACTCCCACGGTCAAAAACCACCTGCGCGAGCTGAACCACCAACCTCACGGTGAGTGGGCCCCGCGGTTGGTCTTGGTGCTGGCCGACGATGGCGGCGAGAGCGTCGTCCGCGTAGACGCCTGGCTGCTCTTCGGCCGCGCTGTCCTCGGCAGCCAACGCTTCCTCTGTAACCCCGGAGACAAAGGCCTGAAGGCGGCTCTGGCCAAAGCCGTAGCCTGGTCGGCGCCATGGGCGAACATCGCGGGGAAGCGGTTGCAACACATCGACGTGGCCGCACCGACCCTCGTGCTACTCGATTGGTCTCCGGAGGAGCAATTCATCGGCAAGTACAACAAGCTGGGAGTCAACTACACCGTCACAACCCGTTGGTCTGGCCTGCTGACGCCCCCTCACGGCACCACGGTCGACGACATGCTCCAGGTAGGCGAACAATTGCTGATCTCCCTGGGCGACAGCAACTGTTCCGGCCCCGAGTGGCTCCACATCGAACAACTGGGGACCGTGGAAAAACTACAGAAGCATCTGAGCAATCACGGCTTCGGACAATACGTATGGGCAGTGGCCTCCCTGCCGGAGACGGACTGGGACTTCGTGGCGCAGGAGCTCCTCGAACACACACCCGCGCTGGTCTGGCCGCGGCAGAAGGATGTCAGCCATACACAGGTGATCAGGGCATCCGTCGGGAAGCACTGGCAGGCCCTGCCACAGCACATCGCGCACGCCTACCGGCAGCATCTGAGTGGAGTCGGCCTGAGTCACGATGATGATCTCGGGCCACTAGCGACCGTGAGAGTCGCCTGGCACGACAAGGACTGGCAGGCGTTCTGCCGGAGACGGGCGAGCACGGTCCTGAGAGCACCAGACGAGATGACGTACAAGGAGCGAGCATGAGCTGGACCCCGTACTACCGGGGCACGGGAGTCCCCCCGGAGAATCGTGCCGAGCTGCCGAAGCTGCCGTCCCTGCCGCCCTGGCGCACGCCCGCGCGACAGCAAGAGACTGATTCGGGCAAGGACCCCGCCACAACTTACCGCCCGGTCCCCGGCCTCATCGACGCAGTGAACGCCGCCCTGCACCTCCGCCGTCCCCTGCTGCTGACCGGCCGCGCGGGCTCCGGGAAGTCCACCGTCATCCGCCAGATTGCTGCCGAGCTCGACCTGGGCGAGGTACTCCACTGGCACATCACCTCCCGCAGCACCCTGGCTGATGCGCTCTATCGTTACGACGCTCTCGGCCGCATTCACGCTCACAACCTGCGCACCCTCGATGGCAAGGCCGGGTCAGAGGGCGACGAGCATGAGGATGACATCGGGGATTTCGTCCAGCTTGGTCCTCTGGGTACCGCACTTCTCCCGGGCCTCGCGGGCGACCGCCCCCGCGCCCTATTGATCGACGAGATCGACAAGAGCGACCTCGACCTGCCAAGCGATCTCCTCGACATCCTGGAGCGCGGCGGCTTCGAGATCCCCGAACTGGCAAGACATCCCAAGCCCGATATCCAGGCCCGCACCGCCGACAAGAACGGCAAGCGCACCATCGGGCACGGCTGGGTCCAGTGCACCGAATTCCCGGTCATCGTGCTGACAAGCAACGGCGAACGCGACTTCCCCGCACCCTTCCTTCGCCGCTGCGTCCGCTTCGAGATGCCACCCCTCTCCCAAGAAACGCTCACCGATATCGTCGCCGCCCATCTTGGCGACATCGAGGACAGCGCCACCGCAACCCTTGTGCAGACCTTCCTCAAGAAGCTGAACGATGACGAGTACGTCGCGATCGACCAGCTGCTGAACGCCGTCTACCTTCTGCGCGGCGACCGTGTCCCGGACCTCGCCCAGCGGCAGAGCCTGGAGAACATGCTGCTGCAGGGGCTGGGGCGTGGCTGAGGACGCCGCCGCCCGTCTGGTAAAGCTCGCTCTGGCGGGCGGCAGCGACATCGACGTTAAGGAACTACTTGACGCACTGCTCCTCGCCTCCGCCTGGGCGCACGCCGAACGGAACCCTGACAGCCCGTCCTCCGACGCCGCGGGCGGCGACACGGCGCAGCGCCGGAGGCAGGAACGGGCTGGCACCACCGCTTCCGCAGAAGGCACCCAGGCACCTGGAAGTGAGGACGCGACGGACACCGCCCATGAGCCTGTCGCCTCCGTGTGGTTCAAGGACCAGGTCGGCACTCACACGATTCCTGGCAAGCGGGTGAGCATCGGTCGTGCCGCCGCCCTGCCCGACGCCCTCGACATCGGCCGTGCGCTGCGCCCGCTGCGCCGTCCTTGGCTCTCCGGCGTCCATCGTCGCCTCGACGTCGACGCCACCGTCGATCACTACACCCGTACCGGGATGCTCGTACCCCGGCTTACCCCTGCGCCGGAATCGTGGCTGGAAGTGATCGTTGTCCTGGACCGCGGCACCGCCATGGCAGTGTGGGATGAGACAGTCCGCGCCCTCACCAAGATGCTGCGCGCCCTGGCCGCCTTCCGTGACGTCCGCGTCTGGCATCTCGAGCACCCGCCCGGCGACACCCCTGTCCTGCACGACCACCACGGCCGTACACTCTCCATGCGCCCTGATGCGGCCCACCACACCCAGCCGGCGCGCCGTCTGCTCCTCGTCGTCTCTGACTGCGCTGCACCGGCCTGGCGGCAGGACGCCCTGTGGCGAACCCTTCACACTTGGGGTCGCACCGCCCCGGTCGCCCTCATCAACCCGCTACCCAAGCGGCTCTGGCAGCGCTCTGGCCTCGACCTTCCCCGCACCACCGCGACTGCGACCGTGCCCGCATCACCTGGCCGTCTCCTGTCCTATCGCCGCCCACGTCTTCTCCGTGAAACCGAGAAGACGAAACCCTGGCAAGCTCTGCCCGTCCTGCAATTGGCCCCCGACCAGGTCCTCGCCTGGGCCCGCACCCTGATGCGCACAGATCCGAACGGCTGCGAAGCCATCCTCGTCCCCGCCACCGGCCGACCACCCCTGCGCCGTCACTACCAAGGCCCGCCCAACCAGGCCGACACAACACCGGCGAACGACCAGGTACGCGTCCACGTCGAGGCGTTCACTGACGAGCGTCAGTCCAAGGCCGTCCGCCTCGCCATCGCGGCCTCCCCGCTCGGTTCGTTCACGCTGCCCGTCCTCGACGTGCTCCGCGAACGCCTTGTCCCAGAAGCTACCCTGGCCGACACCGCCGAGTTCCTCACGGCCGGCCTCCTCAAGGTTACCCGTTACGAGTCGGCCGATACGCTGTACCACTTCCACCCCGCGGCAGCCGCTCACCTGACCAGCCTGCTCACCCGAGACCAGCTCTGGGACACCCACTTCGCCCTGAGCGACCACCTCGCTGCCAACCTTCAAGCCCCTCACGGAATCCCGGTTGTCCTCCACTCTCCCCACGCGGATGAAACCCTGGCGACCGGCATCCGCCCTTTCGCCTACGCGGCGGCTACTACGGCGCGGCTGCTGGGAGTCGAGGCAGCGGACTCTATGCCCGAGCCCAGACGCCGCCCCGCGGCCGACCTAACAGCAGAAGCGTCGAGCAAGCCACAACGCGGCACTGTTCCCACCAGCCCCGAGATGCTGGAGGACAGTCCCCAGGCCGCAGAGCTCTACCTCACTCTGGCGCGGCTTTTCCGCTCGCTTCTTGCCAGGGCCTCGGATAGCCGGGCAGTCCGCCCAAGTGAGCCGAGGCAGCACGAGGCGCTCATGGGGACGGCAAGTGGAAGCCGACAGAGCAAGCAGTGGGTACGGGGGAACGGCGAGGCTCTGGAACTAGCCGAAACGCGCTACATGCGCAACGAGTTGGTGATCAGCGTCGACGCCAGTCGCTTCGGCCCGTACGACGATGTCGACAAGCCTCGCATGCGCGCCCAGTTGTATCGGGTGTTGGAGGCGGCGTTCACCCGCGCCAACATGGTGCGCAGCGTCGTGTATATGGAAGACCGCGGCGACGGCGTCCTGATGTCGGTTGAGGACCAAATCCCGGTGACTCAGCTGCTCGGCCTCTGGCTGGTTGAGGTGCACCAGAAACTGCGGGACGAGAACCGTGGCCTGCGCGTGCCGCTGGGGCTGCGGATCGGCATGCACGTCGGCCCGGTCCGGCACGACGACCGAGGCATGAGCGGACGCGCCGTCGACCTCGCCTGCCGACTGGCCGATTCCTCCGTCAGCCGACACCTGCTCGACGCCGAGGGCGCCGACCTCGTGCTCGTGACCTCTCAGTCCCTGTTCGAGGATGCGATTAGGCATGGTGGCAGCTTCATCGAACCCGAGCGCTATTCCTCGGCCCGGCTGAAGCTCAAAGAGGGCGAGATCACGGCCTGGTTCCACCTGCCCGATCGTCCTGCCCCAGAAATCCCCGCCGCCCTGACGCAGCGCAAGAAGCCCGACGAACTGGCCTCGATCGTGCAGGACCTGACGACTCTCCTTGAGAGCGTCACCCCGATGCTCGAAAGGGGCAGGTACCTCGAGCGGGCGTCGGGGAAGAAGATCGCCGGGTTGTTGCGCGCGGTCGCCGATCAGTTGGACGTCTACGGCGACATTTCCACACCCCGTGAGGCCGTGCATCAACAGTCCGTGCGTATCGGGCAGGTCCCTGAGCACCCGGCCGGTCAAGAGAGCATCGTGCGGGAGGAGCCGGACGCCGAGCGGCTCGCTCTGCTCAATGGGATCGAGCGGGAGTCGCTCCGACTACTGCTCGACAATCTCCAATCGCATTGGTCACTGGATGGGTTGACGCATCTGGTGAGCTCTGTGCCGATAATTCAGGCCGGGTTCGAGGCCGATGTCACGCCCGCGGAGTTGCCGCCGGAGATGCGGACCTTCCAGCGTGCCTACGTCGAGTTGCTGTATCAGCTGCTGGTCGGGCGGAACACTGGGCCCCATCTGCCTACGCTCTTGCTGGACATTGGTGCCGAGAAGGTGCGTAGGTTGCTGGGGCAGTCAGCGGATGTCTGATCCATAGGACGGAGCGGTGCCCATGCCGTCAGACTGTCGCACCCCACGCAACTGGGCTGGAGTGCGCACTTCACGAGGACGCACTCCGACTCGCGGCCGCGGTCCCCGGAGTCCGGCTTCCCGACCCAGCCAAGCGTCTGGCTGTCGATATCGCCGATTTACAAGAGCAGATCTTGGAGTACGCGCCATCCGCCTGCGGCGGCACCGAACAGCCCTGCCTCAAGCCCGGCCTGCTCCAGGACGATCTCGACCGGTTCTGGCTGCTGCGGCACCAAGCGGCCACCCGGCTCGCCGACCGGCTGCCCGACGTCGAACAGGCCCTCACCGGTGCCGTCGGCTCCTGGTAGCCGCCCCGGGGCGGACATCCTCTCTTGCCCTCTTCTTCGCCTGGAGTGAGCCCGGTGGCTGCGATCGGCACAGCGGGCATAGGCGAGTAGCCCGGTGACCGGTGGAGCACGGCGAACGTCCCCGGCTGCATCGCAGTTTCACCGTGCGTCTCTCGGACCGGCAGTTCATCGAGGGCTCCGTAGGGCCGCACGAGCTCCCCTTCATCCCTCTCGCGTGACCGGCGTCACACGCACCCGAGGTAAGTGATCACCTCCACGATCTATTCACGTGATCTTCACATGAATTACCGTTCCGCTTCATTGATCGTGTTCGTGTCAACAGGCCGTGCGTGGCGTCATCCTGGGATGCATTGCCGCAGGTCGGCCGTGACTGCTGTCCCGTCGTTCCGTTTCGGGCCGTAGTCCATGGCTGTGGGGGGTTCGGATGGCTCGTCGGCATGGTCGTTCGGTGTCCGTGACGTTGGCGGGGGCTCTGCTCGCGGGTCTGCTGTCCGCCGTCGCCGTCGTGGCACCGCCGGAGGCGAGGGCCGAGTCCACGGACGCGACGCCGCTGGTGCCGGGCCAGGGGGTGGGTTCTGTTCCGGGGCAGCAGGAGGAGGCCCCGGGGAAGCCTCTCCCGGCGCCTGATTGGCCGGTGGCCGCCGAGGCGACGGTTGATCTGGCGCGGGCGTTGCCCGGGGAGCCGGGAACGGTGACGTCGGAGAGCCCGTCCGCCCCCGGTGGTGAGGTCCAGCAGGTCGCCGGTGTCGTCGAGGTGCTTCCGAGTGGTGAGGCCGCCGGCGAGGCGGCGCAGTTGCGGCGCGTGCGGTCCGCGACGGCCGGGCCGAGCCCGGCGGTGACTTCCCCGGAGGAGGGCGGGCTGTCCACGGGACCCCTGCCCGACACCGGCGAAGAAACGATTCCTCAAAGCGGGGACACCTCTGTCCCCGACCCCGGGAACTCCTCCGCTCCGCAGCCGTCCTCCGTACCCGGTGAGGCGCCGTCGCCCGGTGCGTCGCCGTCCCCGGACACGGTCTCGCCGGAGCAGGTGGACGTGCGGGTCCTGGACCGTCAGGAGATCGCACCGGTGGGGGGTGTCGGGCTGGGGCTTCAGGTCACGCGGACCGATGGTGTGGCGACGGCCGGCCAGGTGGATGTCTCGATCGACTACTCCGGTTTCCGGTACGCCTACGGCGGTGACTTCGCTTCCCGGCTCCAGCTCGTCCGCCTTCCCGCGTGCGCGTTGAACACGCCTGCCGCTCAGGAGTGCTCCGCGGTGGAGCCGGTGCCCGTCGAGAACGACACCGTGCGGGGGACGCTCACGGCGACGGTGACGGCCGAGCCCGGTTCGACGGGTCTGGCGGCGCAGTCGGTGTCGGGCGGTGCGTCCGTCTACGCGCTGACGACGGGGTCGTCCTCGGACAGTGGTGACTACCGTGCCTCCACCCTGACCACGACCGGGTCGTGGGACGTGGCGACGGGGTCCGGGGCGTTCACCTACAACTTCCCGGTGAGCCTGCCCGCTCCGGCGATGGGCGAGGCGCCGGCGCTGGGGCTGTCGTACAACTCGCAGTCGGTGGACGGCCGTACCTCGGCGACGAACAACCAGGCGTCGTGGGTGGGGATGGGCTGGGAGCTGAACATCGGCTATATCGAGCGCCGTTACCGCAACTGCACGCAGGACGGGCTGGCGACGATCGGGGACCTGTGCTGGGACTCTCCGAACACCGCGATGGAGCCGAGCGGTGCGGTGTATGTCATCAACCTCAACGGTGTGACCTCGACGCTGGTGCAGGACGACAACGGGACCGGTTCCTATCACCTCCAGGACGATCCGGGCTGGCGGGTGCAGCACCTTTCCGGCGGCCACGGCGCGGACGACGAGTACTGGGTCGTCTCCACGCAGGACGGGCAGAGCCACTACTTCGGCTGGGGCCGCGCGGAGCGCTCGGGGTCGGCGACCGGGTCGGTCTACACGGTTCCGGTGGTCGGCAACAACCCCGGTGAGCCGTGCCACGGCCAGTTCCCCGAACCGTGCACGCAGGCGTACCGGTGGAACCTGGACCGCACGGTCGACGCCAATGAGATCGAGTCGACCTACTTCTACGACAAGGAGACCAACCACTACCGCTCCGTCGCCAACACCGACAAGGCGCGCTCCTACACCGCGGGCGGCTATCTGAGCCGGATCGAGTACGGCTGGCCGCGGCAGATCGCGAACTCCAAGCCCACCGGCAAGGTCGAGCTGAGTCATGTGGGCCGGTGCGTGGAGCGGATGGCGGACGCGGACCCGCTGCGCAGCGAGCCGGGGGCGTGCCCGTCGATCGCGGCGAACCCGTCGTCGTACCCGGACGTGCCGGTGGACCTGATGTGTGACGGCACCGCGGGGGACTACCACTGTGCGGGGAAGACGTACTACCCCACGTTCTTCAGCAAGGACATGCTGTGGGACATCAAGACGTACGTGCTGAACACCGCGATGGACGGGTGGGACCCGGTTCAGCAGTACCAGACCAAGCACGGTCTGCCCAATCCTGCGGGGTCGGTGGGCAAGACGCTGTGGCTGGACTACATCCAGCGCAAGACCTACGGGACGGGAACGGACATCGTCCTGCCGGTGGTCAACTTCAACGGCGTGGACCTGGACAACAAGGTGGGTTCGACCGAGCTGAACTTCCGCCGGGTCAGCGAGATCCATGGCGACCTCGGCGGCACCACGAAGGTCACCTACGGCGCGCAGAACGCGTGCAGCGCGGACGCTCTGCCCCCGCAGGCCACGAACGGCAAGGACTGCTTCTGGGCGAAGTGGACACCCGAGGGCGAGACCGAGGCGCGCAGCGGGTGGTTCAAGAAGTTCCTGGTCATGGAGGTGACCGTCGACCCGACCGTCACCAGCAGCCAGGACGGCGCGCCGGAGATGACGACCACGTACGACTACCAGGGCGGGGCCGGCTGGCGGTTCAGCGCCGACCCCCTGGTTCCGGACGAGGACGAGTCGTGGACCGACTGGCGCGGCTACCAGAAGGTGGCGGTGACGACCGGCACCGGGGCGGTCAAACGATCGACCCTGCATTCGTTCTACCGGGGTCTGCACGGCGACCGCACGAGCAAGACCAGCTCCTCCCCGACCCGCGTCGCGATGGTCGGTGACGGGCAGGACGCCATGGTCGCGGACTCGGCGTGGCTGGCGGGCCGGGTGATCGAGACCGACAGCCGTGACCACACCGGCAGCTCCCAGCAGCAGGTCGTCCGCCAGTACTGGACGCACAACACCGCGCAGTACGAGGGACTGCCGGACGCCCGCTTCGTCCGTGAGGAGCAGACCACCACGGAGGAGAAGACATCGGCCGGCTGGCGCACCCGCGTCATCCAGAACGAGTACGACCCGGCGTCCTCCACCTCCACCACGTACGGTCTGCCGGTCCGCACGGACGACTGGGGCCAGACCGGCGTCTCCGACAACGCCTGCACCACGTACGGCCGTGCCTACAACACCGACTACTTCGACGGCAGTGACATCCAGCGATGGATGGTCCTCATCGACGAGACCCGCCACTACGCGGCCGGCTGCGACGACCGCGGCACGGCCAACCTCGACGGCTTCGCCGAGACCTTCTACGACGGTGCCACCAGCGTCGCCGCCAACAAGCCGGGCGACGGGAACGCCACGGAGGCCCGCACCCACACCTCCGCCGGCGAGCACCAGACGGTGAAGTACGGGTACGACGGCGCGGGCCGCGTCCGCTGGGCGGACGACGCCGATGCGCAGCGTACGACCACCGCCTACAGCCCCGAGCACACCTGGCCGGTGGACGGCATCACCACCACGACTCCCGATCCCGACGGCTCCCTCTCCGCCAGGGGCCCCCTCGCGACGACCGTGTGGATGTCGCGGCTGTGGGGAGTGCCTTATCAGACCCGGGACGCCAACGGGAAGATCACGAAGATCACCCTGGACGCCGCAGGGCGGCCCACCGAGGTGTGGCGGCCCACGGAGACCGGCACCTCCCCGTCCATGAAGTTCAGCTACACGATCCCGACCACCGGCGGGTCCGTACCCGACTCCGTGAGCGGCTTCCCCCGGGTCGCCAGCCACACCCTGCAGTCCGGGGACACCTATCTGTCCTCGTACAGCTACCTCGACGGGCTCGGACGCGCCCGGGAGACCCAGCTGCCCATACCCCACGGCGTCGACCCGCAGAACGGGCAGGAGGTCCCCAACCGGCAGGTCACCGCGACCCGCTACGACAACGCCGGCAACATCACCGGTGTGTCGGCCCCGTTCCGCAACCAGGGCACCGCCGGATCCTCCGCACCCGTCTCCCCCCGCGTCGTGGACCTGCCCTCCTACACGGAACTGACCCTGGACTGGGCCGGACGCACCACCCGCTCCACGATCCGCGTCGGCGACGGCCAGACCAGCGTCGCCTCGCCCAGCGGCTGGACCCAGACCGCCTACCACGGCGACCACACCAGGGTGACCCCGGCCGCGGGCGGCAGCACCGACACCCACACGGACATGTTCGGCCGCACGGCCAAGGTCGTGGAACACAACGGCAGTTCGGTCTTCACCACCCAGTACGCCTACACCGCGACCGGCGCCCTGAAGAAGATCACCGACCCGCGCGGCAATGAGACGAAGTACACCTACGACTGGGCCGGCCAGCGGCTGACCACCGACGATCCCGACGCCGGCCAGTCCAGCACCGTCTACGACGGCAACGGCCGCATCACCCAAGTCACCGGCAACAACGGCCAGACCGTCCTCGACTACACCTACGACGCGCTGGGCCGCAAGACCTCCGTCACCAGCGGCGGCACGGTCCTGTCCTCCTGGCAGTGGGACGGTGCCGTACCGAACGGCAAGGGCCGGATCACCCAGAACCTCAGCCGCTCCGCCGCCGGCAACTCCTACATCACCCGCGTCAACGAGTTCGACGGCCGCGGCAGACCTCTCAGCACCACCGTCAGCCTCCCCGCCGCCGTCGCACCGCTGAACGGGGACTACACGACGACCCTCGCCTACGACGCCGCCGACCACATCACCTCCGTCACCCACCCCGCCGCCGGCGGCCTGCCCGCCGAGACCGTCACCACCGCCTACAACAACGAGGGCCTGCCCAAGAGCCTGACCTCGGCACAGGACACCTACGTCAAGGGCACGGTCTACGACGCCTACGGGCGGGTCACCGACCGCCTCTACGGCCAGACCACCACCGGCCTGCAAGCCCCCGCCACCGCCCAGCGCACCTACACCTACAACGACACCGACGGCACCCGCTGGCTCAAGTCCATCGCCACCACCACCAAAGCCGGGCCCGGCGGCTACCTCATCACCAACACCCAGAACGACACCTACGGCTACGACGCCGCCGGCAAGATCACCTCGGTGAAGGAGGCCGCGAGCGGTCAGCCCCAGCAACTGCAGTGCTTCACCTACGACGACCAGAACCGCCTGACCAGAGCCCTCACCCGCGCCGACACCTGCACCGGCGCGACCGCCTCCGACTTCACCGGCCCTGCCCCCTACCAGACCGCCTACAGCTACGACCGCCTCGGCAACCTCCAGTCGGCCGCCGACACCGACCCTGGCGGCACCACCACCACCCGCGACTACCTCTACCCCGGCTACGACGACACCGGCGCCTGGACCACACCCAACACCGACCGGCCGCACGGCGTACGCAAGATCAACCAGATCACCTCGGGCACCACCACCGGCACCGAAACCCTCACCTACGACGACGCCGGCCAGATGCTCAAACGCGTCACCGCGGACACCACCACCGACTACACCTGGACCAAACAGGGCCAGCTCGCCTCCGCCACGGTCGCCAAGCCCACCCTCACCCAGCAGACCCGCTTCGTCTACGACGCCGACGGCAACCTCCTGCTGCGCCTCGCACCCGAGGGAACCTTCGCCTACCTGGCCGGCATGGAACTGCGCTCCAGCGGTGGCACCGTCACCGCCACCCGCTACTACACCTGCGGCAGCGCCACCGTCGCCATGCGCACCACCACCGGCAACACCACCACCGGCGGCAAACTCAGCTACCTCATGGCCGACCGCCAGGCATCGACCCAGCTCGCCGTCGACGTCGCCAACGGAACCACCGTCCGCCGCCGCTACACCCCCTTCGGCGACGAACGCAGCGGAATCCGCCCCACCGGCTCCACCAAGGGCTTCCTCGGCAAACCCGAAGACACCACCAGCGGCCTCTCCCTCCTCGGCGCCCGCGCCTACGACCCCCTCCTCGGCCGCTTCCTCAGCCCCGACCCGCTCAGCCTCCCCTACGCCCCCCAGAACCTCTCCGCCTACAGCTACAGCCACAACGACCCCGTCAACTACTCCGACCCCACCGGGCTGGTCCGGGAGCCGGAAGGCATGCCCTGCGGTGACGACAACTGCGGCATCAACAGCATCAACGACATCCCGGGCTACGAAAACACCTCCGGCGACTCCTCCGTCGTCGGCGGAAACAGCGGCACACCCGCCACAGGCGGCTGCCAGCAGTACGGCTACCACGTCAAGGACGCCTGCATCGCCGCCCAGAACGCTCCCGCCGACACCAGCAACAGCTTCGTGGTCAAGGTCTTCAAGATCTTCCTCCCGGACCCGCAGGAATGGAAGGAATGCGGTGCGGATCCCGGCTTCTCCATGGAATGCGCATCAACAGCCGGAGACATCCCCTTCCTCAAATTCCTCAAGCTCCTCAAACTCGGCGAACTCAGGAAGACCGACGAACTCGTCGACGACGCCGGCGACGCCGCGAAGAAGAACGACGTCGACGCCCCCACCAGCTGCACCAGATGTTTCCTGGCCGGAACCGGCGTACTCATGGCCGACGGCACCACCAAGAACATCGAAGACATCAAGGTCGGCGACCAGGTCGAGGCCACGGACCCGGAAACCGGCGAAACTGGACCCCGCACCGTCACCCACCTGATCGTCACCGACCGTGACAGGCACTTCAACGAACTCTCCATCGCCACCGACGACGGCATCGAAAAACTCACCGCCACCCACGAACACCCCTTCTGGTCCCCCTCCGAAGACGACTGGATCGAAGCCGCCGACCTCACCGCGGGAATGACCCTGCGCACCGACGACGGCACCACCGTCATCGTCACCGGCAACAGGGGCTACACCAAACGCGCCACCACCTACAATCTGACCGTCGACGACCTGCACACGTACTATGTGCTCGCCGGAGAGACACCCGTCCTCGTGCATAATTCAGGTCCGGGGTGCGGATCCGTATGGGTCGATTCGAACAGAGTGCCTCATCATTTCCAGCATGCTGCCGACTTCGGGGTCACTGCGAAGGAGAGCAAGGCGAGCAAGCAGGCATTTGTGAACGCCTTGGAAGACTTCGTCAAGGATCCAGGAAACATCAAGATTGCGGGAACATTTCGCGGGACACCTGCCCGGCACTACGTGGATCTCAATACCGGGCGTCACGTCTCGGTGGACATCGAGTCGGGTGAGATGCTAGGAGCTTGGAAGTCGGATGTGACTTCAGACCAGTTCTGGTACCTGACTATGCAAGGGAAGCTGTAAATGGCGACGTTGGAACCCTTCTTGGTACTTGCGGAAGCCGTATCCGAAGGGCGAATCTCTCCATCGGAGTTCTCGGTTGTCTGCCTTCCTCTGTACAAGGGGTACGGTGGCCCGTATCCAGCGGCGGAGCAGTATGAGGCTGCCACAGATCTCTTCTATGTCGCGCACGACTACGACTCAGCTGGCATCGGTATGCCTGACCTTCTGAACGATGACCAGGTTCGGCTGAAGGCGGCCGATATCGCACGGCGAATGCGTGTCCTCCTGCAGTAACCAGATTCGAACAAGTCGCTTTGGTGGAGGAATGGGTGTGTCCCCCGGCTCGGAGGCCGGGGGACCCACCCATGGTCGATTGACGGCAACGTTGGCGGACGACGGGTGCGGTGGGTGGGTCGTCAGGGGCGTCGGTCGATCGGAGGGCGTCTCCGAGGGTACTGATGGCCTGGAGCTGGAAGCGGAGGCGCACGTGGGCACGCCGGCGATG
Organism: Streptomyces sp. NPDC004610; assembly: GCF_040609715.1. Taxonomy (NCBI): domain Bacteria; kingdom Bacillati; phylum Actinomycetota; class Actinomycetes; order Kitasatosporales; family Streptomycetaceae; genus Streptomyces; species Streptomyces sp. NPDC004610. The sequence goes on along the minus strand of NZ_JBEXLA010000054.1, from coordinate 1,588 downwards.
ACCCCGATGTGGGAGTGTCGGAGGAGCTTCTTGATCACGGCGAGGTCGATGCCCTGGTTCTGGAGCCGTGCGGCGGTCGAGTGGCGGGAGGTCGTGGAAGCGGATGCGCCGGAGCCCGGTCCGGTCGAGGAAGCTGCGGAAGCGTCGGGTGAGGCTGGCCGGGCCGCGAGACCGGCCAGTCGGCGTGGTGAAGACGAGCCCGCTGCCGCTCCAGCCCGGCCCTATACAGGAGCCGCCTGGACGATGTCCTGGAACAGGTCTGCGGGGCAGTCGGGTGGGCCCGACCGGCCTTGGGCCTTCGCTGGCCTGCTGCCGGTATCGCCGCAACGAGGCGGACACCATCACTTCGTCGTCGGTCACGACATGGTGCGGTTCGGTCTTCGAGGCGGCTGCGCGCAATCGATCCGCAGAAGCACGGCGGGACCGCCAGCCGTAGGCGGACCCCTGCCTGAGCGGGTCTGGAGCCTGTGGACCCTGATCTGCCGGGGCTGTTGCACGCCGTACGGACTGACGCGGGCAGCCGGCACAAGGACCGGGACATCGGCGCCGCTCCGTTCCCGAGTCTCCCTTGATGGGGAGCACTGCTTGTGATGATGACAACCACCCAGCGCCTCCTTGACCTCGCCGTGGCGGCCCGGGAAACCTCTGCCATCCTTGACAGAACGGGTGGTTCAGCAGTGACCTCGCACCACGAGCCTCGCCTGGCCGGCTCCGCGGAGATCGCGGCCGAGCAGGGCTTGTCGCCGGCCCGCATCAGCGGGCTCTACGGCCAGCGCGCCGAGAACGGCTTTCCCGGGGCCGTCGCCACGCTCGGCCGAGGACGAGCGCGTCTCTGGGACCACGCCGAGGTCAGCGAGTGGTTCGCCAACCGGCCCAGGGCCAGGCTCCGGAATCACTCACCGCCCCCGCTCGACCCTGACGACCTGCTCAACGCCGCGGACGCATCGCGCTTCCTCTGATACAAGAATCCGCAACAGGTCAACACCTTCGTGCGCGGGCGCCCCGGTTACTTCCCGCCAGCTGACGAGATCACCGAGAAGGGAACTGCGGAACACCCCTACCAGCAGCAACGATGGCGGGTGCAGACCCTTCTGGACTGGAGGGAGACCCGCCCAGGACGTGGCCGACGCTCTGATGCCACCCGTGTGGCCTCCCCCCTCCCGTCGGTTCCTGCCGACGGTGACGCCGATGAGCTCCGGGGCGCGACCCAGGCCGCTGCCCTCTTGGGTTACAAGAGCCCCAACTCCTTCTCCAGCAGCCTCTCCCAGGGCAATCTCCCTGTGCTCAAGACCCCCGATGCGGTCACAGAGAAGGGCCGGCACCGACAGTGGACGCGGCGACGACTCCTTGAACAGGCAGCCAACCTGCGGCATGCAAGAAGGAAGAGTCAGGGCTTCCAAGCCTCGCAAGCTCGGCGACGTGGCTCCTGAGTTCTTGCCTACACCTCCCACCCCCACCGTACCGTCACCGCCCGCAATCTCACCCACCCTCACCTGACGGCGGAAGTGCAAAGCTCCCCGCAGGCGGTCTGATCGGCTCCCCGCAGGCGGACATGGAATGTCCCCGCTGATGGACGCGTGATCCCTCT
>NZ_JBEXLA010000053.1:0-48547 GCF_040609715.1 Streptomyces sp. NPDC004610 | reverse complement strand
CCTGTGGGGGGGGCCGGCGGGGACTCCTGTCCCGTCGGCCAGCCCGCTTTAGGGGCGCTGGGGGTACCCCCTCTGGGGGAGGAACTGCGCGACCAGCCACCACGAAACCCGCACATACAAACCGTCCGACAGGAACTGCCGGGGCGCAGCCCCAGGCAAAACCCCATAGAGCCGGCGGCAGCCACCCGGTACCGTTCAAAGCCGATACCGATCCCGACCCGGCGGGTGAACCGGCAACACATGTACGTGGGGACTCTTGTCTTCGATCTGCTCCTCGGCGACGTCCACTCGCTGAAGGAGAAACGCTCCCTGGTCCGCCCCATCGTCGCCGAACTGCACCGCAAGTACGCGGTCAGCGCGGCCGAGACCGGCCATCAGGACCTGCACCGCAGGGCCGAGATCGGGCTCGCGGTGGTCTCCGGCGACCCGGCGCACCTCACCGACGTACTGGACCGCTGTGAGCGGCTGGTCGCGGCGCGGCCCGAGGTGGAACTGCTCTCGGTTCGACGCAGGCTCCACAGCGACGAAGACTGAGACGCGGGCACCCGCGCCGCACCCCGGCGCACACCGAAACACCGAGAAGAAAGCACTTAAGGAGACGGACCAGTGGCCGACAACGCGCGTGCCAAGAGGCTGGCGGACCTCATCCGAGAGGTGGTGGCGCAGAAGCTCCAGCGCGGAATCAAGGACCCGCGGCTCGGCTCGCACGTCACCATCACGGACACCCGGGTCACGGGTGACCTCAGGGAGGCGACCGTCTTCTACACCGTGTACGGCGACGACGAGGAGCGGGCCGAGGCCGCCGCCGGTCTGGAGAGCGCCAAGGGCATCCTGCGCTCCGAGGTCGGCAAGGCCGCGGGCGTGAAGTTCACCCCGACCCTGGCCTTCGTCGCCGACGCCCTGCCGGACAACGCGAAGACCATCGAGGATCTGCTCGACAAGGCCCGCCAGTCCGACGAGAAGGTGCGCCAGGCGTCCTCCGGCGCCACCTACGCCGGAGAGGCCGACCCGTACAAGAAGCCCGGTGACGACGAGGACGACGCCGCCGAATGACGCACAAGCCCACCCCGCCCGACGGCCTGGTCATCGTCGACAAGCCGTCGGGCTTCACCTCGCACGACGTGGTCGCCAAGATGCGCGGCATCGCCCGCACCCGCCGCGTCGGCCACGCCGGCACCCTCGACCCGATGGCGACGGGCGTCCTCGTCCTCGGCATCGAGCGCGCCACCAAGCTCCTCGGGCACCTCGCGCTGACCGAGAAGGAGTACCTGGGCACGATCCGCCTGGGCCAGAGCACCGTCACCGACGACGCCGAGGGCGAGATCACGGGGTCGGTGGACGCCTCGAAGGTCACCCGCGACGCCGTCGACGCCGGGGTCGCCGCGCTGACCGGCGCCATCATGCAGGTGCCGTCCAAGGTCAGCGCCATCAAGATCGACGGGGTGCGGTCCTACAAGCGGGCCCGCGAGGGCGAGGACTTCGAGATCCCCGCCCGGCCCGTCACCGTCTCCTCCTTCGGGGTGTACGACGTCCGGGAGGCGGTCGCCGCCGACGGCACCCCCGTCCTCGACCTGGTCGTCTCCGTCGTCTGCTCCTCCGGCACCTATATCCGGGCCCTCGCCCGCGATCTGGGCGCCGGGCTGGGCGTCGGCGGCCATCTGACCGCGCTGCGCCGGACCCGGGTCGGCCCCTACAAGCTCGATGCCGCGCGCACCCTGGACCAGCTCCAGCAGGAGCTGTCCGTGATGCCGGTCGCCGAGGCCGCCGCCGCCGCGTTCCCCCGCTGGGACGTCGATCAGCGCCGGGCCCGGCTGCTCGCCAACGGGGTCCGGCTGGAACTGCCCGAGGAGTACGCGGGCGCCGGTGCGGTCGCCGTGTTCGGGCCGGACGGGGGGCTGCTCGCCCTGGTGGAGGACCAGAAGGGCAAGGCCAAGAGCCTGGCGGTCTTCGTCTGACCTGGTCGGATTCCCGGGAAGTGCCCGTGGAGCGGCGGTCACGGGGTCGTGCCTGTCCGCCGCTCCACGGGGTCCCCCCTCGGTTCCCCCACCCCTAGGGATATCCAGCCGACGCGCCCTGTTCACCCGTTCAGTCGGGCGCTTGGAGTGAACCGAGGGAGTGCAAGGGGGCGCGTTCAGGACACGCCGTGTCGCCCCGATCACCGCCCGCCTACCGTCGTACACAGGTACGTCGCGGGTGGGGAGGTTCGACGGTGGCGGAACAGGCCGGTCGTTCCCGGCCCGGCGGGGCCCTCGGCGCGGCGGACGGACCCGCGCTCGTCCATCTCCACGATCTCGCCGGACGCCCCCGGGGCCTCGGCTTCCTCGCCGACCACCACGGCACCCTGATCACCAGCCACGAGACCGTCGACGGCCTCGGCCGTCTGGTGCTGCGCGCCGCCGGGGACCGCGCCTGCACGGTCACCGCCGACGACATCACCCCCCTGCCCGGCCGCGATCTGGCCCTCGTCCGCACCGACGGCCTCGGCGTCGACCCCCTGCCGATCGGGGTACGGGACCGGATCGGGTCCGGCACCTATGTGCGGCTGGCCGCCGGCTGCTGGCGCGAGGCCCGGGTCCTCGGCACCACCGAGGCCACCTACACCGCCACCGACCGCTTCCACCTCCTGGACGACGCCCTGGAGCTGGCCATCGGCACGGCCGGGCGGGACGCGCTCCGGCTCGGCGGCGGAGCGGCGGGCGGCCCCGTCCTCGACACCGCCACCGGCACGGTCATCGGCGTCATCGGCACCGCCCTGCGCTCCGGGCTGCGGGACAGCGGCTTCGCCGTGCCGCTGCGCCCGGCCGCCGACGGCCCCCTCGCCGACCTCCTCGCCCGCAACGCCGCCACGGTCCCCGCCTACGGCGCCGACCTCAATCTCGCCGGGGTCCTGGAGCTGACCGCCACCTCCGTCGGCTGCGACGCCCCGGCCGACACCCTCGCCGGACGCCCCACCGTCGTCCCCGTCGAACGGGCCGCCGTCGCCGCCGGGTTCACCGCGTTCACCGACGGCGGCGCCGATGTCCTCGCCCTGGTCGGCCCGCCCGGCAGCGGCCGGACCACCGAACTCGCCGCCCTCGCCGCCCGCCGGGGCAGCGGACGCGCACCCGCCCCGACCCTCTGGCTGCGCGGCGCCGACCTCCAGAACTGGGACGCCTCGGTCGCCGACGCCGCCGACCGCGCGTTCGCCCGCGCCGCCCGGATCGTCGCCGCCTCCCGCCCCGAACTCCCCGGACAACTCGGCGATCTCACCCCGGCCCGGCTCGCCCGCCTCGCCCGCGCCGCCGGACGCCCGCTGCTGATCCTGCTCGACGGACCCGAGGAGATGCCGCCGGTCCTCGCCCACCGGCTCGGCGAGTGGACCGAGGGCACGGCCCGCTGGCTGCGCGAGAGCGGCGCCCGGATGGTCGTCGGCTGCCGCGCGGAGTACTGGGAGACGGCGGGGGAGGGCTTCGCCGCCGGGATCGCGCCGGGCGTCGGCCACCATGGCGAGGGCTTCGCCTTCGCCGCCGGGATCGCGCCGGGCACCGGTCGCCATGGCGAGGGTTTCGCCTTCGGCGTCGCGCCGGACACCGGGCACGGAGTCGGGGCGGCGCACGACCCGCGTGGCGGCGCTGAGGGCGATGGCTTTCCGGGCGGTACCGGCTACGGACTCGGGGCGGCCGACGACCTGCGCGGCGGCGTCCCGGGCGACGGCGTCCCGGGCGGCACCGGCTACGGACCCGGGGCGGTCCACGACCCGCGTGGCGGCGCTGCGGGCGGCGGCTTTCCGGGCGCCACCGGCCACGGACCCGGGGCGGCCCGCGACCCGCGCGGCGGCGTCCCGGGCGTCGGGTTTCCGGGCGCCACCGGTCACGGACCCGGCGCGGCCCGCGACCCACGCGACGGCGCCCCAGGCAACGGCTTCCCCGGCGACGGCATCCCCGGCGACGGCATCCCGGGCCGCACCAGCCACCCGCCCGACGCGGTCCACGCCCCCGGCGCCGCCGTCGTCGAACTCCCCGCCCTCGTCCCGCTCGGCGACCTCACCGCGTCCGAGGCCCGTGAGGCCCGGTCGCGCTACGGCATCCCCGAGGGTGCCCTGGCCCCCGCCGACGCCCGCCACCCCCTCACCCTCCGGCTGCTCTCCGAGGTCCGCGCCGCCCTGCCGGACGCCCCCGAACCCCGCTCCCTCGACCGCTACGACGTCCTCGCCGCCCATCTCGACCTGATGTGCCTGCGCATCGCCGTACGGATCGCCGCCGAGAACGGAGTCGCGGGCCGGGCGGTGCGACGGCTCGCCACCAAGGTCGCCGGGCAGGTCCACGAGGCCGCCCGGGGCAGCCTGGGCCCCGGACAGGGCGAGCTGGACCGGGCCGCCTTCGAAGCGGTGTTCCCCTGGGGCCCCGCGCCCCGCCGCCTCGCCGCCGCCACCGGCTGGGCCTCCGCCGTACTCGCCGAAGGACTCCTCGTCCCGGCCGGCGCCGGATACCGCTTCGCGCACGAGGAACTCGCCGACTGGATCCAGGGCATGCACCTCGACCTGGACGAGGCCCTGCGCGCCCTGGTCCACCGCCACCGCAAGCAGGCCGTCGAACCCGGCCCCTTCCCCGTCCCGCACCACCGCATCGGCCCCGTCGTCCAGTCCCTCCTGCTCCTCGCCCGCCAGCAGGGCACCTACCAACTCGCCCTGAAACTGGAGGAACTGGTGGGCGCGCTGGACGCCGACCCCGACTCCTGGTGGGCGGTCCGGCTGCTCGGCGAGGTCCTCCGCCAGGTCCCCGACGCCACCCCGTACGTCCCCGTCCTGCGGCTGCTCGCCGACCGGATCGCGCTCTGGCGCGGCTACGGGCGGCCGGTCCCGGCCGAGTTCGGCCCCGGTCTGTGGACCGGGCTCGCGGTGCCCGGCCCCGAGCGGCTCGATCTGCTGCGGCGGCTGGTCCTCGCCGACCCGGCCCCCGAGGAGAGCGACGGGCGGCCCCGCTTCCTGGACGCCGTCGCCGCCCTGCTCGCCGCCGACCCCGCCGCCGTGCAGCCGCTGCTCATCCGGTGGTTCGACGACGAGCGGGCGCTGCCCGCGACCCCGCACGCCACCGTGGCGATGGCCGCGCAGGCCCTGCTGCACACCCACCGGCGCCGCGCCCTGGACGATCTCACCGAGGCCCTCGCCGACCGGGCGCACCCGCGCGCCGGTGAACTGCTGGCCGTCCTCGCCGAGGAGGAGCCGTCCGCGAGCTGCCGGGCCGTCGACCGCTGGGCCCACGACCCCCGCCCCGACCGCCACGAAACGGCCATGGTCCACGGACTGCGCACCGGCCCCCACGCCCGCACCGACGCCGACCGCGATCTGCTGCGCCACGCGGCCCTGCGCGTGCTCGCCGGGCCCGCCGACGCCCCGCTGCACGGCGCCGCCCTCGGCATCCTGGTCCGCGACCCGCGCAGCCGCGCCCGGCATCTGCCGAAGGCCCTCGCCCGGTTCGGCGCCGGGGACCCCCGGCTGCCCGCGCAGGCCCTGCTGGCCGCCCTGAACACCCACCCCGAACCCGTCCTGGACGCCTTCCGCACCCGGCTGGCCTCCGGCGGCGGCCCGCTCGCCCCGGACGGCGGCGCCGGGGAGGCCCTGCGCACCCTGCTCGACGCCACCCCCGCCGCGCTGGCCCGCCGGGTCGCGGTCCTGATCGGCGAGGCGGTGGAACGGCGACCCGAGTGCGCCGGGGTGGTCGCCCACTGGGCCGACACCCGCCTGGAAGCCCCCGAGCAGGGCCGTACGGTGGTGTTTCCGCTGGTCACCGAGTTGCTGGAGGGCGGCTGCGAGCGGGCTCGGGGGGCGCTGGCCGGGGTCCTGGGCGGCGGTGGGGCCGCCTCCGGCCGACCCCTGCGGGGCGAGCTGCGCGAACTGCTGCTGGCGCGGGAGCGGGAGCCGGAGGTGCTGGACGCGCTGCTGCGGGGGGTGGTGGCGGGATGGGAGGGGGCGGGGTCGGGGGCGGGCGGTGGAACCGAGGATCAGCCGGCCGACCGTGAGCTGGCGCGGACGGTGCGGCGGATCGGGCTGCTGCTGGTGCGGACACCGGAGGGCGCGGCCTGCTTCGACCGGGGCCTGGTCGACCTCGGACGGCATGTCCCCGGCTTCGCCGCGCAGGTCGCGGGATGGCTGACCCGGACGCCGGGGGAGTGGGCGGCGATGGTCGGGCCCAGCACCCGCCGGATGATCGGCAGCCTGGCCGGGGTGCGGGTACCCGCCTGACGCGCCGGGGCGGCGTGCGCCCGGTCACAGCGTGGACGCCGATGCGGGGCGGGGCCATCGGGCATGGCACCCTTAGACCGGCATAAGAAGCGTCCGTTAACGCAGACACGGGTTCGAGGAGCGGTCACAGTGCAACGCTGGCGTGGCTTGGAGGACATCCCCCAGGACTGGGGGCGCAGCGTCGTCACCATCGGCTCCTACGACGGAGTGCACCGCGGCCACCAGCTGATCATCCGGCACGCCGTGGAGCACGCCCGCAAGCTGGGCGTCCCGTCCGTCGTCGTCACCTTCGACCCGCACCCCAGCGAGGTCGTCCGCCCCGGCAGCCATCCCCCGCTGCTCTCCCCCCACCACCGCCGGGCCGAACTGATGGCCGAGCTGGGGGTCGACGCGCTGCTGATCCTGCCCTTCACCGCCGAGTTCTCGAAGCTGTCGCCCGCCGACTTCATCGTGAAGGTCCTGGTCGACAAGTTGCACGCCCGCGCGGTGGTCGAGGGCCCCAACTTCCGCTTCGGCCACAAGGCCAAGGGCAATGTGGAGTTCCTCGCCGAGCAGGGCGAGGTGTACGACTTCGAGGTCGAGGTCGTCGAACTGTCCCTGTCGGGCGAGACGGGCGGCGGACAGCCGTTCTCGTCCACCCTCACCCGGGGCCTGATCGCCACCGGCGATGTGGCCGGCGCCGCCGAGATCCTCGGGCGCCCGCACCGCGTCGAGGGCGTGGTCGTCCGCGGCGCCCAGCGGGGCCGCGAGCTGGGCTACCCGACGGCCAACCTCGAAACCCTCCCGCACACCGCGATCCCGGCCGACGGCGTCTACGCGGGCTGGCTGCACGCCCAGGGCGAGGCGATGCCAGCCGCGATCTCGGTCGGCACCAACCCCCAGTTCGACGGCACCGAGCGCACGGTGGAGGCGTACGCCATCGACCGGGTGGGGCTGGATCTGTACGGGCTGCATGTCGCCGTCGACTTCCTGGCGTTCGTCCGCGGCCAGGCGCGGTTCGAGTCGCTGGACGGGCTGCTGGAGCAGATGGCGGTGGATGTGAAGAAGTGCCGGGAGTGGGTGGCGGAGGCGGAGGCCAAGGGCTGAGCTTCAAGGAGAAAACGGCGGCCGGTGCCTGGTGGGCACCGGCCGCCGTTCGCGTTCTCGGCCGACTACTGCGCGGGGGGCTGCTGCGGCTGTTCGGGGGGCTGTGCTTCCGGGGGGATGGGCCGCCCGTCGTGCGGGGGCTGGGGCTGGTGCTGGGGTTGCGGCGGGGTGCCCGGCTGGGCCGGATGGGCGGGGGTCGCCGGAGGCTGGCCGTAGGGCTGGGGGGACTGCTGGCCGTAGGGCTGGGCGTACGGCTGCGAGGGCTGGCCGGGGTAGCCGTAGGCGCCGGGCTGACCGGGGGGTACGGGCGGCTGTCCGGGCTGACCCGGCTGACCCGGCTGGACGAAGGCGCCCGGGACGCCCTGGGGCTGGCCCGGCACGGGTGCCTGGCCAGGGTACGGGTACGGGTACGGCTGGCCCTGCGCCGGAGGCTGCGGCTGCGGCTGTGAGTGGGGTTGTGCCGGGATCTGGGACTGGGGGTGGGGCTGGGGCTGGGGCTGACCGGCGTACGGCTGCCCGGCGTACGGCTGACCCGGATACCCCGGGCCCGGCATCGGCTGGCCCGGCATGGCCGCACCCGGCATGGGCGGCGCGGCCACCGGGGGCGGATTGCCGTCGTTCGTCCACAGCCCATGCATCTGCTGATGCCGGACGAAGTCCTCCGCGACCATCGCCGCCAGATGGAAGTACGACTCGCGCACCTTGGGCCGCATCATGTCGAGGTCGACCTCGGCACCGGCGGAGAGATGCTCGTCGAAGGGCACCACGACCACCCCGCGGCAGCGCGTCTCGAAGTGCGCCACGATGTCCTCGACCTTGATCATCTTCCCGGTCTCCCGGACCCCGGAGATGACGGTGATCGAACGGGACACCAGATCCTGGTACCCGTGCGCCGACAGCCAGTCCAGGGTCGTACTCGCGCTGGACGCCCCGTCCACGGACGGCGTGGAGATGATGATGAGCTGGTCGGCGAGGTCCAGCACCCCGCGCATGGCGCTGTAGAGCAGACCGGTGCCGGAGTCGGTGAGGATGATCGGGTACTGGTTGCCCAGGATGTCGATCGCGCGCCGGTAGTCCTCGTCGTTGAAGGTCGTCGAGACGGCCGGGTCCACATCGTTGGCGATGATCTCCAGCCCCGAGGGGGCCTGCGAGGTGAACCGCCGGATGTCCATGTACGAGTTGAGATACGGGATCGCCTGGACCAGGTCCCGGATGGTCGCCCCGGTCTCGCGCCGCACCCGGCGGCCGAGCGTGCCCGCGTCCGGGTTGGCGTCGATGGCCAGGATCTTGTCCTGCCGCTCGGTGGCGAGCGTGGAGCCCAGCGCGGTGGTGGTCGTGGTCTTGCCGACCCCGCCCTTGAGACTGATCACGGCGATGCGGTAGCAGGACAGCACCGGGGTGCGGATCAGCTGGAGCTTGTGCTGCCGCTCCGCCTCCTCCTTCTTGCCGCCCAGCTTGAAACGCGAACCGCCGCCGACGGGGCGGCTGCTCTTCGCCTTCTGCCGCCTGTTGTTGAGCAGCCGGTCGGACGACAGCTCCACGGCGGCCGTGTAACCGAGCGGCGCGGCACCGGGGTTGGTCGGCTGCCGGTGATCGTGCTGGAGGGGCTGCGGCCAGGCGGCACCGGTGCGGGGGTCGATGGGGGGTTGGGGGTGGGGGTGTGGGTTGGGCTGGGGTTGGGCGTGGGGGTGGCCCTGGTCCGGTGTCTGAGGCTGATCCGGTGTCTGGGGCTGGATCGGGAACTGGGGCTGGCCCGGTGCCGGTGCCTGTGGCTGCGCCTGGCCGTGCGGGTCCTGGCCGGGCTGGTGAGGCGCCTGGGGCTGCTGGGGCTGCCGCGGCGGTTGCGGGAAGCCGTAGCCGCCCTGGGGGTTGGGGGTGGCGGGAGGCTGCGGGAAGCCGTAACCGCCTTGCGGGTCGGGGACGGCGGGAGGCTGCGGGAAGCCGTAACCGCCTTGGGCGTCGGGGCCGGTCGGCGCGGGAGCCTCCGGCTGGGGCTGCGGCTGCGGCTGCGCCGGGGGCTGCGGGAACCCATAACCGCCCGGAGGGTTCGGCGGCTGCGGGAACCCGTACCCGGCCGCGGCCTGCGGCTGCGCCGGTTGGGGCGGCGGGGCCGGCTGGTACGGCTGCACGGGCCACTGGGCGGCGGCCGGGGGCGCCGAGGGCTGGTACGAGGGCGGCAGCGGGGGTACGCCGGTCGGCGGGGCCGGTGGGGGAGTCCAGGCCGGGGTCTCCGGCTGGGGCGGGACGGGGGGTGCCGGGGGAGTGGGGGAGGGGTCGGTGCTCTCGGCGTCGGCGGGAGGCTGTTCCGGTGCGGTGAGGGGGGTGGGGTCGGGAGCCTCCGAGGTGTCGTCGGAGACATCGGCCTCGCCGGTCGCCGTGTCGTCGGCCTCCCCGGACGCCTCGGGTGCGTCGGCCTCGTCGTCACCCGGCTCGGCGGCGGCCTCCTCGGCGGCCTCGCCCGCGACCTCACCGGAGACCTCGTCCTCACCGTCGTCCGACGAGGGCGCCTCGGCAGCCGTCTCCCCGGCGTCCGCGGTCTCCGGCGGTGCCGTCAGTTCCGCGATCTCGCGCTTCAGCGCCACCGCGGAGAACTTCATCGTGGCGTTGCTCTCCAGATCCCCGTTCTCCGGCTCGGATGCGGCCGTCGACATCCAGGCGGGCGGAAGCCCACTCGGGTGCGGGGCCTGCGGCTCGAACCCGCTGCCCTCCGGAAGCCGCGGTACATCTGCGGCGGGCGGGGGCGGCACCGTGAACGGCGTACCCGCACCGGGCGTGTGCGAGGGCGGGGTTGCCGGGGTCACGGGCGTGGCCGCCGACGGCTCGGGCTCTCCGGCGTCAGCGCCCCCTGAGGAGCCATCGGCATCAGAGGCAACAACGGCATCAGCGGCACCGGCAGACCCAATGGCCGCACCAGCGCCAGCACCAGCGCCAGCACCACCACCGTCACTCGCACCAGTACCCGCACCCGAACCCGCGACGGCACCCGTGCCCGAACCCGCGATCGAACCCGAACCCGAACCCGCGCCAGCCCCCGCCGCCCCGGACGCGTTCTGCGTGTACCAAGCGGGCGGGGCGTAATCGATGGTGAACTCGCCCGTCATCTCCACGGAGGCATCCGTATCGGGCTGGTCATCGTCGGGCGACGCCCAGCCCCCGCGGATCCCGTCCCGATCGCTGCTCACAGTTCCTCCTGGTGTGGTCGAGCACCCTCATACCGTGCGGGGGCGACCCTTGCTCTCGTCCGCCGTCGTCGTCCGCATCACCGCGCAGTCCCCCCGGGTCACTCCCGGAACTCGCGTCACCCGAAGAGGGGTGCTAGCGATGTGCCCACCCCAGCCTAATCATGAAAAGGACGGCCACGGCAGGCCCGCCCGCCTCCGGGCACACGTCCGTGACGAACGGGCGCCCTTCCGCGCGCGCTCTCCCCGGCCCCGGACCCCGGACCGCGCCCAGGGTCCGCCTCAGTCCATCCGCCGGGCCACACCCAGCAACCCGACCTCCGCGTCGGTGGGTTGGGTCATCACATACTGCCGGTCCCGCTCGGTGCACCACAGGGTCACGCCGTCGGCGAGGGTCGGCAGCGACTCGTACTCGGGGCGGGGGAGGCCGATCACCCGGCCGATCTCGCCCGCCTCGTCCGGCGACACCCGCTGCACCCCGACCAGCCGCGCCTGCCGCATCAACCGGGGTGCCACCGGGCTGAGATACGGCAGCAGCGTCAGAACCGACTGCCAGGGTGCCGACACCACCCGGCCGCGCGGCGGGCGCATTCCGCAGTCCCGGATCACCAGCACCGGCCCGCCCGCCGAGGCGCCCAGCGGCGGCACCCGGCCCACCTCGTGCACCGTCATCCCGGACTGGCCGCCGCCGACCGCCTGCACCACCTGCGCCCAGTGCCCCGGACGCCCGGTCTCCACGGCCACCCGCGCGCCGGTGGCCGCCGCCCGCAGCGCCAGCACCTGGGCCGTCCACAGGCCCCCGATGAGCAGGATGTCGTAGGGGGTGGGGCGGTTGACCCCGAGGACGGCCGGGTGCCCCTCGGCGTTGACCCCGACGACCACGCCGTCGTCCCCGATGGGCAGGGACAGCGCGTCGAGCTGGTCGGCCGGGAGGGCGTGCCGCGGATGGCGGGGCCCGAGCAGCCCGAAGCCGGTGCGCAGCCGCTCGGCGAGGCCGGGGCCCTGCGGACGCGCGCCGTCGGAAGCGACGGAGGGCGGCACGGCCGACGAGCCAGGTGTTCCCGGTGCCGCCGTACGGAAGGGCGGCGTGGACGAACCCGTCATGGCCATCAGCGGGCACCTCCGAGCGGCAGGGTGGCGAGGACGCCGGGGAGCTGTTCGCGGTCCAGCCGGGCGAGACCCGTGCGCACTTGGCGGGCGGCGCGCTCCAGATCGCGGCGGGAGGTGGCCAGTTCGCTGCTGCTGCGGCCGGTGATCCGGACATGCCCGGTGACCGTGACATCGCCCTGGCCGCCGCTCGCCAGGGTCAGACTGAAGGTCGTCGCCAGCGCGGGGACGGCCGTCAACTGGGCCACCAGCTGGGGCAGTCCGATGCCGTCGCCGCCGAGCGGGGGCCAGCGGCGCACCCAGTACGTGGTGTGCCGCCGGTTGTCGCAGCGCCAGCTGCGGCTGGACTCCTCCGTGCGCCGCCGGGGCGCGTCGGCCTGCCCGGCCTGGGCGGTGACCATGGGGTTGGCGCAGGCCGAGGTGGCGACGGCGGAGCTGATCTCCTCCTCCGTCAGCACATTGACCCGGAAACCGGCCCCGGTCAGCCGGCTCGACAGATGCTCCGCCGACCGCACCAGGCACTTCTGCGCCCCGGCCAGCCCGCCCCCGCGCGCGGCCACCGCCTCCGGGCACAGCTCGGGATCCAGCTTCAGCGCGATCCACATGATGCGCACGGCGGGGGCGGCGGTCTGCGCCTGGAGCTGGGTGTAGTTGGTGACCACGACCGACTGCTGCGGCAGATGCGGGGCGGGCGCGGGCTGGGTGTGCACCACGATCTGCGCCGACTCCAGCCGGATGCCGTCGACCTCCAGCACATCCCGTACCAGGGCGACGGGCAGCGGTCTGCGGCCCCGCTCGGCGCGCAACGCGCCCGCGTCCGCCTCCACTTGGAGCACGGCGGTCAGAAAGCCGCCGTCGCCCACCATGCCCACCGGACGCCGGTCGTCACCCCGGCCGAAGCTGTACGTGCGCAGGGTCGGGTCGCACTCCACGGCGGGCGCCAGTCCCGCGTCGGTGCCCGGCGGGAGCGGGCTGTCGGCGGCGCGGCGGCGCCGGGCGCGCAGGGCCTGCACCCCGCCCAGCCACTCGGGCAGGGAGCGACCCCGGCGCCGTACCAGCGCGAGGACGACCAGGAGCGCGGCGACGACCGCGGCCGGGACCAGCGCGTACACATCGATGAGCCAGCCGCAGACCAGGAGGGCGGCGGCCAGCTCCAGCAGGACCAGCCGCTGCACCGCGAACGAGCCGCCGCGGCCGGAACGCGACCGCAGATGAGGGACCGCGCCCCCGCCCGTTCCCAGGGCGGGCCCCGCCCCCGTGCCGACGCCGCCTGTTGCTGTCCCTGTCCCTGTCCCAGAGCCCGATGCCCCCGATTGCGATCGCGACCGGGCCCGCCGTGCGGAAGCCATCACTCCGCCATCACTCCAAAACCCCCGAAGTCTGCCGAAATCCCTCGCGAATCCCTCGCGCGCAGGTCCTCTCCAGCCCGCGTCCGGCCCCGCGCACCCTACCCGTGCCACACGCACGGCCACGCAACAGGCATAGTAGGGGCCGGGTCTGACAACCGAGGCACCAGATACGCAACCGAGGGCGGGGGAACGGCTCTTCACGGGTCCCCCACGGCTCCGCACGGGGAGAGAGCGGACACAGATGGCATCACGGCGCGATGAACTCAACGCCTACACCTTCGCGAAGCGCCGCACACTCGCGTCGTTCCTGCGGCCCTCGCCGTCCGGCTCGGAGGAGGGGGCGCCCAGACCGCTCAGCGCGGTGTGGCCGGGGGTGGTCGTGGGGATCGTGATCCTCGCGGTGTTCGGGGCGATCGGCCTGTTCAGCCCCACCGCGCCCAAGGGCTGGGACACCCCCGGCGCGCATGTCATCGTCGCCAGCGACTCCACGACCCGCTATGTGGTCCTGAAGACCGGCGATACCACCCAGCTCCACCCCGTACTGAACATGGCGTCCGCCCGGCTGCTCCTCGACCCGAACAAGGACAGCATCATCACGGTCGACGAGAAGGTCCTCGACAGCGGCACCCCGCCGCACGGCGCCACCATCGGCATCCCCTACGCCCCCGACCGCCTCCCCTCGCCCGACGAGGCCGAGAACGCCAAGCGCTGGGCGGTCTGCGAGCGCCCCGGCGAGGGCGGCCGGGCCATCCAGAAGGCGGCCTTCGTACTCGCCGAGAAGGAGTGGTCCAGGACCGAGGGCGACAACCGCCTCACGGCCGGCGAGCTGATGTACGTAGTCGCCCCCGACGGCTCGACGGAGTACGTGGTCGACGCGACCGGCACCGCGTACGAACTGGGCGACCCGGACGACAACGAACTCCTCAAGGCGCTCGACACCCAGGGCCGCGACCCGCAGCGCGTCTCCCAGGAGTGGCTGGACACCCTGCACCGCGGCGACCCGCTCGCCGTCCCCGCCGTCGAGGGCACCCCGGGCGCCCCCGCCGACGCCTTCGACGCCGCGGCCCTCGACGGCGTCGACAAGGTCGGCATGGTCATCCGCGCCCGGGAGGGCCAGCGGATGCAGTACTACGTCGTCCAGCCCGGCGAGGTCGCCCGGATCTCGGAGTTCACCGCCACGCTGCTGCTGAACAGCAGCGACCTGGTCGCCGTAGGCCAGGCGGGCGAGGCGGAGCAGGTCAGCCCCGGCGCGGTGGCCGAGAGCACCCCGTTCCCCAACGAGCGGAACTGGCCCCAGTACAGCCCCGCGATGATCAACGACACCACCTCCCCCACCGGCCGCAACGCCGTCTGCAACGTCCTGCGTTCGGTGAACGGCGACGACGGCACGACGACCCTCTCCACCTGGGTCGGCACCGACTTCCCCGCCGCCCTGCCCACCGGCTCCTCCAGCGCCTACGTCACCCCCGGCTCCGGCCAGCTCTACCGCCAGTTCCAGGGCACCGAGACCGACGCGGGCAGCGTCTTCCTGGTCACGGACACCGGGCTGCGCTACGCGATGCAGTCCAACAGCGACCGCACCACCGACGACGAGGGCGTCGGCAGCTCGGACGAACAGCGCCAGCAGGCGCTCAACGAGGCCCGGATCGCCCAGACCCGCCTCGGCTACGGGAAGGTCACCGCAGCGCCGATCCCGGCCCAGTGGTCGACCTTCCTGCCGACGGGCCCACGCCTGTCGGAGTCGGCGGCCCGGCAGCCGCAGGGTTCGTGACGGTGAGCGGGCGGGAGAACGAACGCATGCACGACACGAACAAGTCGGTTACAGGGTCTACGAGTTGGGTCTGGGGCAGGGGTAGGGGCAGGGCCCGCGGAAAAGTCTGGGTCTGGGGAAGGGGCTGGCGTACGTCCGCCGCCCTCCTCACCGCCACAGCCTGCACCACGACCACCCTCCTGACCCTCCCCGCCGCGGTACCGTCCGCGCGCGCGGCCGACGGCGGCCGGTGCGTCTTCCCCTCCGAGCCGTACGAGGGCCGCCCCTGGTCCCTGCAACGCGTCAACCTGGACGAGCTGTGGGCCCAGTCGAAGGGCGCGGGGGTCCAGGTGGCGGTGATCGACACGGGCGTGGACACCCGACACCCCCAACTCAAACCGGCGGTGGACGCGTCGAAGGGCCGCAGCGTCCTCCCACCCCGAGACCCCGAGGCCGACGACGAGAAACTGGACTGGGGCAGGGCCGACGGCACCACGGACACGGTGGGCCACGGCACCCGCGTGGCCGGCATCATCGCCGCGCGTCCGGCGGAGGGCACGGGCTTCGTCGGGCTCGCGCCGGAGGCGACGATCATCCCGATCAAGCAGAACGACGCCGAGGGCAACGGCACGGCGGCGACCCTGGCGACCTCGATCCGCTACGCGGTCGACGAGGGCGCCGACGTCATCAACATCTCCCAGGACACGGCGAACGCGGTCCGCCCCGACGAGGCCCTCCAGGACGCGGTGGACTACGCCCTGGGCAAGAACGTCGTGGTGGTCGCCTCCGCCGGAAACGACGGCCTGGGCGGCAACGTCAAAATCACCTACCCCGCGTCGTACGAGGGCGTCCTCGCCGTGGCCTCCTCCGACCGCAACAACGAACGCGCCCCCTTCTCCCAGTCCGGCGAATTCGTCGGCGTGGCCGCGCCGGGCGTCGACATGATCTCCACGGTCCCCGGCAACGGCCACTGCTCCGACAACGGCACGAGCTTCTCGGCGCCGTATGTGGCGGCGGTGGCGGCCCTGCTGAAATCGAAGTACAAGGACTGGACGGCCGCGCAGGTGGTGGCCCAGATCGAACAGACCGCGGAACGCACCATCCCCGGCCATGACCGCCTGGTCGGCTGGGGCGTCGTGGACCCGGTCAAGGCCCTGACGGACGTAGACCCCGAAAACCCCGTGGAAACCCCCCAGCCCGACAACGCCCTCGCCGCGGGCCCGGCCCCGTCGGTGTCCCCGGTCCACTTCGGAGAGACCCCCGACGAACGCAACATGCGGATGGGGACGTATGTGCTGGTCGGGGGGTTGGTGCTGGTGGCGGGGTTGACGGGGGCGGGGGTAGCGGTGCGGGAGTCTCGGCGTCGGGGGTGAGGGGGCGGGGTGAGGAGTGCTCTGGGAGAGACCGCGCACGGTGGCTTCGCCGGCTGCCCCTAGCGCGAACAGAGCCTCACGAAGAACCTTCCGCGCACTCGGCGGACTCCTCGACTTCGCCGGTGTAGGCGACGATGACCTGCTTCATGGCTTCAGCGTCTTTGTGATCTGAATCCGATACCTGGACTGCGGTGTACAACTCCTGGTCGTACTCGTCGTCGACGCAGGTACGTGTCTTTCCGAACGCTTCTGTGTCCGAGTAGCGAAACCGGTTATCGTCGAACGAGTGATCCAACTTTTCGAGGCTAATGCCCTGCGCGAAATACGCGGTTGTCTGACCCCTTTCAAGCCAAACCTGCGTTGTCGTCATGACGACTGTGTTGTCAACCGTGACCTGGCAGGATTTGATTCCCGCATCATCATCTGCCGATGTGGAGATGTTTTGCCCTGATGGGAAGAAGGGGTCCAGTGCATCGGTGCCGATAGAGGTCCCGCAGAGACTGCTCGGCACTGCGTAATCGCGCGACTTCCCGCTTTCGCCGCAACTGGACAGGACGGCCGTGAAAATCAGGATGGCGATGGGTGCAACTGCACGGCGCAGCATCACGAGATTGACTCCATTGCAATGGTTGAGATCTGTCAGTCGCTTGAAATGATGCCGGGAATTTGACCCTCCAAGATCAAGGACGCATTGAGATATCCTTGATGACCTGCCTCTCGTGCAGTCGAGCCGATGTCGGTGGGATTCAGGTCGTACATTTCAGCAGCGTCACGGGCGGCGTTCGCGGTGACTGTCATATTTTGCTGGTACCCATCACGCCAGACGTCGCCCCCGTCCTTTTGGGCGTCCGATACTGCGCGACCTTCGGCGTCACTGAACACGGATTCCAGGACCATGCTGGAAACGGTGCCGGATGCCCCTGCCGCCAGTGCTCCTACCCACGGGGTTGCAACGAAGGATGTACCCACTCCCACGACGGTGCTCACTGTCCCGGAGATGAGGTTCTTTCTCTGTGCGACCGCCTGCGCGTACTCCTGGTCTAGCTTTGCTGCTTCATCACCAATGAGCTCTTTAGCGCCGAGCCTCAGTGTCCCTGAAATCTCCCCAGACCTCGTAGCAATGGGTTCGACGATCCTTTCGTAGTCATCGGAGTAACGGAGTTCCGGAGGTAGGTTGGGGTTCAGGTGATACTCCATCAACTGTCCCATGTATGCCTTCTGTCCGACTTCAACGGCGGCGAACCCTTCGGTGTTCTGGCCGACGGCAAATAGGAGATGGCTTACTTCAGTGGGGTCGAGTCGAGCTTCGGCCCCGTCCAACGGGTAGAGAGCCTTAATTTCCGTCCATTGTGCGACGTCGTCCCTCGCGACGCCGCTGATGCTCCGATTGATGTCGGGCAAATACTCGGACGTAATCTGGCCGATACTGTCGGACATGTAGCTGCTTCCCGTGAGCCGCTCCGGATTGTCCGCGATCGACGAGACGAGGCTCTCCATGAGCCGAGCCTGATCAGGGCTATGGTCCGGCGTATCCACCGTAGGCATCTCCCCCGCCGGATGCCCCGTGGTAGCCGCCTCCAACGCCAACGCCAAGTTGTTCTTCCCCGTATTGAGGTCCTCGCCCGTGAGGCTGGACTCCGGGGGCCAGTTCCGCTCCTCGAAGAGGTACTGGAAGTTGGAGAGCGTGACCTTGCCCTTGTTGCCGTCGCCGTCCGTGTCGCGTTCGAAGGGGTTGTCCGGGTCGTTGCGGGCGATGTACTCCTGGTTGAAGAAATCCGTTGCCGCGGCAGGGCTGTTGGAGAGCCCTTTCAGGAACCCGGTGAGGGGATCGGACCCACTGTCCTCGCCGATCCGGTTCAGCCACGGGTCCATTCCCATGTGCTGCCACACCGTGTTGTCGTGCTCGCCATTGCTCGTCAGCTCACGCTCGGTGGCCATCAGCTTCGTGCCGTACTCACGGAGGAACTGGTCGTCGTAGTTCCCCGTCCGCATCAGATTGCTCATCACCTGGAAGCCCATCGGGCTGCCCAGATTGGTCCCGAGCGGCTTGTCCCCGATATCGACCATCGTGCGCTTCCAGTCCATCATCGCGGCGGAATCGCTCTGCGTGGCGTTCGCCAGCGTCGTACCCAACGAGCGCTGCAGATCGTCGAAGCGTTCCAGACGCTCCTGCCCCAGCTGATAGTTCCCGCCCTGCGGATTGCTCACGCCGGCCCAGAACTCCAGCGTCCGCTCCGGCCCCAGCGCCGTCGCGAACCGTTCCGCGAACAGCGGATCGTCCTCGTACCGCTCCAGCCCCCGCAGCAACTGGTCGAATTCCTCGACGCTCAGATCCCGCGGTTCCTGCGCCGCCAGCCGCGCCAGAGTCTCGGCCTGCCGCAGCGCCTCCTGCGCCGCGTCCCGGTCCCCGTAGTCGGCGTCCGAGAAGCCCAGCTGGCTCTGGTCCGCGATGGCCCGCAGCACCCGCCGTGCCGAATCATCGCTCTCCGTCGCCCCGTCCAGGATTCCCTGGATACGGTCCCGGAGACCGTTGATCTGCGTCTGGTTGTTCCGGTCGGGCTGCTCCCCACCCGCCGGCGGAGCGGTGTTGGTGACCAGGAAGCCACCCTCCCGCGCGATCACCGTCAGCCCCTGCCCCCGGCCGTCCTCGATCGCCTCGGTCAGCTGACGGTGATAGCCCTTCAGCTCACCCCGGGTGTCCTGAAGGATGCTGTGAATCGACTTGGCCTGCGTATGCGCGTCGGCGAACTCACCGGCCGTCTTGCCGATGAACTCCTTCGTCACGTCCGCGTTCACCCCGGCCCAGTTCGCCTGATTGGCCTTCTGGCGCAGTTTGTCCTCGGCGTCCCGCTTCAGCGTGTCCAGGTGATCGACCAGGGTCGACCAGTCCGTCACCGCCTCGTCGAGCAGCGTGAAACTGGCGTCGCGCAGAGTGTCGAGATCCATCGGAGTTCCCTGGTCAGCCGTTGGCGGAAGGAAGAGAAAGGAAGAGAAAGGAAAAGTAGGGAGGGAGGTTGAGGAGACAGGGGGAGTTGAGTAGACAAAGGGGAGTCAAGGGTGGAAGGGGAGGTGAAGAGACAAGGCGGAAGCGCGTCCGTGGCATTCACTTCCCGCCCTCTTTCTCCGACGCCCCACCCGAATCCCCGTACACCGGATTCGCCTTCCCCGGCTCCCCCACCCGTTCGTCGAAACCCGCGTCCAGCGCGGCGATGCTGCTCATCTGGCGCTGGATGTAGTTCTCGTCCCCGGTGTGAATGGTCCGGGTCACCTGGAGATGGTTGGTGATGCGGGCGCACGCGTCCATCAGTGAGCGGAGTTGTTCGTCCCAGCGGTTCGCCACATGCTGAAGGCCGTCGCCGAGGGCGAAACCCTGGCTCGTCAGATTGCCCGCCGCCGCGTCACTGCTGGGGACCGCCACCCGGGCCTTGTCCCACAGGTCGTTGTAGAGCGAGTGCGCCGAGCGACTGATCCCGGTCAGCGATTCGTTCGCGACCGTGAGATCCCCATGCCTGCCGAGCGACCCGCCTCCCGGCGTACCCGGGGAACCGTCCCCGGGATCCAATTGATTCAGCTGCATCCCCGTCGACTGCCGCTCCGACGCCGCCGCCTTCAACTGCTCCCATTCGTCCCACGCCACCTGCGACTCCCCGTCCCCCTCGAACCGGGCCGGCCGCGATGCTCTGCGACCACCGCCTGTGTGGCGTACGCAGCGTGTGCGGCCGTAAGCCCTCTGCCATAGACGCGGGCCAAAGTAGCAGCCCGGCCTGAGGACTTTTCGCGCAGAAAGGATCTGCCGGTCGCTTCCGGCGTGAAGGTTTCGGAAAAGAGGTCGCCGGGTGTCCGGGAGGGGAAGGACTCAGCGGCCCCTGACTCTGTGGCCCCGCCGCCTCAGCGGTCCCCGACTGAGCAGCCCCCTGACTCTGCGGCCCCCGCCCCCTTCACCGCCGAGCCACCACCACATCCGCCCGTCCCTGATCTCCGCCCCGGCCCTCACCCTCACCCCACCCGCGCCACACACTCCCCGTTCTCCTCCAGCACCCCCGCATACCCCGCCACCAGCTCCCGCAGTGCCCCCTCGTCCTCCCGCCCCGGCTCCAGCACCTCCACCAGCGTGCTGATGTCCTCGGGGGTGCCGTTGGAGTCCTGGCAGGTGAGGAGGGAGACGGCGCCGACGGGGGAGTAGGCGATCCGGCCGTTCTCCGCGGTCTTCGGGTCCGTCACCCGCAGCCGGGACTGAAGGATGCCGCGGGCGGAGCCACCGGCGTCGATGCGCTCGCTGCTGAGGGTGAGGACCATCTCGTGACCGTCGACATTGACCTTGCACAGGGCCGAACCCTCGGAGAGTTCACCCTCGTCGTCCAGCGTGAGTTCCTTGCCGGAGGCCGGGAGGAGACGGGAGAGGGCGTCCCGCGGAACCGCGACCCCGCACAGCGCGTCAGGCACCGCGAACCCCCGCGCCGACCCGTCCACTCCACTCGTCCCGTCTGTCCTGCCCGTCCCACCCGTACCGCTCGTCCCGTCCGACCCGGTTCCGGAGCCCGACGACGAGCAGCCCGTCGCCAGCAGCCCCGCCGCAACGCCGAGCGCCACGACCCGCAGGGCGCGCGAGAACCCGTCCCACGGCCCTGGACGCTCAGCCCGCGCACCCGGCTGGACGTCCCACCGCCTCCGACGCTCATCTCGCGCACCCCACTGGACGCCCCACCACCCCGGCCCCTCATCCCGCAGACCCGGCTGGACATCCCCCCGCTCCGCACGCACACCCCACAACCCCGCACGCACACCCCACCACCCCGGAAACCCCCACCCCCGCTTCAATTCCCGTCACTCTCCGAGTTCCACTGCGCCCCGTCCGAATGGCTGACGCCCGCCGCGGTCCGGGCGGCGCGGCGGAGGTCTTCCCGGGTGTCCCCGTCGATGTCGCTGTTGTTGAGGGCGGCGCGGTCGACCGCGTCCTGCGCCGACTGGAGCGCCGCCGACCGCCCGTTGCTGTACTCGCGGGCCGCCTCCGCCTGGGCCTCGGTCGTGGTGTCCTGCCGGATGCTGGCCATCACGGAACTCTGGATGTCCTCGGAGATCCAGCCGACCACCTCCCCGGCGATCGGCACCCGTGCGGTCGCCGCGTCGATGCCCATGCCGAGGATCCGGTCCACCCACTGCTGCTTGCCCTCGGCGGCCTCGTTGAAGGCGGCGTCGTCGGCGGTGTGGAAGCGGTGGATGGCGTCCGCGCGGGAGTCGCTCATGATGCCCGCGATGGCCGAGCCCGGCGCGACCGCGTCCCCCACCCGCTGTCCGAGGTCGACGGACGAGGTCGAGTCGCCGTTGATGACGTGGTCCACCACATTCGTGGTGTACGCCTGCTGGGCGGCGGTGATCGCGGCGTACGCGTCCGGGTCCTGGCCCACCTCGCCCAGGAACTGCTGCACATGCCCAGGGTCGAGATCGGCCGGGGAGCCGAAGGTGGGGAAGAGATCGCTGCTCGACCCCTCCTCGTACATGGCCCGCTGGAAGTCGCCCATGTACTCGGCGGTGATGTCGCCGAGGCTGCCGCGCAGCGCGTACAGGGGTCCGGTGTCGCCGTCCACGTCACCGTTCTCGTTGCGGCGGATCAGCTCCGGGTGCTCACCGAAGCGGTCCACGATGTCCCGCACCAGCCCGGCCCGCTCCGGGGTGTGCGCGAGGGCGTCACCGCCACCGTCGCTGTCGTACGGGCGTCCGGTCGTCGCCGACTCCAGGGCGTGCCCGAGCGCCTCGGGACCGAAGGCGAGGGCACGCCGGGTCTTGTCCTCGTCGGCCAGGACGTTGGTGTCATTGGTGTCGATGGACCACTCGAACTCCTCGTCCGTGAAGAGGTCGAGGTAGGAGGTGAAGCCCGGGTCGCCGTCGCGCTCGACCGTGCCGTCGTCGTGGTAGGCGGTCGGCGGCTGGGTGAAGAATCGTTCCGAGGCCTCGGGGCTGTGGCCGAGGGCCTCCAGCACGCTGTTCAGCGGGTCGTTGCCGGTGCCGAGCCGCCCGGAGGGGTTGAACCCGTAGATGTCCGGGCTGCCCGACGGCTTGTTCATCATGAACCGGTACGGATCGTCCCGGTGGAGCTGGGTGACGTGCTCGGCGATCGGGGTGAGGAAGCGGGCGTCGTAGGTGCCGTGGCGGAGCAGGCCCCCGAGGACCTGATAGCCGTACGGCTTGTTGGTCTGGCCCGGCAGCCAGCCGATCTCCTGGGTGCCGAGCCGCCGGAAATCGTTGCCCCAACTGGCGGGCAGATGCTGCCGGTTGTCGGGGTCGGTGGCGTTGGCCAGGGTGTACCCCATCACCCGCTGGAGATCCTGTACGGCGTTCAGCCGGGTCTCGGTGGCCTCGCCGTCGGTGCCGTCGATCGACATCTCGGCGTAGAACCGGAGCGCCTGCTCGGGCCCGCCGAGCCCCTGGTAGAACTCGGTGGCGAACTCGCCGTCCGGCTCCGACGCGTTGAACTGGAGCAGCCGGTTCAGCTCGCGCAGCTCGGCGTCGGACATCTCGTCGCCCCGGCGCGCGAGCTCCAGGGCGCGCTCGACCTGGGCGTCGTTCAGGGACTCGTACGCGCTGTGGCCGGCGTTGTGGGGGTCGTTGCCGTGGCTCTTGGCGAGGGCGCGGGCGACCATCGAGTCGATCTCGGTGGCGTGGGTGAGGATCCGCGCGATCCGCCCCTCCAGCTCCCTCTTGCCGTCCAGCTGGCTCTGCGTCCGCTCATCGGTGTCGCCGCGGATGTGGGGGAAGACGCAGCGGACGGTGCCGTCGCCGTTGTCCTCGACGCGTACACCCAGCTCGGCGGCGTCCACGTCCACCGCCTGCTTGATCTGCTGCTGGAGCGCGAGCAGCTCGGTGTGGCCGTCGTCCAGGACCCGGTGGATGCTGTTGGCCTCGATATGGAGGTCGGAGATCTCCTTGGTGGTCTTGTCGATGAACCCGCGGGTCACCGCCGCGTTCACCCCGGCCCACACCGCCGCGTCCGACCTGGTCTTCATACCGGTCCGGGCGCTGTCCGCGGCCTCCTTGAGATCGTCGACGGTGTTCTGCCAGTCCGTCACGGACGTGGCGAGCCTGCCCAGGTCTATGCCGACCAGGTCCGTCAGGGTGAGAGCCATCGTGGGACCGCCCGTCACTTGAAGTACTCGTTGAGCTGGGACACCGGCATCGCCGAGCCGTCACGTCCGCGAACGACCGCCGCGATCCGGGCGTCGTCGTCGGCGTGGCGCCGCCGGCTGTAGTCCAGGTGGTTGGAGATGTGCGCGCACGCCTGGAGCACCGACTTCAGCTGCGACGTCCAGACGCTCACCGTGGTCTCCAGGGCGGCGCCGGTGGCGAAGTTGCGCGACTTCAGCGCGGCGGCGGCCCGCATCGTCGAACCGGCCCCGCCCTGATCGGCCCCGGCGCCCGCGATGTCGCCGCCGCGGTTCAGCCGGTCGTACAGCGCGTAGGCGTCGTGCCCGACGGCGCCGAGGTCGTCCTGACGGGCGACGAGATCACCGCCGGCGCTCCCTTCCTCGGGGAGTTGGTCGAGCTGCATCCCCGTCGGCGGCTGCCGCCCGGTGGCGTCGGACTTCAGCTGCTCCCATTCGTCCCATGCCATCCGCGGCACCTTCCCCCGTGACCGTTCGTCCGTTCGCCCCCCGGTACGTCCCGGGTCCGGGCGCGAGCACGCTAGCAAGCCCGCGTGGAGTTCACAGGCCCCGGCCGGGATCCATTCCGGGTGGGTGAGTGGAGGTCCGGTGAAGATCACGCCCCCGCCCGCGTGTCCTCCTGGCGCCAACCCACCCCCTTCCACCCGCGCCACCAGCAAACCGGCGAACCGGGCATTTGGTGGACGCTGGTACCGGCTTGTAACTGAGTTGGGGCACACCGTGGTTGGAGTCGATGGGGTGGTTGTCTACAGTGGTAAAGACGTTGTTGGGTGCGGGTCGGTTTGCGATTGTGTGGTCGGTGGGAGGCCGATCGCGGTGAGCGGCCACGAAGGATGCAACGCACAACGGGGTAACGGGGAACGGGGTGGAACGTCGTGCTTCCGGCGGACATGGGTGGAAGCGGGGCCGCGGACCTGGAGGTCAGCGGTGAATTGCTCAAGAACTTCGTCTCACGGGTCGACGCCGTGCTCAGCGACCTCGAAGGGTCGGCCGGCGACCCGGCCAAGGTACGGGCGCAGACGATCAGACAGACGTCCCTGAGCCAAGGGGCCGGCGGCGTCTTCATCGAGGCCGAGGCCCTCTACAGCCAGTACAACATCGTCCACGAACAGCTGACCAGCCTCTCCCGGACGCTGCACCTCCAGATCGAGGCGATCGGGATCGCCGTCAAGGGCGCGTCGAACGGCTTCGACGCGCTGGAGGAGGAGCAGCGGCGGAGGTATTGGGAGATTCGTGCGCAGATCGGCATGCTCCAGGGCGAAGGAAGCACTGAGTTCCAAGGGCCCGAGAACGAGTCCGGAATGGGAGGTTGAGCATGTCCGACGACCAGCACGAGGCGGACCTGGAGCGCGTCTCCAACCAGAACTCCTTCGCGGATGTGGCGCGCGTCGTCGAGAACCCGCAGGGCAACGGGCTGTTCATCAGGATGTTCACCGACCCGCTACGTGCGGTCGTCGGCGCCACGGGCCAGGGACAGGCCGTCTTCGGAAGTACCGACTTCGACGAGAAGGACCTCGACCTCAACCAGATGGTGGCCCTGGTCGAGCAGACCGACCCGGAGGACCTGGAATCCTCCGGCAGGGCTCTGTGGGAGGCGCGCGACGCCATCAGAGCGGCGGCCGACGAACTCAACGGCCGCATCACCCATCTTGCCTGGAAGGGTCAGGCGGGCAGTGATTTCCGGGAGTACGGCGCCCTGCTCGTCGACGCCACCGTGGAGCTGAGCAACTTCGCGGGCAGCGCCGGCGACCAGATCACCGCCGCCGCGGTGGGCCTCGCGTCCGTACGCAGCGCCATGCCGCCGCGCGATCCGACCAACCGCAAGCGCCCGGAGGGCTTCACACCAGCCGAGCGCACGGCGGACGACAAGGAGTACGCGGCGGCCGTCAAGGTCGAGAAGGACCGCCAAGAGGCGATCAACCAGATGAACCGTCTGGCGTCCTACTACGCGGTCTCCAGCCAGCAGCTCCAAGTGCTCCAGGAGTCGCCGCCCACGTTTCCGAACATGCCCAATGTCGGCGTGCCCGAGCCCGAGCGGGTGCGGGGAGGGGCGGACGAATCAGGCTCTCCGGCGCGAACGCAGAAGGACGACCCGGCCCGGCCCTCACCTGACCGCGCTGACCCGCCCGGTCAGGTCGACCCCGTACGCCCCCGGCCCGACGGCGACAACAGGGTCACGACCCCCGGCGATCCGTCGCGCCCGGACGTCCCTCCAGCACGCCCCGACGTCAACACCGAACTCGACACCGTGGGCACGCTGCCCACCACGACCACACCGCCGACCGCCGCACCACCGGCGATCGGCACCCCGCCCGTGAACGGCCAGCCCAATCCCTTCCCGACCGGCGGCCCGCCCGTCCCCAACGCCTTCTACGGGAAGAACCAGGGCGGTACGAGCGGACAGCGCGCCCCGATCTCGGCACAGGGCCGTGCCCGGCCGATCGACCCGGCGACCGGACGCACCACTGGGCCCGGCGCCGGCAATGTGATGGGCCGCCCGACACCGGGCGGCGGCACGGGCGCGACGGGGCGTCCCAATCCGGCGGGCGGCACCAACGCCATGGGGCGCCCGACACCGACCGGCCCGGGAGGGCGGCCGTACCCCATGGGCGGGCAGGGAGTGACCGGCGGAACGCCGCGCCCCGGCGGCGCCCAGGGACAGCGCACCCCGGGCACCCCGGCCACCGGCGCGGGCCGGAACAACGGGGTGGTCGGAGGCCGCCCCGCCACTCCCGGCGGCACTCCGGCACGCGGCGGCTCGAAGATCCCCAGGGGCACGGTCGTCGGCGCCGGCGGCACACCCACATCCCGCCCCCCGGCGCGGCAGCAGCCCGGCCAGCGCGGAGTCATCGGCGCGCCCCAGCCCTCACCCCGGAACGGAACGCCCCGCCCCGGCGGGCGCGGCAACTCTCCGTCCGTCACTGGCAACCCGACAGGCCGCAACACCCCCGCCGGTGCCGAGCGCAACGGTATGACCCGCGGCGGGGCCGGACTCGTACGAGGACTGTTCCGCCGCAACCGGAGGCGGGACGACGACCGGGACCAGGACGAGACCCGGCGCCCCGATGACCCGACCGGCAACGAAGAGACCCAGCAGCCCGATGGGCCGCGGCGCGATCTGCCCCCGGCCGCCAACTGAGCATGAGCGAGGACTGACCACACCATGACGTCAGGGACGACCGGCCGACCGGCCGAGCGGGCGAACCTCCTCCGGACCCGCCGGGGCAGGCGCGTACGTGCCGTGGGCGCACTCGTCGGCGCACTGGCCGCCGTGAGCACGGCCAATGCGCCGGCCGCCATGGCCGACACCCAGGCCGACCAGTGGTACCTGGCCGAGATGCAGGCCGAGAAGATGTGGCAGGTCAGTACGGGTGAGGGGGTGAAGGTCGCGGTCATCGACAGCGGGGTGAACGCCGACACTCCCTCCCTGAAGGGCCAAGTGCTCGTCGACGATGTCCCCGAATCCGTCGCGTACAACGCCACCAAGGACTACTCCGGCCACGGAACGAGCATGGCGGAGCTGATCGCCGGTACGGGCGCGGGAGGCGGCGTGAAGGGTCTGGCTCCCGGAGCAGGGATCGTGCCCTACCGGGTGTCGCTGGAAGGGCTGGAGGAGGGCCCTGAACTCGACAAGACCCCTGAGCCCGCTGAGGCACTGCGCGCCGCGGCCGACACGGACGCGAAGATCATCAACATCTCGTTCGGCGGTATGGCGAGTGACGAGGATCAGGAGGCTGTCAGGTACGCGGCCTCAAAGGGGAAGCTGGTGATCGCCGCCGTCGGCAACGACGGCTTCACGGACCAGCCCGCCATGTACCCCTATGTGATCGGTATCGGCTCCGTCAACGCCTCTTTCGAGGTCTCGGACTTCTCGTCACACGGCTTCGCGGACCTGATGGCGCCTGGCGAGGGCATTCCCACGTGGTGTGACGAGACGTTCACCTCGTACTGCAAGACCGACGGCACCAGCCAAGCCACCGCCCTCGCCTCCGCCGCCGCGGCCCTGGTCTGGTCGGCACACCCGGACTGGACGGTCAATCAGGTCACCCGTGCCCTGCTCGACACGGCCAGCCGCGGCTGGCCCAAGGACGAGCCGAGCCGGAGCGCCGGCTACGGCTTCATCCGCCCTCGGGTGGTCCTGGCGGACCCCTCGTACGACGCCGGCGCGCCCGATGTCGACCCGCTTGAGAAGGTGAACAAGGGCGACCTCCTCTCCAAGTCCGCCCAGCAGTCCCCCTCCTCACCCGCCCCCTCGGGCGCGTCGCAGGCCCCGGACGACAACACCTCGGCCGACGGCCCCGAAGCGGCCGGATCCAGCACCGAAGCCACCGCCTCCGGCGACGACAGCAACACCCTGTGGATCACTCTCGGCGCCGCAGCCGCCGTCATCGTGGTCGGCGGGACCGCCTTCGCCGTCCTGCGCGCACGCCGGGCGGGCTGACGGCGTCGTCGCCGACCTCGCACACACCGAGCACAACAGACAAAGAAAGGGCAGGTCACCATGGCTACCGACCAGAAACTCGAAGATGCCGCAGTAGTCCAACTGCAGAAGCAGATGTTCGAGAAGTACGAGGGCATCCGCACGCGGGTGAGCCGTCTGCAGGGCGTCATCGACGCGCTGGAAGGTCAGTGGCAGGGCATCGGCCGTGCCGAGTTCGACCGCAAGCAGTACGAGATCAACGAGTCCCTCAAGGGCATCGGCGGAATCCTCGCCGAGGTCATGGAGGCCATGACCTCCGCCCGCAACATCAAGGACAGCAAGGAAGACGAGGTGCGCGCCTCGGTCAACCGGATCAACATCAACGAGGGTGCGCCCACGGTGCAGTCGTCCGCGTTCAACTCCATGTGAGCCCCGGCCCGCACGGCGCCCACGGCACGCACCGTACCCACCACTGAGACCAGGGGAGACACCATGCGCAACAACGAGGGGCTGTCCGTCACTTATGACGGTCTCGACATCGCCGCCACCAACATCGGCAACGAGGCCAAGCAGCTCGAACAGGACCTCCAGGAGCTCCGCTCGCTGGTCGAGCGCAGCCGCGAGTACTGGGCCGGCCAGGCCCAGGACCAGTTCGGCGAGAAGCTGCGCCGCTGGGACAAGGAGGCCAACGACATCCACACGGCCCTGATGGGCATCGGCCAGGTCGTCGCCCAGTCCGGCGGTACGTACATGGAGGGCGACCGCCGGGCGGCCAGCTACTTCATGTAGCACGCCTTTCGCGCGGCACGGCGAACAGCGAAGCGAACCGTGCCTCCGTGAAACCGGTGGTGGCAAGGTGACAAGCAGACCAGGGTGGGCGCGCGCGGGAGGCGCCCACCCTGCTGCTGTTCCAGTGGGGCGGCGGCCGGGACCAGGGCCGGGGCCGGGGCGAACCTCGCCCCCCGATCTCAGGAGGCGGGGGCCTCGATGATCCTTACCCGTCATCCCCGGTAGGCGGTCGGCGGCGGACATCAGCCATCCCAGCCCACAGGCGGATAGGCGCGCGACAGCCCGACGTCAGCCGGCCCAGCCCCCAACCTCCAGTCCCCCACCCCCCACAGCCGGCCGGCACCCGGCCGCCACCCGACCTCAGTGCCCTTCCTCCCCCAACCCCACCTGAACCAACGGCTTCCCCCGCTTACGCGACACAAAGACCCCCCGCCCCGGCGGCATCGCGCGCGGGCGGATGCCGCCCAGCAGGTCGCCCTCGCCGGGGTCGCCCGCCAGGACCACTCCCTGGGCGCCCAGTTCCTTCATCCGCTGGATGAACGGCTCGTAGCCCGCGCGGCCCGCGCCCGCCGTGGAGCGGGCGATGATGAAGCGGACGCCCACGTCACGGGCGAAGGGGAGCAGCTCGGTCAGGCCGGACAGCGGGTTGCCACTGGACGTGGCGACCAGGTCGTAGTCGTCGATGACGATGTAGACGTTCGGCCCCTGCCACCAGCTGCGGTCGCGCAGTTGCTCCGGGGTGACGTCCGCCGTCGGGGTGCGGCGCTGCATCAGGTCGGCCAGGGCGTCCATGTGGTGCTGCATCTGGTTCGACATGGGGATGTACTCGGCCAGATGCGTGGCCGGGGTGACGCCCAGCAGGGAGCGCCGGTTGTCGACCACGAACAGCTTGCAGTTGTCGCCGGGATAGCGCTCGGTGAGCCGCTTGACCAGCAGCTTCAGCAGGTTGGACTTGCCGGACTCGCTCTCCCCGTAGACCAGGAAGAACGGGTCGGTGTCGAAGTCGACGAAGACCGGCTCCAGATTGTCCTCGTCCAGCGCGAAGGCGACCCCCCGCTGCGGGAAGCGGTCGCCCGGCGGGAGCTGCGCGGCCGGGAACGCACGCGGCAGCAGCCGTACCTCGGGCGCGCCCGGCTGCTGCCAGTGCCGGGTGACCTCGGCGGCCAGCGCCTGGGTGGCCTCCGCGAGGTCCGTGTCGGAGGACAGGCCGTCGATGCGGGGGACGGCCGCCATGAAGTGCTGCTTCTGCGGGGTCTGGCCGCGGCCGGGGACCCCGGTCGGGACGTTCGCCGCGACCTTGCGGTCGAACTCGGAGTCCATGGGGTCGCCGAGCCGCAGCTCCAGCCGGTTCATGAGGTGGTCCTTCATGTTCGAACGGACCTCCATGGAGCGCGAGGCGGTGAGGATGACGTGAATGCCGTAGCCCAGCCCGCGCGCGGCGATGTCCAGGATGAACGGCTCCAGCGCCTCGTAGTCCGAACGGAAGTTCCCCCAGCCGTCGACGACCAGGAACACATCGCCCCACGGCTGGTCCGTCACCGCGATGTCGCCCCGCGCACGGCGGGTGCGGAACTCGGCGATGGAGGAGATCCCAGCGGTGCGGAAGTACTCCTCGCGCCGGGTCAGGATGCCGTACACCTCCGCCGCCGTCCGGCGGACCTTCTCCGGGTCCAGCCGGGAGGCCACCCCGCCCACGTGCGGGAGCCCGGCGACGGCCGAGAGACCGCCACCGCCGAAGTCCAGCGCGTAGAACTGCACCTCGTGCGGGGTGTGGGTGAGGGCGAAGGAGGCGATGAGCGAGCGCAGCAGCGTCGACTTGCCGGACTGCGGGCCGCCCAGGATCTGCATATGCCCGGCCGCCCCGCCGAAGTCCGTCCACAGCGGGTCCCGGCGCTGCTCGTACGGCTTGTCGACCAGGCCGACCGGGATGACCAGCCGCCCCGCGCCCTCGTACCCCGGCTGGGTCAGACCGCGGCCCGGCACCGCCGCCAGGCCCGGCAGCAGGGAGTCCAGGGAGGGCGGGCTGTCCAGCGGCGGGAGCCACACCTGGTGGGCCGCCGGGCCCTGCGCCTCCAGCCGCCGCACGATCACATCCAGCACGGTGTCCGCCAGCGCGTCGTCCTGGCGCTGCGGCTCCTCCTCGCCGCGCTGCGGCGGCACCGCCGCGTACCGCACGGGCACCTGCGCCGCCGTGAACAGCACCGGCCTGCGGTCCACCGGCAGCGGCCCGCCGTACGACGCGGCCTGCTGCGCGCTGGTGCGGTACACCCCGGAGACATACGCCGCCTTGAAGCGCAGCATCTCGTCCGTGCCGAACTTCAGGAACCCGGAACCGGGCACATTGGGCAGCTCATAGGCGTCCGGAACGCCGATCGCCGCGCGCGACTCGGCCGCCGAGAACGTCCGCAGACCGATCCGGTACGAGAGGTACGTCTCCAGGCCGCGCAGCCGGCCCTCCTCCAGGCGCTGCGAGGCCAGCAGCAGATGCACGCCCAGCGAGCGGCCGATCCGGCCGATCTGGACGAACATCTCGATGAAGTCCGGCTTGGCGGTGAGCAGTTCGCTGAACTCGTCGATCACCAGGACGAGGGACGGCAGCGGCTGGAGCGGGGCGCCCGCCGCGCGGGCCTTCTCGTAGTCGTGGATGTTGGCGTAGTTGCCCGCGTCGCGGAGCATCTCCTGACGGCGGTTCAGCTCCCCGCGGATGGAGTCGCCCATCCGGTCGACCAGGGTCAGATCGTCCGCCAGGTTGGTGATGACCGCCGCCACATGCGGCATCTGCGCCATGCCCGCGAAGGTCGCGCCGCCCTTGAAGTCGGCGAGGACGAAGTTCAGGGTCTCCGAGGAGTGCGTCACGGCCAGACCGAGGACCAGGGTGCGCAGCAGCTCCGACTTGCCGGAGCCGGTGGCGCCGACACACAGCCCGTGCGGGCCCATGCCCTCCTGCGCGGCCTCCTTGAGGTCCAGCATCACCGGACGGCCGTCCTCGCCGAGCCCGATCGGCACCCGCAGCCGCTCCGACTGCGAACGGGGCCGCCAGGTGCGCCGCGGGTCCACGGAGGCCGCGTCGCCCAGGTTCAGCAGATCGGTGAACTCCAGATTGGCCAGCAGCGGTTCGTCGTCGTCCCCGCCCGAGGCCATCCGCAGCGGCGCCAGCTGCCGCGCCAGCGCCTCGGCCCCCTCGTACGCCAGCACGTCCGGAGCGCCCTCGTAGACCATGCCGTGCGCCGACTCCAGCCGCAGCTCGCGCGGGTGGACGACGATCGAGAGGTCACCGCGCCCGCTGGTCAGCTCGCCCGGCACCACCTCCAGGACCGTGACCCCCTGGAGGCCCTCGGGGCTGGCCAGGAGCGAGGTCGGCGGCAGGGAGACCCCGTCGAGGACGACCACCACCTGCGGCTGCTCCGGCACCGGCGGGCCGTCCGGATGGAACCGCGGACGGCCCTGGAGCCGGGCCCCCAGCAACTCCTCCAGCTCCATCGGGTTGGTGGTGATCAGCCGCAGGCTGCCCGCGCCGTCGGCCGTCCCGCGCGCCTGCGCGTGGGGCAGCCATTTCGCCCACTCCCACTCGGCCGCCGCGTCCCGCCCGGTGGCGACCGCGATGACCAGGTCCTCGGGGGACTGGAGCGAGGCGAGGGAGGCGGTCACCGCGCGCGCGGCGCCCCGTACGGTGACCGGCTCCCCGCTGATCGTCACGTGGTAGAAGGCCCGCAGCGAGACCGCCATGGGCAGGCTCTCCACGGTGGCGTGGGTGGCCAGGAAGCGCTGCATCGCGCCCGTGGTGAGCGGCTCCAGCTGGTCCACCGGCGCGCTCTGCGGCGCCAGCAGGGGAGTGGCCAGCGACTGCGGGCCGAGACCGACCCTCACCTGGCCGAAATCCTCGTCACCGGTACGGCGTTCCCACACCCGGCTGCCCTCGGCGACCAGCGCCCACAGTTGCTCCGGCGAAGGGTGGAGGTAGTACTGCGCGTCCCGCTGGGCCTGCGCGGTGCGCTGCGCGTTGCGACGGGTCTGGGACAGATAAAGCAGGTAGTCGCGGCGGATGTCGGCCAGCTGGCCCTGGTTGCCCCGGCGGTAGCGGATCAGCATCGCGATGCCCATGGCGATCGTCGAGGCGATCATCACCATGCCCATGATCCTCATGAAGGGCTGGGCCTGCGGATTGAAGAAGAACACCACCGAGCCGCCCATGCCGAGCATGGGCAGCAACTGCATCAGCGCGCCCTCCTGCTGCCCCCGCGGCAGTTCGGGCGGCGGCTGGACCACCACCTCACTGGTGGGCACTTCCTTCGGCAGTGCCCGCGGTGGGCGCTTGACGACGATGTGGCTCACTTCGCACCAATTCCCTTGCCGACCCGACCCGTTCCACCCGCCGCCCCGTGTCCGGCGAGCGTCGATCGCGCAGCGCGATCCTACTGACCGCCACTGACAGTGGCGGGCGGTAGGGTGCCCGTGAGACCTGTGAACAGTTGCGAATCGGACCGGGTAAACCGGGCAATCCGCACCGTTCACCACGAGCGTTCCCGCCTGCTCCCGGCCACGGTGACGTACCGCACCGGCGCGGCGGGCAGGGCTCGGCGGCATGTACGCGACGGCTACGCGGGGATACGCAGGGGATACGCAACAGAGCGCAGAAGGTACGCACGACGTGCACAGGATCGCCACAGGCGGTCGCGCGCCCGGCAGCCAGCCCGGCGCCCCGGCCGCCGACGCGAACGCCCCGCACGACCCGAGCGCCCCGCACGAACGAAGTGGTCCGCACACCGGGAACGACGCAAGAACGAAGACAGCGACACACAAGAACGAAGACAGCGACACAAGCGACACAGGCAAAGCAAGCGACACAGGCAAAGCAAGCAACGCAAGCGATGCAAGCGACACAAGGGGGAACAGCAGGTGAGCATGACGGCCTCCGCGCCGGCCGGCCGGACCGGCGGAACGGGCAGCGCGACCCCTGCCGGGTCGGGCACCGGCTACGGCTTCTGCCGGGTCACCATCGTGGCCCCCGACAGCCGCATCGACGTGGCCCTGCCCGACGACGTACCGGTCGCCGATCTCTACCCGGAGATCCTGCGCCTGTCCCAGCAGCGCCCCACCGAGGGCGCCCCGGTCGGCTACCACCTGGTCCGGCGTGACGGCACGGTCCTGGACGGCTCCCGCTCCTTCGCCGCCCAGCGCATCCTGGACGGCGAACTGCTGACCCTGCGTCCGTTCGCCGAGTCCCTCCCGCCCGCCGTCCACGACGACGTCTCCGAGGCGGTCGCCTCCGCCGTCACCCAGGACCGCACCCTGTGGAGCGCGGACCTCACCCGCGCGGCCGGTCTGATCGCCGGCGGCGTACTGCCCGCCCTGCTCGCCTTCGTCGCCTGGCGCTCCCAGCTCCGCCACGACATGCACAGCCTCCAGGGCATCCTCGCCGCCGTCACCGGAGTCCTGCTGGTCACCATCGCGTGCGTCCGCGCGCGGGTCTACGACGACCGCGGTTCCGCCATCGCCCTGGGCCTCGGCGCGCTGCCCAACCTGGCCGTCGCCGGCTCCGGGCTGCTGCCGCTCGCCGACGGACAGGGCATCGGGCGGCTCCAGTTCCTGCTGGCCTGCGCGGCCGTCCTGGTCGCCGCCGTGGTCCTCACCCTGATCTCGCCGGGCGGCGACGGGCCCTTCGTGGCCTTCGTCCTCGCCTCGATGATCGGCCTGATCACCACCTTCATCGCGATGCTCACCGATCTGCGGCCCATCGAGACGGCCGCCGTCTGCGCTCCGCTCGCGGTCTGCGCGTTGGCCTTCCTGCCCGGCCTGTCCATGCGCTTCGCCCGGCTGCCCATCGGCTTCGCCCAGCCCAACCCCGCGCGCGGGTACAGCACCGACGAGCCCACCACCCCGGAGCCCGTCGACGCCGAGCGCATCGTCGCCCAGGCCCGCCGCGGCCATGAACTCCTCGTCGGACTGGTCGGCGGCTGCGCGCTGGTCACCGTCGGCGCCGCGATCGTGCTCAGCTTCTCCAGCGACCTCTGGGCCCAACTGCTCGCCCTGGCCACCGGCATCGCAATGCTGATGCGGGCCCATCTGTTCCGCTACACCGGCCAGGTGGCCGCGACGCTCACCGCCGGGCTCGCCTGCCTGGTCTTCCTCGGCCTCGGCCTCGCCCTGAACCCGCCGCAGGACTACATCCGCGACGCCCTCATCGGCGACACCACCGCGCTCGACATCCGTACGGTGTGGCTGGTGGCGGCGCTGGGCGCGGCGACGGCGCTGGTCACGGCGATCGGGCTGATCGCCCCCCGCCAGGGCGTCACCCCGTTCTGGGGCCGCTTCATGGAGATCGCCGAGGCTTTCGTCCTGCTGACCCTGGTACCGCTGGCCCTGGCCGTCTTCGAGGTGTACGCCTCGGCGCGGTCGATGACGGGGGATTGAGGGGCCGCGTCCGCACCGAGGCATGGGGGGCCGTACGGGGCGGGGGACGGCCCTGCGTCCACCGCAAGGGGCCCGTACGGGGGTTGACGGGCCTGCGCCCACGCCCACAGCCCGGGGACCGCACGGAGGCGGACGGGCCTGCGTCCACCGCATGGGGCCGTACGGCGGGACTGGTGACCTGTGCCCCCCCGTATCGGCGGTCCGGCCAACGGCCGCCCGGCAATCCCACCGACACCCGCCCCGGCATCGCCGCTCCACCCCCAAAGCAGCACGGCACCCCCACACCGGCGTACCGCGGCCCCCGGCCAGAGGCGCACCCCACCCCCGTACCCCGCCACCGGCCATCCGGCCGGAGGCCCACCCCACCCCCGCACCCCCCGTACCCCGCCACCGCCCCCCCCGGCCGGAGGCGCACCCCACCCCACCACCAAGAAAGGCACCCCGAGTGAGTTTCGGCCCGCCCCCCTCGATCTACACCGAGTCCCACCGGGCCGCCGAAGGCCGCCGCAGCCGGCGTCGCCTGCGGTGGTTCGGCGTGGCCGGAGCGCTCGCGCTGCTCGCCGGGGCCGGCATCGGCACCTGGCTCCTGGCATCCCCCGGCTCCTCCGGCGACACACCGGCCGACGACCGGCCCGCCGCCGTCGCCCAGCAGCCCGACGAGATCCGCGAGACCGTCGAGAAGCCCCCCGCCTCACCCGAGGGACGGCTCATGCTGTACCAGCAGGAGACCGGGCTGGAGGAGTTCAAGAACGGCGGCGATCGCTACGCGCCCGGCACCTGGGCCACCGGCGAGATCTTCGCCAAGGGCACCGCCGACAAGATCCTCGGCTACGACATCGCCCCGGACTCCGAGGACCCCGCCTGGACCCTGGACCTCGACGGCCACCTCTGCGCCACCAGCGAGCATGTCACCGCCGACGGCCGCACCGCCGTCGTCGTACAGCCCCCGAAGCCCGACGGCGCCGACACCGAGGGCGTCTGCGACCAGGTGGTCTTCTTCGACATAGACACCGGCAAAAAGCTATGGCAGTCCACCATGCCCTCGGCCGGTTCCGCCTTCGTCACCAACACCAACCTCACCCTCACCCGGGGCGTCGTCGCCATCGCCTGGGGCCAGGGCTCCGTCGCCTACGACATGAAGGACGGCCGCAAGCTCTGGGACGGCACCTCCGTCTCCAGCTGCGAGGACCGGGGCTTCGCCGGCGGACGCGCCCTGCTGGCGCTGCTCACCTGCGGCACCGGCGCCAACGCCACCTACCGCGTCCAGCGCCTCGACCCCCGCACCGGCGAGCCCGAATGGACCTACGAGGTCGCCCGCGGCGTCCAGGACGTCTACCTCCCGTCGTCCGAGCCACCCGTCCTCGCCGTCGCCGCGGGGGACACGTCCGTCACGGAACTGATCACCCTCGACGACGACGGCACCTATCTGGCCACCGTCCCGATGTCCGGCCGCCACGACCCCAAGTGCGGAGACCGCTACTTCTCCTCGCCCTTCTTCGGAGTGGTCGAGCACTGCGACGCCCTGGTCGTGGACGACGACCGGCTCTATGTCGCCACCAAGGAGGAGCCCACCCCGGCCCAGCCCGCCAACTGGATCGTCGCCTTCGACACCGCCACCGGAAAGACCACGGGGAAGTTCGAGGGCCGTCCCTACCAGCCGGTCTACCCGCTCCGCACCAGCGGCGACGAACTGCTGATCATCCGCGAGAGCCTCAGCGAGGTGGAACCGACCGCCGTCGTGGCCTGGAACCCCGAGACCGACAAGGAGACCCCCTACCTCCTGTTCGGGCTCCCTGAGGAGGAGATGGGCCAGCTGGCCGATCTGGAGTGGTCGGACATCGTCGTCGAACAGGGCCGTCTCTTCCTCTCCAGGCGCCAGATCGAGCCGGACGCCGAGGACCCCGAGGCCCCGGTACTGGCCTCGATAGCGATCGGCAGCTTCGGGCTGGAGCACTAGCGGGACGCGGCACCCTGGATCCCCCCCCGCGCTTCCGCACCCCCGCACAAACGCACCCCCGCACCCCCGCCGAAACGCCCCCCGTACCGCCGCACAAAAAAGGGGCGGCACCCGCAGGCGCCGCCCCTCCACAAGATCCCTAAGAACCCCTACTC
The DNA here is from genome assembly GCF_040609715.1 of Streptomyces sp. NPDC004610. Taxonomy (NCBI): domain Bacteria; kingdom Bacillati; phylum Actinomycetota; class Actinomycetes; order Kitasatosporales; family Streptomycetaceae; genus Streptomyces; species Streptomyces sp. NPDC004610. Next base: position 11,594 of record NZ_JBEXLA010000053.1, on the reverse strand, counting down.
CTGCCCCAGCCCCCCACCCCCACCGCCCGGCGCCGGAGTCACATCGAACTCCCCGTCCCGCGCCCCCAGCACGAACGCCCGCCACTCCGCCTCCGTGTACCGCAGCACGGTCCCGGGATCGAGCGAGGACCGCATGGCCACGGCGCCGTCCGGCAGATAGGCGATCTCGACACGCTCCTCGTGCTGCTCGGTGCCCGGCGCGCTGTGCCATTCCACGCCGGAGATGTCGAGCCCGTACAGCTCGTCCCGCTCCCGCTCCTTGCGTGCCCTGACGTCCTCGTGCACTTCCTCCGCCATCGCGAAGCGACCCCTTCCCGGCATGCGGATCTTCCCGCGGATCTTCGCCGCGGACATTCCGATCGGTCCATTCCGATCGGCTCACCCTAGTGGGCGTAAGGGACCCGACGACGATGTTCGGACACCGCGGTCAGGGGCGTCGCCGCCTGCTGGTACTCTGGGTGACGGCCGTTTGTGTACGCATCCCCGGATGCTCCGAGGATCCCGCTCAGGGATCGCGGTGCCCCGGCGGTCGCGCCCAGCGGATCCCGCCTTCCGAGTCGTGGAAGCTCCCCCGAGACAGAGACCGGGGGCACTCGGTGGCCACTCACTCATCACAAGGAGTACGCGTGTCGCTCGACGCCGCTACGAAGAAGCAGATCATGACCGAGTTCGGCACCAAGGAGGGCGACACCGGCTCCCCCGAGGTCCAGGTCGCCCTGCTGTCCCGGCGGATCTCGGACCTGACCGAGCACCTCAAGACCCACAAGCACGACCACCACTCGCGCCGGGGTCTGCTGATCCTGGTCGGTCAGCGCCGTCGCCTGCTCCAGTACCTGGCGAAGAAGGACATCCAGCGCTTCCGTGCGCTGGTCGACCGCCTCGGCATCCGCCGCGGTGCGGCGGGCGGCGCCAAGTAGGACGCCACGAAGGGGAGCGGTTCCCGTGACCAGGGAGCCGCTCCCTTTTGCCGTACGTACGCGGGCTTTACCGTCCGTACGGAAACGTGCGCGGTGTCACTGCCGCTTTGTAGTGTGGTGAGCAGAAGGTGTGTCGGCGCTCCCCGCAGGCACGAGCACGAGATACGAACAGAGCGTGATGTCCCGTACCCGAAGGGGTAGGGCGACAGCATGCGACGCACGACCTGAGCGAATCAGACGAATTAGACGAACCAGATGAACGAGGAGAAGCGCGCCCAGCCGCCGCCGGTCCTCGGTAGTGGCCCCCGGGGGGAAGCGAGCCCCGGGTGCTTCGATCGAAGACCGGCCCGCATCGGACGGTGTGCTTCTCCGAGGCCGTCCCCCGCGCCACACGGGCCCGGTGGGACGAAAGACGACAAGTATCGGAGAAAACGCTAGTGGAGAACGAGACCCACTACGCCGAGGCCGTCATTGACAATGGCGCCTTCGGCACCCGCACCATCCGCTTCGAGACGGGCCGCCTGGCCAAGCAGGCCGCCGGCTCCGCCGTGGCGTACCTGGACGACGACACCATGGTGCTGTCGGCCACCACCGCCTCCAAGAACCCCAAGGACCAGCTCGACTTCTTCCCCCTCACGGTGGACGTCGAGGAGCGGATGTACGCCGCCGGCAAGATCCCCGGCAGCTTCTTCCGCCGTGAGGGCCGTCCCTCCGAGGACGCCATCCTCACCTGCCGGCTGATCGACCGCCCGCTGCGCCCGTCCTTCCGCAAGGGCCTGCGCAACGAGATCCAGGTCGTCGCCACGATCATGGCCCTCAACCCCGACCACCTGTACGACGTCGTGGCGATCAACGCCGCCTCCGCGTCCACCCAGCTGGCCGGTCTGCCCTTCTCCGGCCCGATCGGCGGCGTCCGCGTCGCCCTGATCCGCGGCCAGTGGGTGGCCTTCCCCACCCACAGCGAGCTGGAGGACGCCGTCTTCGACATGGTCGTCGCGGGCCGTGTCCTGGACGACGGCGATGTCGCGATCATGATGGTCGAGGCCGAGGCCACCGAGAAGACCATCAAGCTGGTCGAGGGCGGCGCCGAGGCCCCCACCGAGGAGGTCGTCGCGGCCGGTCTGGACGCCGCGAAGCCCTTCATCAAGGTCCTGTGCAAGGCGCAGGCCGACCTCGCCGCCAAGGCCGCCAAGCCGACCGGCGAGTTCCCGATCTTCCTCGACTACCAGGACGACGTCCTGGAGGCCCTCACGGCCGCCGTCCGCCCCGAGCTGGCCCAGGCGCTCACCATCGCCGGCAAGCAGGAGCGCGAGGCCGAGCTGGACCGCGTCAAGACCCTCGCCGCCGAGAAGCTCCTGCCGGAGTTCGAGGGCCGCGAGAAGGAGATCTCCGCCGCCTACCGCTCCCTGACCAAGGCTCTCGTCCGCGAGCGCGTGATCAAGGAGAAGAAGCGCATCGACGGCCGCGGTGTCACCGACATCCGCACCCTGGCCGCCGAGGTCGAGGCCATCCCGCGGGTGCACGGCTCCGCGGTGTTCGAGCGCGGCGAGACCCAGATCCTGGGCGTCACCACGCTGAACATGCTCCGTATGGAGCAGCAGCTGGACACCCTCTCCCCGGTGACCCGCAAGCGCTACATGCACAACTACAACTTCCCGCCGTACTCCACCGGCGAGACCGGCCGCGTCGGCTCCCCCAAGCGCCGCGAGATCGGCCACGGCGCCCTCGCCGAGCGCGCCCTCGTCCCGGTCCTGCCGACCCGCGAGGAGTTCCCCTACGCGATCCGCCAGGTCTCCGAGGCGCTCAGCTCCAACGGCTCGACGTCCATGGGCTCGGTCTGCGCCTCCACCATGTCGCTGCTGAACGCCGGTGTGCCGCTGAAGGCCCCGGTCGCCGGTATCGCCATGGGCCTGATCTCCCAGGAGATCGACGGCGAGACGCACTACGTCACCCTCACCGACATCCTCGGTGCGGAGGACGCCTTCGGCGACATGGACTTCAAGGTCGCCGGCACCAAGGAGTTCGTCACCGCCCTCCAGCTCGACACCAAGCTCGACGGCATCCCGGCCTCCGTGCTCGCCGCCGCCCTCAAGCAGGCGCGCGACGCCCGGCTCCACATCCTCGACGTGATGATGGAGGCCATCGACCGGCCCGACGAGATGTCCCCCAACGCGCCGCGGATCATCACCGTGAAGATCCCGGTCGACAAGATCGGTGAGGTCATCGGCCCCAAGGGCAAGATGATCAACCAGATCCAGGAGGACACCGGCGCCGAGATCACCATCGAGGACGACGGCACGATCTACATCGGCGCCGCCGACGGCCCCTCCGCCGAGGCCGCCCGCTCCACGATCAACGGCATCGCCAACCCGACGATGCCCGAGGTCGGCGAGCGCTACCTGGGTACGGTCGTGAAGACCACCACCTTCGGTGCCTTCGTCTCTCTGCTCCCGGGCAAGGACGGCCTGCTGCACATCTCGCAGATCCGCAAGCTCGCCGGCGGCAAGCGCGTGGAGAACGTCGAGGACGTCCTCGGGGTGGGCCAGAAGGTCCAGGTCGAGATCGCCGAGATCGACTCCCGCGGCAAGCTCTCCCTGATCCCCGTGATCGAGGGCGCCGACGACGCCGAGGGCGACGACAAGAAGGACGCTGCCGACCAGTGACGTCCCTTGGCTCCCAGGCGACGGCCCGCCCCTCCTCGGAGGCGCGGGCCGTCGCCCGTACCCAAACCCTCATCAAGGGCACCGCAGGGATCGGTACGGTCCGCAAGACCACTCTTCCGGGTGGTCTGCGCATCGTCACCGAGACCCTCCCCTCCGTGCGCTCCGCCACCTTCGGCATCTGGGCGCACGTCGGCTCCCGCGACGAGACCCCCGCGCTCAACGGCGCCACCCACTACCTCGAACACCTGCTCTTCAAGGGCACCGGCCGCAGATCCGCCCTGGACATCTCCTCCGCCCTCGACGCCGTCGGCGGCGAGATGAACGCGTTCACGGCCAAGGAGTACACGTGCTACTACGCACGCGTGCTCGACACCGATCTGCCGCTCGCCATCGACGTCGTCTGCGACATGCTGACCGGCTCGCTGATCCTCGAAGAGGACGTCAACGTCGAGCGGGGCGCGATCCTCGAAGAGATCGCCATGACCGAGGACGACCCGGGCGACTGTGTGCACGACCTGTTCGCGCACACCATGTTCGGCGACAACCCCCTCGGCCGCCCCGTCCTCGGCACGGTCGACACGGTCAACGCCCTCACCGCCGACCGCATCCGCCGCTTCTACAAGAAGCACTACGACCCCACCCACCTGGTCGTCGCCTGCGCCGGCAACATCGACCACCACAAGGTCGTACGACAGGTCCGCGCGGCCTTCGAGAAGGCGGGCGCCTTCCGGAACGCCGAGGCGGCCCCCATCGCCCCGCGCGACGGAAGCCGCCGTATCCGCACCGCGGGCCGGGTCGAGCTGATCGGCCGCAAGACCGAGCAGGCCCATGTCGTCCTCGGTATGCCCGGCCTCGCCCGCACCGACGACCGCCGCTGGGCGCTCGGCGTGCTCAACACCGCCCTCGGCGGCGGAATGTCCTCCCGCCTCTTCCAGGAGGTCCGCGAGAAGCGCGGCCTGGCCTACAGCGTGTACTCGTACACCTCCGGCTTCGCCGACTGCGGTCTCTTCGGCGTCTACGCGGGCTGCCGCCCCTCCCAGGTGCACGACGTCCTGAAGATCTGCCGCGACGAACTCGACCAGATCGCCGAGCAGGGCCTCACCGACGAGGAGATCCACCGCGCGATCGGCCAGCTGCGCGGCTCCACCGTCCTCGGCCTGGAGGACACCGGCGCGCTGATGAACCGTATCGGCAAGAGCGAGCTGTGCTGGGGCGAGCAGATGTCCGTGGACGACATGCTGCTGCGGATAGCCTCGGTCACCCCCGACGACATCCGCGCGGTCGCCCGCGACATCCTGGGGCAGCGCCCGTCCCTGTCGGTCATCGGCCCGCTCAAGGACAAGCAGGCGTCCCGGCTGCACGACGCGGTGGCCTGACCCCGCGAGGCCACCGCCACCGAACTCCCGTATCCGGCAAGGAAACCCGGCAAGGAAACAGAGACGAAGATGAGCAAGCTGCGCGTGGCGGTCCTCGGTGCCAAGGGCCGCATCGGCTCCGAGGCGGTACGGGCGGTCGAGGCCGCCGACGACATGGAACTGGTCGCCGCCCTCGGCCGCGGCGACTCGCTGGAGACGCTCACCGACTCCGGCGCCCAGGTCGCCGTCGAACTGACCACCCCCGACTCGGTGATGGCCAGCCTCGACTACTGCGTCGGCCACGGCATCCACGCCGTGGTCGGTACGACGGGCTGGACCGACGAACGTCTCGCGCAGCTCACCGGATGGCTCGACCGCGCGCCCGCCACCGGCGTCCTGATCGCCCCGAACTTCTCCATCGGCGCCGTCCTGACCATGAAGTTCGCCCAGATCGCGGCCCCGTGGTTCGAGTCGGTGGAGGTCATCGAGCTGCACCACCCGAAGAAGGTCGACGCCCCCAGCGGCACCGCCACCCGCACCGCCCAGCTCATCGCGGCGGCCCGCGCCCAGGCCGGCTCGCCCCCGGCCCCGGACGCCACGGAGACCGCCCTGGACGGCGCCCGCGGCGCGACGGTCGACGGCGTCCCCGTCCACGCGATCCGGCTGCGCGGTCTCCTCGCCCACCAGGAGGTCCTGCTCGGCGGCGAGGGCGAGACCCTCACCATCCGGCACGACTCCCTCCACCACAGCAGCTTCATGCCGGGCATCCTGCTCGGCGCCCGCCGGGTGGTCACCACCCCGGGCCTCACCTACGGCCTGGAACACTTCCTGGACCTGAACTGAAGCCTACGGACCCTGATCCCTCATGCGCGCGAAACTTACCTACGCCCTCACCGCCGCCGTCCTGGTCTTCTACTTCGTCCTGGTCGGCAGCCGGGGCGTGCTGCTGATCAAGGCCGGGACACCGCTGACCGTCACCTTCGGGCTGGCGGTACTGATCCTGCCGGTCATCGGCGTCTGGTTCCTGTGGAAGAACACCCAGTTCGTCCACCGGGCCAACGCGCTGGCGGCCCAGCTCGACGCCGAGGGCGGCCTGCCGGCCGATGAACTGCGGCGCCTGCCCAGCGGCCGGGTCGACCGCGACTCGGCCGACGAGGTCTTCGCCCGCCGCAAGGCCGAGACGGAGGCCGCCCCCGACGACTGGCGCACCTGGTTCCGCCTCGCCGTCGCCTACCGCGACGCCCGCGACACACCGAGGGCCCGCAAGGCGATGCAGCGTGCGATCACCCTGCACCGGGACCCCGGCGAGGCGACCTGACCCCGGCGGGACTGCACCGGGGCCCCGGCGAGGCGACCTGACCCCGGCCGGAACGGCCACCCGGAACACCACAGAGCCCGGTCCGACCCTCCGGACCGGGCTCCTCCGCGCTCAGCTCACCCGCAGGCGCCGACGACTACCGGCGATACGTCCCGCCGCACCTCAGCCCCGCCGCCCGTACTCGTCCGCCCAGACCTCCACCGAATCCGCCGCCCGGTCGAACGCCTCGACCCGGGCCAGGAAATCCGCGTTGTGCGTGGTCAGCAGCGTGGGTGTGTCCCCGCCGCTCCGGTCGCGCCGGACCAGCACCAGGGCCTGGCCCTGCACCGTACGGGGCAGCCCCAGCCAGCGCACCGGCTGCTGCACCGTCCGTACCGCCCCGACCTTGTCCCAGGGGACCGTCCGGGTGAGGTGGAAGCGCACCTGGCGTAGCCCCTGGGCGCTCACCCAGACGCCGGAGCGCAGCAGCCGCAGCGCGACGGCGATCAGCGCCAGCGCGATCCCGAGGACCACCCCCGCCCCGGACACGGTGCCGGTGAGGGCGATGATGACCGCCGCGAACAGCACGAAGGAGGCGAGCAGCAGCCAGACGGCGGCGATACCGACCCGCCAGGGCCCGGGGCGGTAGGGGCGCCGCCAGCGGTCGCGGTCGTCGAACGGCAGCGCGGTGTCGTCCGTCGTGTCGAAGGCACGGTCGGCCGTCAGGAAGGGCAGGGGCACGGCTGGTCCTCACTCGTCCATGCATGGGCTGTGCCCGGTGAGGCTATCGACCCGTGTCGCGGCCCACCACCTTAGGGGGGCCAAGGGGGTACCGCCCACGCCATTCGGGGGTGGGGGAGGAACGGACGGGCCGCCGCTCAGCGCCCGCTCATCGGCCCTCTGTCGCCTGCGACTGCTGGAGTTGTGCGGTCGACTGATCCAGCTCCAGCGCCGGCATACCGAGGATCAGCGACCCGACCAGGGCGGCGACGATCGTGACCCCCAGCAGCGAGCGCCCGGCTATCTGCCCCGCCGTGGGGCGGGTACGGGGTGGGGGAGTGACATTGCTGCGGAACTTGTCGGCATCGGCGATGAAGGCGAAGGGTACGGGCTCGCGCCGGCGGAACATGGGTGGTGCTTCTCCTCTCGGGCTCGTCGCCCGACGGACGGCTCTCGGCTCGCCGTCCGCCCGGACTCGGGCGTTCGACCCACGCGGGTTCGAACGCCTCGCGCTCACCAGTACAGACGAGCGAACGCCCCAGAACGTGCCCGCATTCACCGAATTGACAGAAGTTCGCAGGAGTTCACAGCGATTCACAGGCATTCACAGACATTCACCGGAGTTCGCAGAGCTTGCCCCGGATGTCATGGCCGCGCACCGAAAGACCGGCTGTCAGTGCCGGGCCGTAGAGTGGGCGCCGCCCGAGTGAAGTGGATGGAAGGGAACCCTCCGACCGTGACCGACACCCCCACCGACGCGACCCCGGACGCCCCGGCCGCCCCGGATGCCTCGGCCGCCCCCGGCGTCCCGGCCGCCCCGGACGTCAAGCCGAGCTTCCGCGGCGATGTCACCGTCGAGCTGGTCAAGCACACCGCGTCCGACGCCGATGTGCTGTTCGCCGCGCGCGTGTCCACGGCGGGCGAGAAGTCCCTGGACGAGCTGGGCAAGGACCCGGAGCGCTCCAAGGGCCTGATCAACTACCTGATGCGGGACCGGCACGGCAGCCCCTTCGAGCACAACTCGATGACCTTCCTGATCAGCGCCCCGATCTTCGTCTTCCGCGAGTTCATGCGGCACCGCGTGGGCTGGTCGTACAACGAGGAGAGCGGTCGCTACCGCGAGCTCCAGCCGGTCTTCTACGTCCCCGACGAGTCCCGCAAGCTGGTCCAGCAGGGCCGTCCGGGCAAGTACCGGTTCGTGGAGGGCACGGTCGCCCAGCAGGAACTGGTCGGCCGCGTCATGGAGGACTCCTACCGTCACTCCTACGAGGCGTACCAGGAGATGCTGGCGGCCGGTGTCGCCCGCGAGGTGGCCCGCGCGGTCCTCCCGGTCGGCCTCTTCTCCTCGATGTACGCCACGTGCAACGCGCGCTCGCTGATGCATTTCCTCGGCCTGCGCACCCAGCACGAACTGGCCAAGGTGCCGTCCTTCCCGCAGCGCGAGATCGAGATGGTGGGCGAGCTGATGGAGGCCGAGTGGGCCCGGCTGATGCCGCTCACCCACACCGCCTTCAACGCCAACGGACGCGTCGCCCCGTAACCGCACGGCTGTACGGCCCATCGGGCACAGATGTGCGGGTCAGCCTCACGAGGTGTCCGGATTGCGGCATTTAGAGAAGTTCATCTAGCCTGATCAAACGGACCCGGCACTGCTTGAACCCCCGAGCAGGCAGTGCCGGGCTCCATCTTTGTCATGACCTATCCGACACCCCAAGGGCAGACCGTGCCGTGAGCAGCGAGTAGCGTGTAACCCATGGCTCCGACCTCGACTCCGCAGACCCCCTTCGGGCGGGTCCTCACCGCCATGGTCACGCCTTTCACGGCGGACGGCGCACTCGATCTCGACGGCGCTCAGCGGCTCGCCACCCACCTGGTGGACGCAGGCAACGACGGCCTGATCATCAACGGCACCACCGGCGAGTCCCCCACCACCAGCGACGCGGAGAAATCGGACCTGGTACGAGCCGTACTGGACGCGGTCGGGGACCGCGCGCACATCGTGGCCGGCGTCGGAACCAACGACACCCGCCACAGCATCGAGCTGGCCCGCACCGCCGAGCGCACCGGCGCCCACGGCCTGCTCATCGTCACCCCCTACTACAACAAGCCCCCCCAAGAGGGCCTCTACCAGCACTTCAAGGCCGTCGCCGACGCCACCGACCTGCCGGTCATGCTCTACGACATCCCCGGCCGCAGCGGCGTCCCCATCAGCACCGAGACCCTCGTCCGGCTCGCCGAGCACCCGCGGATCGTCGCCAACAAGGACGCCAAGGGGGACCTCGGCCGCGCCAGCTGGGCCATCGCCCAGTCCGGCCTGGCCTGGTACTCCGGCGACGACATGCTCAATCTGCCGCTGCTCTCCGTGGGCGCGGTCGGCTTCGTCTCCGTCGTCGGCCATGTCGTCACCCCCGAGCTGCGCGAGCTGGTCGACGCGTACACCAGCGGTGACGTACAGAAGGCCACCGAGATCCACCAGAAGCTGCTGCCGGTCTACACCGGCATGTTCCGCACCCAGGGCGTCATGACCACCAAGGCCGCGCTCGCCCTCCAGCACCTGCCCGGCGGACCGCTGCGCGCGCCCATGGTCGCCTGCTCACCCGAAGAGATCGAGCAGCTCAAGATCGATCTTGCCGCAGGCGGGGTACAGCTCTGACATCGGACTTCGCGAGGCACGACCGCCTCGCACCAGGCTCCACAACTGAATACGACGGATCAGCGGGCCACCGGTGCCCGCACCAGCACAGAACACCGACAACGACAATTGCGTCTTGCACGAACGTCACGCGCGCCACGTGCCACACCGGTACGTGGCGTGCGTGGTGAGGAGAGTCTTTTGAGTCATCCACACCCGGAACTCGGCCCGCCCCCGCCGCTCCCCCAAGGTGGCCTCCGGGTCACCCCCCTGGGCGGCCTCGGCGAGATCGGCCGCAACATGACGGTCTTCGAGTACGGCGGCCGTCTGCTGATCGTCGACTGCGGAGTGCTCTTCCCCGAGGAGGAGCAGCCCGGAATCGATCTGATCCTGCCGGACTTCTCGTCCATCCGTGACCGTCTCGACGACATCGAGGGCATCGTCCTCACCCATGGTCACGAGGACCACATCGGAGGCGTCCCCTACCTCCTGCGCGAGAAGCCGGACATCCCGCTGATCGGCTCCAAGCTCACCCTCGCCCTGATCGAGGCCAAGCTCCAGGAGCACCGCATCCGCCCCTACACCCTTGAGGTGGCCGAGGGGCACCGCGAGCGCATCGGCCCCTTCGACTGCGAGTTCGTCGCCGTCAACCACTCCATCCCGGACGCCCTGGCGGTCGCCATCCGCACCCCGGCCGGCATGGTGGTGCACACCGGCGACTTCAAGATGGACCAGCTCCCGCTGGACGGCCGGCTCACCGATCTCCACGCGTTCGCCCGGCTGAGCGAGGAAGGCATCGACCTTCTCCTCTCGGACTCGACCAACGCCGAGGTCCCCGGCTTCGTCCCGCCCGAGCGGGACATCTCCAACGTCCTGCGCCAGGTCTTCGCGACCGCCCGCAAGCGGATCATCGTGGCCAGCTTCGCCAGCCATGTCCACCGCATCCAGCAGATCCTGGACGCCGCCCACGAATACGGCCGCCGGGTCGCCTTCGTCGGCCGCTCCATGGTCCGCAACATGGGCATCGCCCGCGACCTCGGCTACCTCAAGGTCCCCCCGGGCCTGGTCGTGGACGTCCGAAGCCTGGACGACCTCCCGGACAACGAGATCGTCCTGGTCTGCACGGGTTCCCAGGGCGAGCCGATGGCGGCCCTGTCCCGCATGGCCAACCGCGACCACCAGATCCGGATCGTCGACGGCGACACGGTGATCCTTGCGTCGTCCCTGATCCCCGGCAACGAGAACGCGGTCTACCGCGTGATCAACGGCCTCACCCGCTGGGGCGCCAACGTCGTCCACAAGGGCAACGCCAAGGTCCATGTCTCGGGCCACGCCTCCGCGGGCGAGCTGCTGTACTTCTACAACATCTGCCGCCCGCGCAATCTGATGCCGGTCCACGGCGAATGGCGCCATCTGCGAGCCAACGCCGAACTGGGCGCCCTCACCGGAGTCCCGCACGACCGCATCGTCATCGCCGAGGACGGCGTCGCCGTCGACCTCATCGAGGGCAAGGCCAAAATCTCCGGCAAGGTCCAGGCGGGATACGTCTACGTCGACGGACTCTCCGTCGGCGATGTGGGCGAGCCGGCCCTCAAGGACCGCAAGATCCTCGGCGACGAGGGCATCATCTCGGTCTTCGTGGTCATCGACTCCTCCACCGGAAAGATCACGGCGGGCCCGCATGTCCAGGCCCGGGGCTCCGGTATCGAGGACTCGGCCTTCAATGTGGTCCTCCCGAAGATCAACGAAGTCCTGGAACGCTCGGCCCAGGACGGCGTCGTCGAACCGCATCAGCTCCAGCAGCTCATCCGCCGCACCCTGGGCAAGTGGGTCTCCGACACCTACCGCCGCCGGCCGATGATCCTGCCGGTGGTCGTGGAGGTCTGACGGACCGCCAGGATCCGGACAGCGCATCCCAGGAGCGGGGGGGGGGGGGGGGCCCCGGCGTGCGGCGCCCCCCCCAACGGCAAGGAGGGAGACGCCCCCCCCCCCCCCCCCAACACCAGCGGC
>NZ_JBEXLA010000052.1:0-52342 GCF_040609715.1 Streptomyces sp. NPDC004610 | reverse complement strand
AACCCGCTACGACAAGACCGCCGAGTCCTACCAGGCAGCCGTCACCCTCGCATCGCTCCTGATGTGGGCGTGACAATTGAAGACAACTCCTAGGGGTGTCGCAGCGCACTGTGCAGCGGTGGGTGACGAAGAAGCCCGGAGCGCGTCGTCTGCCGGGGCCGCTGCAGGCCCAGGCGATCGAGGAGGCTGTCCTGGCGCGGTGGCAGCCGCGAGTACGGGCTCGTCGGCGTGCCCAGGCCGAGGCGGAAGGCTTCGTCTTCCATACCAGGGCGCGGTTCGGGTTTGCTGCTGCGGCAGGTTCCTCGGACGATCCGCGGGTGCGGTGGATCACACAGGATCTGCCGGGAGAGGTGGCTCGGGAGCTGTTCGCCGCCCGGGATGCCGGCGCGGGCGAGCAGCAGCAGACGGTGATACTCGCCCGTGCGCTGGGACACGCCTACTTTCGCGAATGGGGCTGCCGGGCCCACGGCCTGCACGTGGCTTTCAGCGACATTGAGTTCGCCGACTTCTCGATCGGCTGAGCCTGGCCCATCGAGCGAGCACTGCAGGGTGGTCAGCGTTGCGACGGCTTGGCGCGCCTGGCCGGTATCGCTTCGTACTTCTCGGCTTCCTGCCGCTCGCGCCAGTCCCACTCCACCCGGCCGACCGGGCCTTTGCGGCGGCCTGTGGGCGGCTGGGGCGGGCGTAGTCTGGCCGTCTCCGCAACGCGCAGCAAGTGGGCACGGTCACCCGGCTCCTCTCCGGCGAGCAGCTCTTGGTCCTCGCCGGAGAGGAGCCGGGTGAAGCTGGTTGCGGCCCGCAGGAAGATGCTGGCCCAGGGTGGTACGGGGTAGGCGGCGCAGCCGTCTGTGTAGCGGGCGCGGTCGTGCAGGGCGAGCGTGGCCGCGGCGTCGTCGTAGTCGCGGGGGCGTGCGGTGGCGAGTTGCTGGAGGGAGGCGCCGGTGAACAGCGCGGTGGCAAGGGCTGCGGCCAGGCGAGGATGTGCGGTCGCCGTGTGCAGCCGGTGGGTGACTCGCTGGGCGGTGTACGCGGTGAGAGGCACGGGTGGTGGGCGGTGCCGCCAGGCGATCGGCGGTGGCGTGCACGGGGCGACGCAGGCGCGGGGGCTGTCGTAGGAGACGAGGCGGTCCAGTGCGGGCAGGGTGAGCCACCGGCTGGCCGGCCCGGTGGGCTCCTCTGCCGACGGGGGCTCGGCAATAGGAGTGCCGTAGTAGTGGCGGCGGGCTGCCTCGAAGTCGGCGGTGACGGAGTAGTCGGCCGTCCGCACGGCCTGGTGCAGAGCTGCGGGAAGGTGAGGGCGGTGGCAAACCAAGGTCAAGTGAATCCCGGTGCGGGCCTGTAGCTGCACAAGGCGCATCGCGCGGCGGGCCGTGAGGCGGTGGGCGCGCAGCACGGTCAGCCGGTTCACGGGCAGGGCGGTCATCCAGGCCGCGGCGGCTTCCCAGGCGGGCTGACGGCCGCCGGGAAAGCGGCCCGGGAGCAGGGGCGGTTTACCCAGGGCGACGAGAAGGTCGTGGGCGAGGCCAGTTTCGCTGGTGGTGCCCGGGCCGGGGTGCAGGGTGATCCGGCCGGACGGCGGATGATGGGCGGCCAGAGCGGTGTGCGTGTGCAGCACGTCGTCGTGGCGGTCGAGAACCACGGTGACGGGTGGCAGCGGCGGGGCAGGAGGCATGGACGGTGTGGTCAGGCGAGGCGGCTGAAGGCCCAGCGCAGCAGCTCCTGGTCGACGCGGGCGCGACCGGTGCGGGCCAGTGCGGTACGGGTGTGGGCGGTCAGCTGGGCCCAGGCGCGGAAGTTGCCGTGCGCGGCATGCTGGTCGGCGAAGGCGATGTCCTCGGGGGCGGCGCCGGCCCAGACCGGGTGGAACAGCGGGATCACCTCGAGGACCTCGTCGGGTGTGAGTCGGGTGAACTGCTGCCAGATGAAGACACGGGAGGACAGCATCGGTTCGCGGCGCAGCACGGTGTGGCAGCCCGCGCCACCGACGAAAATGATGGCGAGCTGGGTGGAGGGTTCGTCCCAGAGATAGCGGAAGTATTCGAACGCCTCCCCGTTGAGCCACTGGGCCTCATCCACGAGGAAGGTACGGGGGCGTTCGGCCAGGGCCGTCTTCAGCAGACGGTCGAACTCGCTGGGGTGGCGCGGTGGCTCGCCGGCCAGGTCGAGCGCAGTGAACAGTTCGTAGCGCACCGCACGGGCGGTGGGCCGGGCCCTGAAAGTGATCTTACGTACGTCCTCGCCGGGTTCGAGTTCGCGCAGGCAGGTGTTGACGGCGAGCGTCTTGCCGAAGCCGGCGCCGCCATGAATGCACATCATCGCGCGGGCAGCGACCGTGTCCATGATGTTCTCCCGGGCAGTGAGCAGGGCGCGGGTGGTGACCACAGACGCGTCCGGCAGGTCGACGTACTGGTAGGTGGCCGCGGTCACGAGGCGTCTCCGTCTTCATCGGTGGTGGGACGTGCGGCCCGCCCGTCGCGGCCGTCCGGGGCGGAAGCGCTGTCACGGCCGTCCGGGTACCGGATGGGCGGGCCTGGTGCGGTCAGCGCGGCCAGGGAAGCCGGGGTGCGCCAGTCGGCCGGGGGCGCAGCGTGCGGGATGAGATCTGGCATCGCGAGCTGCGCGAGGTCGGCGTCGGCAGTCCGGGCGAGTTCGGCCTCGGCCTGCGCACCGGTCAGCGCGCCGAGCCGCCGAGGTGCCTCGGGCTGGTTCACAGCGGCATAGCGCTCGCGCTGTGAGGCCTCCAGGTCCATCTTCAGGCGGCGTGCGCGAGCGGACCGCGCCCTTCGTACGGCGCTGATCTGTTCGTCGGTGGCCTGGTCGGCCAGGTCCGCAGGACCCAGGTAGCGGCCGGTGGCCGCGTGGTAGACCTCGATCCGGTGATCGTGGTGGGGCATGAAGCGCACTCGGATCTGGATCCCGGCCTGGCCGGTCATCCACGGCCCCACGTAGTCGCGTTTCCTGAAGCGGATACCGCGGGTGGTCAGCGTGCGGGTGCCGGCGTCCTCCAGGGTGAACGTCCACAGATCCGCGGCCGGCACGCCCCGCAGCGGAGCGGGATCGTCCTGCCACGCCTGAAGCGGAGTCCTGCCACGCAACGGCGCCGGGCGGTGCTCGGTGTTCCACCACAGCGTCCAATCCAGCAGCCGGGCGGTGAATTCCTCGAAGCCCAGCAGCACCTCGTCCTTCGGACGGGCAGCCCGCTTACCCGGACGAGGCTGGCGGGCGTAGCCGGGCAGCGAGGCCAGGAACATGCTCTCCACCGCCCGGTTCAGCCCCTCCACGGTGCCCTTGAGGTGGGGGGTGTAGGCGGGCAGGTCCTCCACCGTCACGTCCAACAGATCGAACGCGGCGGTCACCGTCCTCGACAGGAAGTCCTTGCCGCGGTCCACCCGTACCTTCTCGGGCACGCCGCCGAACGGGCCGTAGGGGTCCTCACGCAGGACCGCGGAGCGCAAGCCGGCAAGTACCGACTCCCGCGACGGATGCCCGGGTGTGACCGCCACACCGGTGATCGCGTTGGTGGAGCAGTCGGTGAACCAGGTGATCCACGGCCTGCGGGCCTTGCCCTCGACATCGACCAGCACCGGCACCTGGACGTGATCGGTCTCCCACACCTGGTTGCGCCAGCCCCGCGGCCGGGCCAGGAACACATCATGCTTGCGCGCCGCCCGCTCCCCTCCCGCGAGCCCGGCCCGCTCCCCCAGCGTCAGATCACGGCGGATCGCCCGGTGCAGCGTCGTCAGCGACGGTGCGTTGGCAGGCGGAGACTGCCTGGCAGCACGCAGGACCAGTTCGCGGTGGACCGCCCGCACGTTCCCCTTCCACAGTGCCAACAGTCCACGGACCTCGGGCGTAACGGTGAACCTCGCATCGACCCGGGAGCGTGCGCCGGGGTAGGCGGCTGCGGTCTCATCGCTCTGAGCGGTGGCCAGCCAGCGCCACACCGTGCGCTCCGACACCCCCAGCGCGTCCGCAGCCACCCGCACATGGCCTACTGTCAGCTTCTTGGCTGCCCGCAGTGCGAGCAGCCGCCGCACAGCCGGACCACGCAGCGCCGTCCTCGACACCGCAGGCAGTCCGCCGTCTGGGCGGATGGCGTCGCCGTCCTTCATGTCAGCTCCCCTCGGGCGGGTGGGACGTCATGTGCTTGCCGGTGGCCGGGAGCATGCGATCGCCCTCCCGTCTCTTGCAGGAGCGCTTTCGTTCACAGTGGCGGCGCGACCCGCTTAAACAGCCGCCTCAGCAAGGCCCGGTCGATGGATGCGTCAGCGGTGGTGAGCAGCGCGTTCTGCAGGTGCGCAGTCAAAGCGGCCCACGTGCGGAACGTGCCGTGCGCGCACGACCGGTCGATCCACGTCAGGTCCGGGGCCGGTACGGTGCGCCACAGCGGATGGAAGCCGGTCACCACGGTCGCCACTTCCGCTGCGTCCAGGCGTGGAACCTCCTGCCACGCGCCGATACGCGAGGCCAGCTGCGGCAGCCGGGACAGCGCCCGCTCGCTGCCCGCTCCGCACAGCACCAGCGTGATCCGGGTGCCGGGGTGGTCCCACAGGCTCTGCAGGTACTCCAGGCACGGCACGGGCAGGCGCTGCGCCTCGTCGACCACCAGCACCCGCGCCTCACTCAAGGCCCCCGTGACCGCGGTGTCGGCCAGCGCCGACGTGTGCGGAAAGCGGCCCGCCAGCGCCAGCGCGTCGAACACCGCACGCCTCATGCCGGCCACCGACGGGCGCACCGGTACCGGCACCCACGTCACCTTCCAGCCCGGAGGCACTTCGCCAAGCGCCATCCGCACGGCCGCGGTCTTGCCCCGGCCCGGGTCACCGAACACACACACCGCGCCCTGGGTCGCCATCGCCTGCCCGACCGCCTCGGCCACCGCCCGCACCGACGACGTCCGCACCAGCTGAGCGCCCGCCGGCAACGCCACACCCGCCAGCGCGCCACTCTCCCCCACCGGCAAGCCGCTGCTCGCCTCTGGTGCAAGACGCGGCAGCCGGCGCGCAGCCACTTTCGCCGCGCCTGCCTCACCCGGTCCGGCCAGGGCCAGGTCAGCCAGTGCCAGCCGCGTTTGCTGCTCATCCCGCTCCCGCCGCACCACCGCACGGTCCGGCAGGACCCTGCCGGCCTGAAGATCCCGGCGCACCACCCGGTGCAACGACGCCAGCGAGGGCACCTCGCCCCCGGCCGCCTTCAGATGCCGGTGCAGCGCCGCAACGTTCCCGCCCGCCTGCGCCAGCACCTCCCACATCTGGTCGGACACCTCCAGCCGGGCCCGCGGCCTTGGCTCCATGCGGCCCTCCGTCCGCGCAGCCTCCAACCAGCGCCACACCGTGCGCACATTCACCCCGCCAACCTGGGCGCCCGCACGCACGTGCGCCGTCGTCAACACCCCGACCGCATCCAGCTCCAGCAGCCGCGCCACCAGCACCGGCCTAGACACCCTCAACCCCGCCGCGACCTCACCCCACGCGCCCAGCTCCCCCACCCCACGCCCTTCCACCCGCGCAAGACCGTCACCGACCACCGTGCCGCTGCGCAGCCCCCGAAAGGATCAGAAGTGCCGTTCCCAAGACAGCGGAGTGGAGAGGGGTGTACCGCCCCATGACAGCCGCACCCACTGCAGAAACCGCCCCGCGACAGTGACCACGCCCTTCCTCAATGCCCGACCAGCGAAAACACCCGTACCTGACATGCCATCACTGACACCCGCTCACTGACACCAACCCGGCACATCGCACCGTCGCGGACATCGAACTCCGGCCCGCCCCGCCCCGGTCCGCTACACAGACCGAGCCGCCCGCACCAGCCGGACGCCGCTCCGACCGGGACCACCACGAAGAATGCAACAGAGAACTGTACGAAGGCGGCACCTGCACCTGCGACCTCATCGAACAGTACGGACCACCCTCCGAACGCGACGACCACTGGGACAACTACTGACCGCCCCCTCACCGAAGGCACGAGAGATCCCCACGTCTTTCCTGAGGCGTGGGGATCTCTCGTGCCTTCGGGCGCGGCAGGCGCAGTCGTACGGACCATGTCGGTTTCCAGCACGCTCCCGAGCAGGCCGCTCGGAAACGTGCCGTTCAAGCGGAACAACAAGTTGACCGGCACGGACGAAGTCACCACCGCAACCGGTATCTCCGTGCCCGGCGATCCGATCGAGCAACTGCTGTTCACCGAGGACTGGCTCACCAGGGTGCGGGCTGTCGCGCACTGCACCATCAGCGATCGGGCCTAGAACGCGTCCAAGTCCGCCTACGCTCTGTCCGGCGGCAGGGAATCCCACGAAGACGCGCACTCCGTCACCATCTCTAGCACTGCACGACGACCAGCATCATCGGCTTCGCCCTCTAACACCTGCGGCTCCTGCTGCCTGATCTCACCAGCCCGGATCGACGCGACCGTGGCCGCCTTGGACCTCCGGTTGTCCAAAAACCTCATCGGAGCCAACGGCACCGATCCCCGCGACGTCTGCGGCCCAGGTCCCAAGTACCTCACACCGGCGCTCAAGGTAGCGGGGCAGTCCTCTCTGCGGGACAGCAGCATTTGTACGAAACCGAGGACAGCCCAGGGTCATGACAGCATTCGTGTGGCCTTCAGGCTGGCACACAGGTCATGGAAATTGCGCTTCGACCTCGGCGATCCGCGCCTTTACGTCGGGGTCTGCCGCGAGGTGGGGAGGAAGGCGGGTGGAGGAATCGATCACCGCAGTGAGGAGCTGGGCCTCGGTAACGTCGGTGTCCCTCAGATCCGTTCCCCTCAGGGCCGTCTCGTTCAGGTCCGCGTCGATCAGAGAGGCTTCCCTCAGGTCCGCATTGAGCAGGCTGGCTCCGCTCAGGTTTCCCCCTTGCATCATGGCGCCTGTCAGGTCCGCGTCGGACAGGGCAGCGTAGTAGAAATTGGTGTCAATCAGGATTGAGCCGCTCAGGTCGGCTTCGCTCAGGTTGACGAGGGTCAGGTCTGCGGATGAGAGAGTGGCTCCGGCCAGGTGTGCCTTGGCCATGGTCGCGCCGTACAGCACAGCACCCACCAGGTCCGCGTTGTCGAGCTGGGCTCCGGTATGCAACTCGGCCCCGGCCAGATAGGCGGACGTCAGGCTCAGGTAGGGCCCTTCGTCGTGGGCCGGGTCCCGGGTGGTGAGAACGTCAAACGCGGCCACGGCATCCGGCAGTCCCACCGGAACAGGATCGTGCTCGATGCCGTCTTCCGGCGGCCCGACGGTGCCCGTGCTCGTCTCGGGTTCCTCGGCGGCATGGACACGGATGAAAGCGGCCAGCACGTTGGCGATAGAGGGTTGATCGCGGGGGGAGTCCTGCATGATCCGCTGAAGGGCATAGATGCCGCCGAGGCGCACATCCATCTTGTCCTCACCGAGATTCCCAACCGCCGCAGTGTACCGGTCGGTGATCTGCCCCTCCTTGGCCAGCTCCCGGTCCTCCCGCGCCTGGGCATTGGCCTGCTGAGCCTGCTCGTTCGCCTGCTGTGTCTGGACGTTGGAGTACCAGAGGCCAGCAACCGCCACGAGAGAGGCGATCACGACAGTGAGCAGCTCGATCCGGCGCGCCCAGTCCAACCCGCCCCGACGGCCCGGAACGGCCTCCGGTGGCCAGGCGGAACCCGGCCCCGGACCACGCTCGGTCCGAGCGGCAAGGCGGGTGGTACGGCGTAACCGCGGACGGCGGACAGGCGCAGGAGACATACCTCAATCGAACCCGAACACCGCCTGCACCGCAGCCAATTCACACCGCCACCCCCGGAAGCCCACCGTCGCCCGCGAGACCCCGAGGGCGGTACCGCCAGGGTCCCGGCACTCCGCACAAGCCGGACAGCACCACCACCAGGGCCACGCCCTGCCCCGCCCGGTCCGGGACAGAGGATCTCTTCCCCAGCTGCGACGGCACTCGATACGGTCTACAGGTCCGAGCGGGGAGTAGGCCTTGGCGAACATCTACACGTGCTGGAAGTGCGGCGCCCTGTACGACGCAGGAGTGTCCTTCGCGAAACGTCACACGTGCAGGAAGCAGTGGACGGTCGTTGACCAACAGGCTGCCAACGAGTGGCGGAAGAGCATTGGATGGCGGGAAGGATCGGGATTCGGTGGGGCGCGCCGTCTGACGCGAGACAAGCAGCGAGACATGCGGATCGCCGTAACCTGGGCGGTGCTGAGGGCCGTCTTGTCGATGCTGTCCGGTGTCCGCGGGCGCCGCCGTACTGCCTGGGTGAAGGCAGCACGACAGGCACGGACGGGTGGGTTCGGCTCGGGTGGTGGCGGCAGCGCCGGAGACTGAGCATCGGGTACAAAGACCAGACGACGACTGGGACAACTACTGACCACCCGCCCACTGACGGCATGAGACCCCGGGCCCGACAGGGCCCGGGGTCTCATGCGTCACGGTGCCGGTGGGCCCCTGCCCCTACCGGCGGCGCGGGAGGGTGACCCGGACCTCCGCCAGGACTGTGCCGGTCGCCGGGTCGCGGTGCACCGGGACGTACAGGCCCCAGTCGGCGTCACCGGCCGTGAGCCAGTCCCCGGCCCACGGGGCGTCAGTGGTCTCCAGCTCGCGCCCGGCGAGCGAACCGCCAGCGAGTCGAACGATCACAGCAGTGCCTCCTCCGGTGGGAGTTTCCCGCCTCACCCCTTGGCGGGGCCCGCCGCTCGGAGGACAGCACCGCAGCGCCGACCACTTCCCTCCCGACGGCCGGTCAGCGCGTCGGCCGGGTCCGCCGCGCCGACCGGCTGAGCGCGCCCCGATCCCCGGCCGCTGCCGTCCCGCCCGCCCCGCCCTTTCCTCCTTCACTCCAGCCGAGGGACATGGGCAGAGCAGCCGCAACGGGGATGTCAGCAGGCCGACCACGGCAAAGCAGTGCGGTGACCTGCGCGGACACCGAGACGGTTCTGTGGACCGCGCAACCCCCAGCGCAACCTCGTGCTCCTGGCCGACCGGGGCGACCGGTCACACGGCCCGGACGGCTCCGTGGGCGCGGGCGAGGTGGCGCAGCTCGGACCGTGCCACCGGCGCCGAGGGGACGGTCTCCCAGTAGGGGTGCCACCACAGCCGCACGGACAGGAGCAGCAGACGGCGGCGCAGGGCGGTGGTGTCGCGGGGGCGAGGCGCGGCGAGCGCCGTGTAGGTGGCGATCCAGGCGGCTTGCGTCTGCACCAGGTCGTCGGGGAAGTCCTTCGCGTCCATCCCTGCATTAGATCGCGTGTTCGAATTACGTGTCACTTCGGACGCCCACAGGCCCGGCGCGGTCGGGTCTGTGGTCGGCCTCATGGTCGGGCCCGTGGTCGCCCCGACCGCGGCCGCCCGGTCGGCGCGGAGCGGCACCCGGGCGGGTGATTCTCCTTCGCGTACGCGGGCGCGGTCCTGGCGGCGTGCGTCCAACTTGCCTATTTTAAAAGGGTATTGACAGTTTTCGTGTAATATGTCATGTTTTGTTGCATCTTCTGGTGAACGAGCGAGAGGTGTTCTCATGCGACGAACCGAGTACGACGCGGGTCAGGCCGCCAAGCGCCTGAAGGTGCCCGCAACCACGTTCCGGTGGGCTCTCCACACCGGACTCGTCCCCGCGCCGGACGTGTCCTCCCGGCAGTGGTCCCGGGCCGCCGTCGAGGCGCTGGACGCCGACGCGATCCGGGCCGCGATGCCCGCTCCGCCGATCAGCGGCGGCAGGGCGGCCGACCGGATCGCCGCCGCGCTCGGCACCCCGAACACGTTCGGTGAGCAGGCGCGGGTGACGGCGTTCGTGGTACGCCGGTTCGTCGGCCGCGGCCTCTTAACCGACCTGAGCGCCAACCCCGACGGGACGCTCCACCACCCCGGCCAGGTAGCGGAGGTCTGCCGCCGGGAGGACCTGGCGGACCTGGTCGCCGCCGACACCCCGCTCGGCCCCGAGCAGGCCGCAGCGAGGCTCCGGGTGCGCCGGGCCGACTTCGACCACATGGTCCGCCTCGGCTGGGTCCGCTCCCCGCAGTCGATCGAGGTCCGGTTCGGCACCAGCCGGGCCGGAGCCGTCGACGTCGCCCTCTACACCACCGCCTCCGTCGACGCCGTCGTCCCCGCCCACCCCGAAGTCGACTGGGACCGGCTGCGCACAGTGGAGAAGGGCCGGCGCTCACCGCTCGCGGCGCTGCGCCCGGCACCCGCGCCCACACCCGCCTGAACCTTCAGGCACCCGTACAGCGCTACTCCGGTACTCCCCCGCCCGCCGCGCCCCAGCCGTCCAGAAAGGCGGCCAGGGCGCGGCGCTGCTCTTCCTCAAGGGCGATCTGCCGGGCCAGGACGTCACGGTCGACGTACGGGTCGACGGCGGCGAGGACCAGACGCCGGAGTTCGGCCGGCTCCAGCGCCTCCACCTCCCACTGCACCGGGCGGCCGGGATCGAAGCCGTAACGGCGGGCGAAGCCGGGCCATCGCGGGTCGCCGCTCTTGCCTCCGGTCGCGGGCAGTTCGTACTGCTGGACCTGGTCGTAGGTGAGCAGCACCCGCTCCGTCCGGCTCCAGCAGCCCGTCCGCGCCACCCAGTCCCGCTCGATGTCCTCGCCCGAACAGTCGAAGTCGCCGATGTTTCTCCGGGGCGCCGCGAGTGTGCGGACGGAGTTTCCGCAGCTCAGGAGCGGTCGGGAGCACTGTAGCCGATGCAACAGTTGTGGTGCACGAGCTCGCGCAGGCCCCATCATGCTGAGGCCGCAGTGGCCCGGTAGGGTCCGGACACACAGTGTCCCTCCACCCCGTCGCTAGCGGGGTGGAGGGACACTGTTCGAGGCGTTACGCGCTGGCGCCGCGGCCGGGTGCAATCACCAATTGGGTGGGGTCCGAGGTGCCAATGTTGTAGGACGTCACGATGTTCTCGGCCAGCGGCTGGGAACGGGACTGGGAGCCGCCGCCGGAGTGCGTGGAGCGGATGGCGTCGGTCTTCCACTGGCGCACGGTGCGCTTGCGGAGCACGACGGCCAGGCGGTCCAGGTCGATTTTCGGGGCCGCCTCCTCCTTCTTCCAGTTGGTGTAGATGACCATCCCCACCGCGCGGATCATCATGTTGTCCCAGGATGTGCCGTCCCGGCCCCATGCTTCGGCCAGGGTGGTGAGCACCTTGGGGAGCAGGTCCACGCGCTTCTCGCCGATAGTCAGAATGGCCTGGACGGCGCCCACCTGGTTGGGGGATGTGCTGCCGGTAACGGTCAGGCCGCAGGACTCCACCTCGGCGTTGACCCTGGTCACCAGGGGCTCCCCTGCGGTCAACGCCACGCGGTAGTTGTCGACGGGCTTGACCGCCTTGCGGTCACGGTTTGCGGCGAGGAAGAGCGCGGCCTCCTCGGCCGGGGTCAGCTCCTCGTAGACCATGCAGTGCCGTTCGAAGTCGGGGCCGTGCTTCTCCTCCGCCACGTGGGTGGAGTGCTGGCCGTCCAGGAGGTAGTACCGGCCGTCCGGCCGCTTCGAGACGATCGCGGGGAGAAGGAGGCGGGGGTTCCATTTCTTCCCCAACTTGTTCGCCCACGAGCGCTGGAACATGCGCTGGGCGTCCAGGCTGGGGTCTACCTCCAGGAGACCCACTCGGACCTTCTCGTAGTGGACGGGCCGGGGGTCGGCCGGCACCGGCTCATACTCCGGCTCCGCGGCTTTGCGGCGCTGCTTGACCACGACCTTCCGCGCCGTAGCGGTCTTCGTTGGTGCCACGGGAGCAACTCCCTTCATCGGCTGAGGTTTGACGGACACTCAACTGTAGAAGTTTCTCGCATGTCAAATTCTTTCGCATCGGCCGATTTCTCGCATCCCTGATCTTCTCGCATCACCGCTGGTGTGAGTCGTGGGAGCCTCATGCCGTGAACGCCCGAGGCGGGGCCATCGTCACGGCCTCGGGCGCCCACGTGTTCAGCTGATCACGATCTGTTTGATCAATCTGTGTGGCGGTTGAGCTGGGCCATCAGCTCGCGGTTCGGGCGCGGGCGGCGGCAAGGTCGTCGTCACGTTCCTGAAGTTTCAGCTCCAGGTCGATGACCTGCTGTTCGAGGGTCGTGATCCGGGCCTTGAACTGCTCGGTGTCCTCGGGGCCGCCGATACCGGACTCGCGCCAGACCTGCTCGCCCAGGACCTGGCTGAGGCGGGCTTCGAGGCGGCGGGCGTGGGCGGCGAGCCGGGCGGTGCGGGCGTCGGCGGCCAGCAGATCGGCTTGCAGAGAGGCCCTGCTGACGGCTGGGCCGCGGCCTCCGAGGGTGGTGGGCGGCTCGGCGGCCTGGGCGTGGATTTGGCCGAGCAGATCGCGGTGGCGGTAGAGGAAG
This sequence comes from Streptomyces sp. NPDC004610, assembly GCF_040609715.1. NCBI lineage: Bacteria > Bacillati > Actinomycetota > Actinomycetes > Kitasatosporales > Streptomycetaceae > Streptomyces > Streptomyces sp. NPDC004610. The sequence continues at coordinate 40,056 of NZ_JBEXLA010000052.1, read as the reverse complement.
GTGCGGTCGACGCCGGCGCGGCGGGCGATCGCTGCGACGCTGAGGTCCGATCCGTCCTTCGCAGCCTGGGCCAGGGCGGTGAGCACGCGCTGGCGGCGTCGTCCGGTGTCGGCCCGGCGTCCCTCGATCATCGCCTGGACGGTGGAGTCGGGTGCGGTCATGCGGGTCGCTCCGGTCGCAGGTCGGGCAGGGGCTGGCGGACGCGGGGCATGCCGAGGAAGTTCTGCCGCATCTGGCGGACGACCTGGGCGGCCCGCTGGATCTCGGCGCGTTCGGCTTCGGTGAGCGTCGCGACGTCCTCGGTGACGCGCTGGATCAGACGTCGGATGCGGGTGATCTCCGCGTCCGACGGCATGGCCTCGGCGCGGGCCCAGTCGTCCGCCTCAGCCATCGACCTCAGTTTCTCCCGCTGCCGCAGGAGGTCGTCGAGGTAGGTGCGCAGGTCGGGGAGGTAGGAGACGTCGGTGGAGAAGTGGTCGCAGCCCACGCAGCGGAAGCGGAGCGGGCAGGCTCCGCCGCCGGCGGCCACGTTGGTGGGCTCGGAGCAGGTGCCGAAGGGGACGACGACCGCGCCGATGGCGCGGCGGGTGCGTTCGGCGTCCAGCACGGTGGTGACGGCTCCCCAGATGCGGGTGCCGTGGCGGTCGAACTGCAACTGGGTGACGCGCTCGACCGCCTCGCGCAGGCGCACTTCCTTGACGCGGTAGTAGGAGCGGGTGGATTCGAGGCTGTCGTGGTCCATGAGCTCGGCCAGGACGTCGACGGGTATACCGGCGTCCGCGTGGCGCTGGGCGAAGGAATGCCGGTAGGTGTAGGGGAAGACCTTCTCCTTGTCGAAGACGGTGCCGTCGTCGAGGACGAAGTCGGGCAGCTTCTCCACCCATTCGCGGTGCATGGCGTTGAGGTGGTTGGAGTCGACCGACCGGTCCCCGCGGAGGTTCAGATTCTGTGCGGGCAGCAGGACCAGTGACGGCGGCGGCCGGTCGGGGAAGCGTTCTCGTACGCGTTTCTGCTGTTCGGTGATCAGTTTCGCGGTCGGCTCGTGGATGGGTAGCTGGCGACCGACCCGCTGTTCCTTCCAGTTGTTGTAGAGCAGCACGGGCTTGCCCTGGCTGTCGCGGGTGAGGCAGTTGAGTTCCAGGCGGCAGATCTCTTCGGGCCGACGGCCCGTGTCCATCAGCAGCTCGACGCTCAGACGTATCTCCAAGCAGGTCATCGCCTCGAACGAGTCGAGGTGGGCGCAGAGCTGGCGCATCACCTCGGGCGGCAGGTCCTGCCCCTCTTCCGAGGGCTCCGGCGCCTTGGGGACGTCGAGGCGGGTGATGACGAAGTCGTCCGGAAGGCCCGCCATCGGTCCTTCGGGACGCGTCAGCCCCATGACCCGGCACTGCTTGAGGACGTTGCGAGCCATGCGGACGTAGGTGATGCGGGTGTTCGTGGTGTACCGGCCGTTGGCGTCGAGGAAGGCCATCCGGTTGAGGAAGTTCTCGATGTCGGCGCGGGACAGCTCGGTCTTGTCCATGCCGCGGTCGGGGCGGGCTCGCAGAGTGTCGGAGACCTTGGCCAGGCCGTGGAGGTGCTGCTGTGCGTGTGACGCGGTGCTCTTGGAGCGGACCTTGGAGAGGTAGTCGCGGGCCCAGCGTTTGGCGCTCTCCCGAAGCCAGGGCTGGTGGATCACGGTGAAGACAAGGGTGCCGCGGTGGCCGAAGGCCACCAGGTCCCACTCGTCCTTGGCGTACTCGCCCTCGGGAGTCTTCACGGCCCGGATCGCGTAGATGCGGGTCCGGTTCAGCAGGATCAGGGCGTTGCTGTTCGCGACGGGGTCGGGGACGTCCTCCAGGCGGCGGGCGAGCGAGGGCCGGACCGTCTTGTCGATCAGCGCGCGGAAGTTGCCGGCCTCGGTGCGGGCGCCACGGTGACAGCGGTGCTGGAGTCCGAACAGCAGCTGGGCAACGACAAGCTCGGGAAGGCCCCGGAAGCTGATCTCGATGCCGAAGCCGCCCGACGGCTCGGTGCGCAGCCACTCCTCCTCGTCGAACCCTGGTTCCCGGCGCAGTGCGGGGAGCAGTTTGCCGTGCGGGTAACACAGTCGCGTGCCGCTCTTGTTGACGGCCTGGCGGTTGCAGGCCAGCACCGAGCAGTCCCCCAGGCCGGGCAGGCCCCTGACGGACAGGTCGGCGAGGAACTCCTTCAGAGTGCCGCCGTGCTTGATCATCTGCCAGCGGTGGGCTCGGCATACCGGCTCGTTGCCCGAGTTGATCCAGGGGCGTTCGCAGCCGGAGACCCGGCAGTTCTCGGTGCCCAGGTGGAGATGGCGCGAGATACGGGGAACCGGGACGAACTCGTCCAAGGGCATGCCGGACGTCCGGTGCCGGGTGTAACAGGTACTGCACAGCTTCTTCCCGCGCACCGGGGACTCGCAGTCGGGCACCGGACAGCGCCTGCCGCCCATGGTGGGATGACCGACCGGCGTCATCACGCGGCGCTCGGAGTTCCAGCCCGCCTCGGTCAGGAAGTCCTCGCTGATCATGGACCACAGGAAGGCGGTCACCTCAGCGTCGGAGGCGTCTGTTCCCGGGGCCGGAGCGGTGACCACGGGCGTGAGCATGCGACTCATCGGGCACCCCCGGTGAACTCACGGGGCGAGGGCACCGCGTCCACCGCGTCCCGGAGGCGATCCGGAGCCGGTGTCAGGTACGGCTCCGCGCTGGACAGCCGGGAGTGGTCCAGCAGCGCGGCGATCTCGTCCTGGCCGCCGCCCGCGTCCGCGAGGTTGCTGCCGGCCGCCCGGCGCAGCATCCGCGGCGTGACGTTCCGGCTCAGCCCGGCGCGCTTCGACAGCCGCCCGAACAACTCGGTGATCGAGTCCGCGGTCATCGGGGCGCCGAGCGGCTCGGCGAACAGGTTCACCAGCACGAAGTCGCCGCCTGGGCCGTGCGGCAGCGCCATCCGCTCCATCACGTACTGGTCGTAGGCGAGGACCACCAGGCGGTCGACGGGCTTCCAACGGCCCGGCGCGGCGGTCGGCTGCCGCTTGGCCCAGGCCCCATTGACGTTGTCCCGCCTCAGTGTGTGCAGGTGAGAGCCCCGTTTCGGGCAGCCCAGCGGCGTCGAGTCCGGCATGAAGTGCATGTCCTCCCGACGCAGGCCGGCGGCGCCTCCCGGCCGCAGTCCGGCCCGGCCGAGCAGCAGCACGACGAACCGGTCCCGGGCAGTGCGGCAGGCCAGGAACAACTCCACGATCTCCCGGTCAGTGGCCCGCTCACCCTTCTTCCGCGGGACCTGCACCCGGTGCCGCGGCCTCATCCGGTAGCCGGTCAGCTCCTCCCCGCGAGCCTCTTCGGGCAGGTCCCACGACTCCGCCACCTCATAGAGCTGAGCCATCACGGACGAGGGCACCGTCTTCGCCGTGATGCCGTGCAGCAGGAACTGCCGTACCCCCGTGAGCACGTTCCGGACCCGGGCCGGCTCGCGCACGGCCTCAGCCCCCGGCCCCGGATACACCAGCCCGTTGCCCACCGGCCGCTCGATGCCCGTGACCGTCTTCGAGCCGAACTTCAGCCAGACGATGAACAGCCCCAGTTCTTCGGCTGCCACCCGCCAGTCACGGCCTGTCCGTATGCACCACCGCAGGTACAGCGCGACGTGCCCGGCATACGTACGGGTCGTCAACTCGGCCTGGTCTCTGCCGAACCGCACGTACCGCAGGAACGCGTCTGCTTCCGGGACCACGGCCAGGCCGTCATCCACCACGGTCCAGTAGCGGACACCGGATGGGAGTTGAACAGGAAAGGCCCGCAAGGGTCTCCTCCGATCTCATGTGCAATGTGTCGCAACAATCGCGACAGCCCCAGAGATGCTAGAGAAATCCCCAGGTCACACCACTAGTGCGACGTCACACCACACTCAGAGAAGCCTGGGAGAACCACGACCAGGAGCACGGCGTCCCGCGGGTCGGCGGTGACGCGGTCGTGGACGACGCCGGCGTACGACTGCGAGCCGAAACCGCGGACCACCAGGACCGGGATGCCCGCGTACGCGAGCCAGCCGGTCAGCTGCCGGCGCAGGGTGTCCTTCTCCGCCGCGACGTACAGCGCGTGCTCCTGGCCCTCAGTGCGGTCCAGCCGGAACCAACCGGGCATCTCCGCAACGAACGCGTCCGCGCCCGGCCAGGCGGGCGGGACATGGATCTCCCGGACCGTGTCGATCAGGTCGGGGAACCTGCCCTCCCGACGTGCCCTGGCCAGCTGTGCGGACAGCCGCCGGTACATCGGAGCGGTGTGCGGCAGCGCGCGCTCGGAGACCAAGCGGTACATGACGTGTTCTCCACCGTTCCGGTGTCTCATGAGACACCAGTTGTGGCCTTTGACCTTCCCTGATGCCGTGCGAGTCGTGGCCTGGGTTTGCAGTTCCGTGAGAGGCGACCGAGACAGGGTTCAGAGCCCGCGCTTCTGCATGTCGTCCCACTTCCGCCTGATGGGCGTGAGCGTGTTCGCCCCCGTCGGAATCGTGACGTCTACTGGTTCTCCGCAGCTCGCTTCGCCGTTGAGGCCACGCTCGATCATGGAGAGCAGTTCCGCTTGCCGGCCGTCCCTCGTCGCGGCATAGACCGTGATCCCTTCCATTCGGTCGAGACGGTCCCGGGCCGGGAAGAAGATGGTCTTCAGCTCCTTCTCCTTCTCTGTGGGGATCGCGAGCCAGCTCTCGGAAATGATCACGATCCCGTCGGCTCGCGTGGATTCCACCAGGTCAGCGAGGCCTTCGAATGAAAGCATCTTGGTGTCCTGATCGTTGAATCGCAGTTCCTGGGTCGCGACCACCCTTTCCCCGTTATAGAGGAAGGCGAACATGCCGTGATGACCGTCTTTCTCAGTCAGCTTCCGAGCTATCGCCATAAACCCGGGGACATTTTCGATGGGGCCGGCCGTGGGGAACTTGAGTTCCCCGTATCGCTCTCCGGCGGCTTCCAGAGTCGCAGTGTCCGGATCGAAAGACTCGAACTCTTCCTCGACGACGCCGCCCGACATGGTGAAGTGGGCCTGTAGTTCCGACTGGGCCAGGTGCATGCAGGGCAAGCGCATCAGAGTGCCGTGAAGCGCCGACGTGACGCATTCGACAGGCCGGTCCGCGAGGTCGCACCTATCGACACCGAACGCCTCGTGGGCCCTCCACAAAATCTGACTGAGCCAAGAATATGCTTCAGCGGTGGCGGCCAGGAGTTCCCACGAAGGGAGCGCCTTGTCGACCCACTTCCGCCGGACCGTGATCAAGCCGACGGGCGGGGTGTTGGAGTGACGCAGTGCGTGAATGATCTCAGGTGTGGACATCCGGGGCGGAAATGTAGCGGTTCCCTCGACACGCTGAAGCCAGTTCCGGGTCCAGATCACCTGGCAGCCGCTCAAGAGCTCCAGGTCTGATTCCTTCGTGATCCGGTTGCGGGATTTAACGACCCACCCCATGATCTCGCTTTTCTTGCAAGCCTCCTGGAACTCCGGATACCAGGTGGCGAAATCAGGGATCACGGCTTTCTGCTTCTGAAGCAGCCAGGTGACGTTTCTGAGGTTTGGAACCAGGGAATTCAGGTTGAGCCTGAATCCGTCCGGATCAAGGTAGGAGTCGTGCAGCATGTGCCACTGGGTGTGGCAGTCCATCAGTCGTCTGTGAGCGTCAGCCACTGGGCAGGGCTGAACGGCATCCGAAGTCATGGAGCAGATTGTAGGCCCGGATTTCCGGCGTGACGGAATGCTTTTCGCGGCGAGGGTTTCAGATGATCAGCGCTGTCCGGTGGCCTCGGGGCGAGTGGAGGCCCGGTGTCCGTGGAGGGCGACAACTGCTCCCTGGCCAGCGAGTTGGTCCCGTAGGGCGGCGTTGTCGTGGTGGAGGGCGGCAATGACAGTGGCGGAGGCATCGAGGCGGCCTTGGAGTTGGGTCCGCTCGCGTTTGAGGGTCCTCACCTCGACACGTAGTTCCTGGAGTTCGTCATCGCGTCGGGCTTCGCCGGGGGTGCGGGCGTCGGTGGCAGCCGTGCGCCGGTCCCATTCGGCGAGGATGCGGTGGGCCCGGTTCATCGTGGCCCGGCTGACACCGGCTTCGCGGTAGAGATTCTCCTTGACCAGCCGTCCATCGGTGCAGGTGGGGCGGCCTGCGAGGAGTCGTTCCATGGCAGCTCGCAGGGCCTTCACGGTCTCGGTGGAGACCTGGTCCGTGAGCGTCTCGGTGGTGGGCTGGGTCATTTCTCGGCCCTTCGGATCACTGAGCGGACGTCGTCGAGCTGTTGGATCAGCTGGTCCCGGCGGCAAGGGGCGATCTTGGGTGTCTCCAGCAGAGTTAGGAGGCTGTGTTCCTCGCTCTTCCAGATTTTGAGGTGGTCGGGGGTGATGACGCTGTTGGGGCAGCGGCCGGGCTGGCAGCGGTCGATCAGCGGGCCGGTGTGGCCGGCAGGGACTACGGCTTCTTCGAGGCACTTCGCGCCGTCGGGGTGGTTGTGGTCGAGGGTGCAGTGATTGAGCTTGCCGAAACGGAGCGTGACGCGTGTCTTGTGCAGCAGGTCGTATTCGGTCCGTTTGTCGCCGGTCTTGGCGGTGCGGGTGGCTGCGAGAGCGGCCTTCTTGACGCTGTCGAAGGTGTGGGTGAGTTTGTCGGCGCCGGGGCCGTAGCCGATCACGGCGCCTGCGTGGTGCTGGTCGTAGAGGTCTCGAAGGCGCATGAAGCGGGCGTCCTCAATGGCGGTGTCCAGCAGGCGGGCCCAGTTCGCGTCGGAGGCCCCATAGCCCTGGGTGGATCGGTTGGCCAGGGCCCTGGTGGCCGCGTGCTTGAGCTGGAGTCCCAGGGCGATCTCGGCGCCGGGCTCGGTGGCCACCAGCATGGACATGGTCTTGCGGAACATGTGCGGGGCGACCCTGTCCGCCGGGATCTGCTCCAGGCCGGTGCGGTCGGCGGTGTCGTTGACGTGCTCGATGAACTTCTCGATCAGCTTGCGGCTGATGCTGTGCTCGTAGCTGTTGCCGCGAGTCGTACTGCCCGGTAGGCCGGGGTCGGCGAAGACGAGTTCGGGGTGGGCGGACAGTTCCTCGGCGACGAGGATCGCGCGGGCGACCGGCTCGATGACCCACCAGTGCTCCAAGGGGCGGCCGGGGTCCTGCTTGCGTTTGCGGGAGATGACGGCCGGCGCCCCGTAGAACTCGGCGATGACACTGCCGCGTACGACTTCGCGGATCTCGCTGTCGCGCATCATCGACAGCGCGGCGACGAAGATGTAGCAGGCGGCTCGCAGGGCTCGGCATTCGTGTCCCAGGGCCCAGGGGTCAATGCCGGGATGCCAGGGTCCCCGGCTGCCGTCGGGGCGGTCCACTTCGGCGATGTGCTCGATGAGGCTGCCAGGACGCCCCCGCCCGGCAGCGAGTGCTTGCCCGACGATCTCCCGTGCTCTGCCAATCCGGCTCCCGGCGCGGGCCCTGATGGAGAACGCGTTTCCGCGGCTGCGGCCCATGAGCTCGGCCAGCAGGTTCCAGTTCGTCTCACCGGCCTGTCCTGACCCGCCGTGATGAAGCGGGATGGCGTGGTGGGCGACGGCCAGCCATCGGCTCACGTGGTCGGGCAGCGACTCCAGCGGGCCGATCGGTCGTGAGGACAGCCGCAGATGGGTGTCGCGGGCACCGATGATGTCCGCGGAGAAGACATCGATGTAGGTCCAAGCCGCTTTGATCAGCGGGAACCAGACCTCGGGCCGGATGTTGGGGGTGGAGACCACGTCGGATCTGGGGTCCTTGGCCACTGCGCGGGCCGAGCGTCCCGGCCAGGGGTCGGCCGCCAGGCCGCCGCCGGTCAGCGCCGGAGCAAGCTCGTGCAGCAGCCGGATCGAGCCGACGTAGTTGCGGACCATCGCTGTCGAATGGGTCTCGGACTTCTCCGCGGCGAACCGGTGCATGTCGCTGCTGCTCCAAGCGGCGGGATGCAAACCCAGGCCCGCTTCGCGGGCCCACTCGATCAGAACCCGCAGCCCGGAGAGCGCCCCGTTCACCGTGCCCGGCTGGTAGGGGTCCCGGTCGAGGTCGGCCCCGATCTTGACGAGGGCCGGGTGCTGCGGATTGAGCACGGCCATGCTGATCTCACGGGCCCGCAGATTCCACTCCCGGGGGAAGCTGTCGAACACCGCGACCCAGCCCGAGCGAGCGACGTTCGCGGGACGCCGTTGAGCCTCGAACGGCCACCGGTCCGTGCAGCCGAAGGACGGGATCTCGACGCCCGGCAACAGCGGCCGGCCCTGGAGGACCGGCTCGTCCTGGTCGAAGACATCCGACAGGCCGAGCGGGGCGGTGAGATATCCGTGCAGGGACGATGGTGCCGAATCGCGTACGGCCTCGTGGCCGACGTCTGCAGGTGAGGTCATGAGTCGAACTCCACGGACGAGGACAGGGGAAGCTGCAGCCGCAGGCCCTGGTCGGTGATCTGCTGGCGGGCCCGCTCCAGGTCGGCGGGCAGCACGTCGGCCAGGACCGCTTTCAGGTTCGTGCGGCTCTGCCCCCATGCTCGATTGAAGACGCGGGGGTCTAGCCGGGCCGCCAGAGACTCCACGTGCTCGGCGAACAACAGGAGTTGGGGCAGATTGGAGGGCAGGATGAACGCGTTCGTGCACTCCAGGCAGCGAAGCGGGGCGACCGCGCAGAGCTCGCCGGCCGGGCTGTAGGGCGACTGGTAGGGGTCGCGGCAGCTGCTGACGCCCATGTCGAGTTCGCCCTGGACGATGTCCTCGGCCTGCTTCGCGTCCAGCCCGAGCGTGTCGCGGACCTCCGGATCGCCGAGCTGGCCGGCGGCCTGCTCGTCCAGCACCACCGGCCCGGCAAGCGCCCGCTGAAGCCAGTCGGTTTGCGCCCGAGTGATGGTGTGCCCGGCCATCGTCCTCAGGGTCGTGCCATGCGCGTAGTGGCCCCAGAAAACCTGCTCGGTGTGGTCGTCGGCGGCATCGCTGACCAGACCGCGAAACGCGATGGTCTTCTCAACTTTGGTCGACTTCCGCAGCCGCCGGATGTCCATCTTCCCGGCGACCGTGACTCCGGTCCGTTCCACCCATTCGGCCAGGTCGCCGCCGCGGCCGACCGGCTCGAAGGGCCGGAAGGACAGTTCGCCGCGCTGGTGGGAGTTGTCGGTGGCGGGGACGACATTGGCCCGCATGAACAGGTAGGGCTTCACGGCGGTGCTGCGGCGCCGGGAACCAGCGGTGACCTCGATCAAGGTCCGCAGGATCTCGGCCGTGCTGAGCCCGGCCCGGTCCGGGTGCATGACCCGGCTCTCCTCGCCCATCTCCTTGAACTCCCGGTAGCGGATTTTGTGGGCGCGTCGCTTCACCAGCCGCAGCCGTACTCCTCCGGGAACGAACTCCACGTCGTCCTCGGTGAGGTAGGCGACCTCCTCGGGAGCGTGGCCGGTCGCGGCGATCAGCAGCACCCGGAACGACTGCAGGTCGATGTTGCGCGGATAAAGCAGGGAGGCGATCGCGATCGTCAGCAGGTAGCGGCCCGTGTTCGGGTTGAACCGCACTCCGGCGAAGTCGAAGACATCTTTCAACTCCGGCTGCCAGGCATGGTGGCTGGGCAGAGCCCTCCAGATCTCCAGCGGGGTGACCAGGCCGTTCGCCAGGCCGAAGGCGAGGTTCGCCAGGCTGTTCCAGCCCGCCGTGCGCGGGTCGGCGCCCGCCGCCACCAGTTCCCGGCCCCGCTCAAGCCGCTGCTTCAGCCCGCGGATGTCCGCCCAGGCGCCCCTGACCAGCTCGCGCTTCTCCGCCCGTGTGAACTCCTCCAGCTGCCGGTGCGTGCGCGGAACGCTCGCCGGGATCGCGGTCGTCAGCACCCGCTGGACGGCCGGCGCCAGCACCCGCTCGGGATGCTGGCCGCGAAAGCGGATCAGGGACAACACGTCCGCGGCCAGGAAGTAGGGCCTGGTCGAGCCCTCCTCGAACTGTTCAGGCAGGGCCCTGATCCACTCCCGGATGTAGTAGCTGACGTCAGGCTCCGAGTGGGCCAGCGAACAGTCCGCCGCCTCCGTCCCGGCCTCGCGGTCCACGAACGAGCACAGGTCGAGCAGTCCCTGCCTGTAGGTGAAGACCCCGGTCGGATGCGGCCGCTTCAACTCGACGTAGTCGGCCAGCTCGGCCGCGAGTTCGTCCGCCAGGTGGCGGCAGGCGAATCCCGTCGTGTCCACCTTCACCCTGGCCCTGCGGCCGGTCGCGGTGAACGCCTGCAGCTCCCATAGACCACCGAGCCGTTGGGGACGCTCCTCCTCGGCGGGCTCGGTGAAGTCCCGTGTGCGCTCACCCCTCCTGGGCATTGCGTTCCCTCTCCAGCAGCCAGACTGCGATGTCCGCATAGGAGGCCCCGTCGCTGTCCGACCAAGCGCGAAATGCCTGGTCGACGTAGGTCATCGGGTCCTCCAGGTAGGCCAGGTACTCGTAGGTGGTGCGAGGGCTCGCATGTCCCAAAGCGCGCTGGACGACCAGCAGCGGGTTCATCGAGATGTGCTCGGCCAACGTCACCAGCGGCCGCGGGTCGGCCCGCCGCAGTTCCGCCTCGATCAACATCTGGGTGAGGTGCTTGAGCAGCCGCAGGGCGAACGTGTGCCGCAGGTCGTGGAAGCGCCAGGGCCTGCGCGGCAGCACCGGCGTCGGCCCCCGCTGGGCGAAGGCGGACATCCTCTCCCAGGCGTGGCGCCGGATCCGGTCCCAGGACGAGGGCCCCAGCATCAGCCCGCCCTGTCCGAGGAAGACCGCCATCGCCTCCAGGCCGCCGGCGCACTCGCGGACCGTGATCCGCCGCAGCTCGGCGGGCATCCTGGCCATGGCGAACGTCCGGCGCCGCCCTTTCAACACCCCCGAGAGGCGGCCGAAGTCATCGATGTCGTCGACCACGAACAGCTCGCGGTGTCGGCTGGCGAGCCGGGCCGCCGCCCGCTCCACGATCTCCGCCCGCTCCAGCAACTGGTAGGTGTCCACCAGGTCCAGCGGCGCGGGCGGGACGTAGACCTTCCGGCGCCGCCCGCCCTTCGCACATGCCTGCAACCCGAACTCCGCCGGCCCTTCGGGCCGGCGGTCCAGCTCCGGCAGCAGCACCGTCGACCACTCCCGCTTGCGCATCCCGGTCATCAACGCGAGCTCGGCTCCCGCCCGGTTGCGGTGCGGAAACCCGCCCCGAAAAGCGACGTCGACCTCGCCGTCGGGGCACTGCCCGCCCAGCCCGACGTCGCGGAAGAACAGGTACTGATCGAGCGCGAGATGCCGCACCTGCATACCGTGCGACATCCCCGAGCCGTAAGCCTTCGGCATCCGCAACGGTCCGCTGGAGCGGTGCCCGGCCTCGGTCAGCCAGGCGAACAGCCCGTTGACTGTCGACGCCTCCCGGTCCCACGTCACCGGGTCGATCGGTACCGCCTGGACGTCCAAGCGCTGGCGCCGGTAGGCAAGCAGATCGACCTCGCCCGCAGCGAGCAAGTCCGTCTGCCGCGAGGTGAGGTACTCGGCCAGCCGCAACACCACGTACGCGTACGACCGCATCGTCCCGGCGACCCGGCCCAAGTAGGCGAGGTGACGGAACCACGACGACAGCGGCTCGACCGGCCGCATGTCCGGCCCCAGCACGATCGGCGTCCCGTCCGGGATCACCTGCCGGTCCAACAGGGCCACCGCTGTACCACCGGCGAGCCCATCCCCGTACCGCTCCACCAGCGGCCGTCTCACGAAGAACAGGTCCAACTTCCCCTCCTCTGGAACACCAACCCAGAACAGAGAAGAGCAGGACAGACCGGACACTCTAGAGCTAGTTGACCAAACCACTCGTTGCAGTGAGACAGATCAGAACTGTGGAGAGAACACCTGGCGCAGCGTGACGCCGCCCTCGTAGCTCTCCACGATCTCCCGGGCCCGATCCACGACGACCGGCCACCGGATCCGCTCCGACGCCATACCGGTACATGTACCCATCGCGCCGCCGTAGGCGCAGGAAGCGCGTCAGCCGACGGTCGGTGCAGCCGTCTCCGGTGCGAGCGTGGCGTCCAGGTGGTCCAGCCGTTCGTAGAGGGCGCGGACCAGGCGGGCGCGGTTCTGGACACAACACAAGGATCTGGATCGACGACCTTGGAGGTCGCCAGCTGATCACAGCCTCACACAGCCCCCAGCGAGGCCGTCGGCCCGGCCCCTGCCGAGGCTGGCGCCGGGCAAGACAGCAGCTTCCCGGCCGAAAAGAACTTATTGTCAGAGGGAGTTCGTAGGGTGGACGTGTGGTGAAGGTTCCCTGGGAGAAGCTGGCCGAGAGCCCGAAGGTGTCCGAGTCGCTCGTCACCTTGTTGATGCTGCGCCTGCGTCAGAAGGCGCATGCGGTCGACGGCAGCGGCGGGGACGGCGGGCGTGACCTATTCGAGTACACCGACAGCGGTGAACTCGTCGTCTACGAGGCGAAGTCGTTCACCGGGCGGATGCCCCCAGGTCGCAGGCGGCAGGTGGAGCGCTCGCTGGTGTCGGGAGCCCGTCACCAGCCCGATCACTGGGATCTGCTCGTACCCATCGACCCCAATCCTGCCGAGCAGCGATGGTTCGACGGTCTGCGCGCACAGTTCCCGTTCGTCCGGGAGTGGCTGGGGCGCAGCTGGCTGGACGAGAAGTTCGCGGCCCATCCTGATCTGGTGCGCTACGCGCTGCAGCAGTCCGGCGACTACATCCTGGAACGGATCGCTGAGGCCCGCGCCGAACGCGACATGCTGCTGGGCGGGCTGCCCGACTACCTCGAGCGGGCTCACGCGCTACATGCGCGGGTCCAGGAGATCTCCCATCACCACGCGGTGCAGACCACGCTGGGCGCTGACGGGCAGACGATCGTGCAGCTGACGCCGAAGGGGCCCGACCTCGACGGGCAGGCGGCAATCCGCGTCATCGGCCGTATCCGCTTCGCCGCCGGTGACCCGCAGGAGACCGAGCGGCGGGCGCGATATGAGGAGACCCTGCGCTTCGGCGGCGAGGTAGAGCTGACGGCGGACAACCTCGCCGAAGCCAGCCTGTCTGGGCCCGCCGGGCTCGCACTCGAACGGGGCAGGCTCGGCGGGCTGCGCATCACCTCGCCTCGGCAGGAGGTGACGCCGCCGCTACGCGGACAGGTTGCGGTCCAGCAGTTCTCCGGCGTACCAGTAACCTCCCTTCCCGTGGCCTTCACGCACCGGGTCCTGGGCATGGACGGCGGCACCCTCCATGGCAGCGATCCGACCGGTGTGATGCGTGTACGTCTGCGCTTCAGCCATCGCGATCCCTCCGCACAGCTGAAGTTCTCCTTCGAGCCGCCCGAAGCCGCGATGCCGACGGCCATGGTGCCGCTGCTGCGGCTGATCGCCGCTAGCGTCCCTGGCCGCGTCATGACGTTCGTCTTCGCCGGAGGTTCCACCGGCCAGATGCGCGCGCCGATCACCCCCGGCATGACACCGCAGGGCTGGAAGGCGGGCGAAGCCCAGAGATGGGCCGATGCCTTCACCGATCTCGCGCGGCTGCAGAGCACGACCGGACACTTCTTCCCCGTCCCCGACGACTTCACCTGGCGGGACGTGCGCGAAGTCAGGGAAGCCCTCGCGCTGCTCGACGGGGAGAAGATCGTGATGCGGGGCGAGACCATGTCCGCAGACGTGATCAGCGCCGAGGGCCTCAACCAGCTCACCGACACCTGCGGCGGGACGTTCCGTCTCACCGCCGGATACGAATCCATGATCTTCACTTTCGGCGAGCACCAGATCGACCTCGGGCCCTGCACCGAGACCTACACCATGAACAAGATCCTGAACATGAGTGAGGCACAGCGCGCACTCGCCGAACACGGGCACGCAACCGTGGTCATGCGCCTGGCCGAACACAGCCCGCCCGTGCGCTACCTGGGGCCCGAACGGCCGGAGTAGGCACAGGCAACACCACACTCGCCGCAGGTGCGCACAGGTCCATCGGGCGCGCCGGGCCGGGCGCGGTCCCCTGGTGCTCTGTGGCGGCCGGGCAGGTTCTGTGAAGCGGGCCCAGCTGTGTGTAGAGGGCCCGTACGATGCGGCCGCGGTTCTAGGCGCAGCGGACGGTGCCTTCGAGCGGGGCGGACATGCGACCGTCGGCGTGACGGAGGCCGACTTCAGCGAGGGCGCCGCGACCGTCGCCCTTGGGTAGTACGGCGGCGTGCCTGCGTACGTCGGCGGTCACCGCACAGGCGGTCCCGGTGAATGGGGAGCTATCGGCTCGTCGTGGAACCGCCATCGGACCCGCTCCCTCCACCCGCTGGTGCTGGAGTGGGTGGCGGCATCGTGATGAAACGGGACAGGCCAGGCCTAGGGAAGCTTCTGGGGCCCGCGTGGGATCGGGATGTCAGGCTGGGGGAAGGCCCGGTAGGACAGTCCCCGTGTACGCGGCGAGGACGCTTCCCAGCGCGCCGCTGACGACAGGCGAGTTGAGGATGGCGATGACGTTGGCACCCCAGCGCTGGAGCTTTCCGGGGTCGGGAGAGCCACTGGCGGCCTCGTTCTCGATACGCGTGGCGAGGTCGGTGAACTCGTTGACGTCGTCTTCCGGCAGTTCCAGGATGGGTGCGGCCTGGCGCAGGGCGCGGGCGAGCATGACGACCGCCGCAAGGTCGATCCCGTCCTTGTTGCTCGTGGCGTTCATGGTGAAGTCGCGGCTGTTGGCGGCGATGTTTCCGGTGTTCTCGCCGATGTGGAAGGTGATGTTGTCGCCGGGTTTCGGCTGGCTGATGTGGTCTTGCACGCTTCCTCCTGCCAGAGCGCAGCTGACGCCCCGGGGTGTGATGGCGGCCGTGGTGGGGTCAGTGTCGATGGCTTCGATGAGATCGTGCTCTGTCATGTAGGCGAGCGCTTGGTGAAGTTCTGTGCCGGTGATCTCGGCTCCGGCGAAGTACGAGCCGGGCGTTGCGAGGAACAGGGTCGGGTTGATGGGCGTCTGATCGCCGGCGGTGTCGTAGAGCCATCGCAGGAAGGCGTCCATCGTGTGGCGCAGCCTGGCGGCTCGGTCCTTTTGAAGTTTCTTCAGCTGCTGTACGGCGACGACGCCTTGGTCGGCGAGGTGGACGTCGGTGGCTCCGGTCATGCTGCGGGCGATTCTCACCAGGCCGTACTGCTCAAGTTGGAGAGCAAGGACGGTGGGATCCTCGTCTTCGAGCTGGCGTTCTTCGACGAACCGGGTCACGTCGACGAATTCGGCCGGGCGCTGTTGGTGGTGGGCGTCCACCCACATCAGCAGTTGTTCCAGGTAGGCGCTGCTCTCGATCGCCCCGGTGTAGGTCAACACGCCTCCATGTGTGCCGCTTTCGGATTGGGTCAGCACCCGAGAGGTTGCGCCGCGCGGCCTGCTCCAGGCTCCGTTTCAAACCCCCGGCGTGTACGTTCGAGAACTTGCCGAAGTCGTGGGATCTGATGCGACGGGCCGCGTTGCGCACCTGTCTCAGGTGTCTCACATCAAGCGTACGGAGAGGGTCTGACAGTGAGCCGCGCTTGTACGTCGCACATTGGGACGCCCTCGCGTGAGGTCCGGCTTCCCGTGGTCCGGGCACGCGCTGCTGCGGGGGACCAGGTCCATCCCGCACAGGTGTGATACCGGGCGACAGGAACTGCCCCGGCCCAGGGGCGCCACCCCCGAGGCCCAGACGAAGCGCTGACGGCCGCCGCTCCGTGGGGGAGGCGGCGTTCTTCCTGTCCTCTCCCCTCCGGGTGCGCCAGTCCTCCCGGAACTGTCGGCTGGCCCGGAGGAGCGGGGCCGGTGCTACCAGCCGGTCAGGTCCACGACGTAGTCGCAGTGCGGGTCGCCGGGTGACGGCCGCCGGTACTGCTTCTCCCCCAGCAGGCTCGGGACCGATCCGATCAGCGCCGTGGACGCGTCGGTGAAGCGGATGTCGGCGCCGGCGATGCCCGGACCGTCGGGGCGCTGCACGTACAGGCGCATCCGGGTGGGGTCGAGGATCAGGAAGCCGACGAGGAAGGGGTGTTCGTCGTCGCCGGGCTCGGACAGGGACCGCAGGACGGTCAGCGCGAGACCGGCCTCGGGTTCCGGGTCGGGGGTGATCTCCCCGGGGCGCAGGCGGATCAGGGTCATCCCCATCACCTCACCGACCTCACTGCTGCTGTAGAAGCGGGTGCCGGTCAGGACGGTGCGCAGGATGCCGGGGATGTAGTACGGGGCGACGGTGTCGTGGGGGAACTCGTAGAGGAAGGTGACGGCCTCCCCTTCGCCCCCGTCGCTGCCGTCGCCCTCGGCGAGGACGGCGATGCGGACGGCGCCGGGGGCGGGGAGGACTCCGCGCAGACGCCACCCTTCGGCGAGGGGCCCGTTGAGGTAGTAGAGCAGCAGGCGGGTGACGGACGCCTGCTGCTCACGGTCTTCCGGATCCCTGGGGTCTTCGGGGCCGGTCACTGGTTCATCCACGCGGGGCACTTGTTGTTCGGCTGGTTGCGGCAGAAGGCGTTGACGACACCGATCTTCTGCCTCTCCCCGGCGTCGTGCCTCTTGTCCTTGGTCTTGCGGGTGTACTGGACGATCACCACGAACCTGACCATGCGTCCGTCTTTGACCGCGACCCCGTCGTACTCCAGGCGTCCCTGCCCGTCGTTGCGGTCGGCCTTGTCCTTGAGGGCCCCGTGGAGGATCGCGCACTTCTTGATGTTGTGCCGGTGGGTGAAGTGGTTCCAGCCCAGTGCGGAGTTCCCGTTCCGGGTGACGATCTTTCGTCCGTCCTTGTCGGTGGTCGTGCAGCGGACCCGCTTGTCGAAGGGATCCTGCTGAGCGGGAGCGGGCACGGCCCATGCGGGCGGGGTTGTCCCGGACAGGAGGACGGCGGCGGCCAGAGCGGTGACCGACAGGGGAATGATCTTCCTCACGGCGCGATCATGGCACACCCGGAGCACCGCACACCGCCCATCGGGAACACATCCACCACATAGGGGATACCGCCCCCTGCCGGGGGCAGCGGAGGGAGACTGGCGCAGTCGGCGGGCGGACGCCAGCAGCGCGGGGGCCGGGCTACGGGACGGCGGGAAAGAATCCCTGAGGCGGTCCAAGCGGGTGTAGAGGGCCCGTACGAGACGGATGCAGCGGACGGTGCCCTGCAACTGCGTGGAGCAACCCGCCCGGCTGGCCGGGCTCGGGCTGACGTGGGCGCAGACCCTGGACACGTACGCTGGCGGTGCCTGGCAGCAGGACGGCGGGTGCCCCGGGGATCATCTCCTCGGGGCACCCGCCGCTTCTCGCCACCACCCTCGTCGTCCGTACGCCGACGACCACCAGGAACACGGGCCGTCCGGCACCCTGCGGGCCGGAACAGCGTTCTCCTCCAGGCCTCTGGTGGTCCGGACTGGAGTCAGGGCCCGTTCGTCGTGATCGAGCCTGCTCGCTGCCGGTGTGACGTCAGCCGCAGCACTGAGTACCTGCGGCTGACGTCACACCGAACCTCGCGAACATCCAGCGCCTTGTCCGCTCCCGCGCCACGTGGGCAAGGTCCGCGTGACGGTCCGTCCTCATGGGCACGCGCGGTTGACGGGCTGCCCTGGCAGGTAGGTGGCGCGTTCGTCCCGGGTGAGGTCACGGCCGACGGCTTCGCAGATCCTGCTGATCGCTGCCGCCGGCTCGCGCAGGCGGATGTCCCACAGTCGTGCGGTCCCGTCGGAACTGCCGGTGGCCAGGGTGCGGCCGTCCGGGCTGAACGCCAGCCTCCCACGGTGTCGGTGTGGCCGATGAGCGAGCCCCGGGGCTCGCCGCCCGCCGCGTCCCACAGCCGGACCGAGCCCTCGCCGCCGCCACTGGCCAGGGTCCGGCCGTCGGGACTGTACGCCAGCGACATAACGCTCTCCACGAGACTGCCGATGACCTTCCGCGGCCGACCGCTCGTCATGTCCCACAGCCGTACCGTGCCATCGCCGTCTCCAGTGGCCAGGGTCCGGCCATCAGGGCTGAACGCTACGGACTCCACGTCCGCGGTATGGCCCTTGAGCGTGCGCAGGACGCGGCCGGTCCTCACGTCCCACAAACGCACCAGGTGGTCGGCACCTCCGGTGGCCAGAGTGCGACCGTCCGGACTGAAGGCGACCGACAGCGCGCCCTCCTCTTCGTCGGCGAGCGTGCGGATGAGCCGGCCGCTCTCCACGTCCCACAACTTCGTGGCGCCGTACAAGGTCCCGGCGGCCAGCGTCCCGCCGTCTGGGCTGAACGCGAGCGACCGCAGTTCGCCTGCGCCGTCCAGCTGATGGCGCAGACTCCCCGTGTCCGGATCCCACAGATAGACCGGCCCGGCGACGTCCCCCGTGGCCAGGGTGCGACCATCGGGACTGAACGCGAGTGACGGCACAGCGTTGTAGCCCCGGGGAGTGAAGGGGCGCGGAGTGTTGCCATTCTCCAGGTCCCACAGCGTCGCGTGCCGGATGCTGTCGTTCTCGCTTCCGCTGCCCGTGGCAAGGGTGCGGCCCTCAGGGTCGAACGCCACCGTCAATATCGGCCCGGGCTCCCTGGCCAGGACGTCCGTGGTACGGCCCGCCGTCACATCCCACAGCCTCAGCGGCCCCGGATTCATACCGGTGGCCAGAGTACGGCCGTCCGGACTGAACGCCAGCGACGTCACCGGTCCGCCGGGGCCAGGGGAGAAGTCCTCCCGCACCCGGTCCGCCTCCAGATCCCATAACCGTACATACGTATCATTTGCGTCGGTGGAGAAGATGCCTCTGCCGGTGGAAGGGGTACCACCGCCGGTGGCGAGAGTGCCGCCGTCCGGACTGAACGCCAGCGCGTTCACCCGGCCCGGCCCGGGGATGGTGTCCCGGAGCTCGCCGGTACGCGCGTCCCACAACTGCACGGTTCCTTCGTCCCCGCCGGTTGCGAGTGTGCGGCCGTCCGGACTGAACGCCAGCGCGCGCACCTGTGGGTCAGCCGGGAGGGTCTCGTGCAGGCGGCCGGACCCGATATCCCGCAGTTTCACCCCGCCCTCCCCACCGGTGGCGAGTGTGCGGCCGTCCGGACTGAACGCCGCCACGTGCGCACCTGAGGCAATCGATTGCGTTTCGGAAGCAGCCGGAAGGGTCTCGCGCAGGCCGCCGGACCGGGCGTCCCACAGTGTTACTCCGCGGAGTCTGTCAGTGGTGAATGTGTGGCTATCTGGGCTGAACGCCACCGATCGCACACTCAATTCACCAGGAAAAGTGTTCCGCAGACGGCCAGTCCGGGCATCCCACAGTTTCAACTCCCCAAGGAATCCGCCGGTGACCAGCGTGCGGCCATCCGGACTGAACACCATCGCCGTCAGCCGATAGCTGGGGAGACTGATCGTGTGTCGAGTGCGTCCGGTGTCCGCGTCTGCCAACCGCACCTCATCGGCTGTGGCGATGGCGAATGTGCGGCCGTCCGGACTGAACGCCACCACCGAGACATCGCCGCTGCCATGCCTGGTAAAGGGCTTGAGTTCGTTTCCGGTGCGGGTGTCCCACCGCCGCACCGATCCGGCGGGGCCGCCGACGGCCAGCGTGCGGCCGTCCGGGCTGAACGCCACCGTATGCGTCATGTCGTCGTATCCGGTCAGGCGCTTCCGGGTGGGCAGGGACGCCGCCCAGTGCAGGCTGTCCGCCGCCTCCGGCGTGGGGTGGGCCCGGTAGGCGTGCACCGCGAGCAGCGCGGCGAGGTCGGGGTCTTTGTCGCGCAGTGCTTCGGACTGGACGGCGAGTTGCAGGGACTGGACCGTCCGGCGTGCGGTCTGGGCTTCGTTCTCGCGGTCGACGGCGGTGGAGCGCTGCCAGAAGGCGAGGCCGGCCAGGGATGTGACCACGCAGATGACGGCGAGGGTCTGGCGCAGGCGGCGGCGTTCTCTGCGTATGCCTGTGCGGCTGGTGGTGAGGAAGGTGCGTTCGGCCGGGGTGAGGTCCGCGGCCCGTTCGGGCGGGCCGAACGCCTCGTCGGCCTCGGCGAGGCGTACGCCGCGGTAGAGGGCTCCGGAGTCGCGGCCCAGGCGTTCCCAGCCGGCGGCGGCCTCGGTGAGCTGGCGGTGCAGGCGCAGCCGGTGGCGGTCGGTCTCGATCCAGTCGTGCAGCCGGGGCCAGGCGGTGATGAGTGCTTCGTGGGCGAGGTGGACGGTGTCGTCGTCGAGGGTGGTCAGCCGGGCGCGGGCCAATTCCTCCAGGACCTCGGCGGTGGGGGTGCCGGGTGTGTCGGCGCCGAGTTCGGTGCGGCCGGCGGGGCGGCGGGTGTCGGGTGTGCCCTCGCCGGGGGCGATCAGCCGCAGCAGGGTCCGCCGCACGGCCGTGCGCCGGTCGTCGGGGAGGCGGGTGTAGAGGGCCTCGGCGCTCTGTGCGACGGCGCCGTGCAGGCCGCCCGCCGCCTCGTAGGCGGCCAGGGTCAGCATGCGGCCCTGGCGGCGCCGCCAGGTCTCCAGCAGCACATGGGACAGCAGCGGCAGACCGCCCTCCTCGCCGGCGGTCTCCTCCACCAGGCGTGCGGTCAGGGCGCGTTCGACGGTCAGGCCGGCCGACGCTGCGGGCCGGACGATGGCCTCACGGAGTTCCTCCGGCGTCATCCGCCCCACCAGCAGAGTGGCCGATCCCAGCGCGTCGGTGAGGTCCCGGTGGGCGGCGAGACGCCCGAAGAAATCCGCGCGGACAGCGATGACCACCCGCAGGCGCGCCGCGGGGTCGCGCGCCGTGAGCAGCAGTGCGATGAACTCCGCCCGTTCCCTCGTGTCCTGGCAGAGGGTGAAGGTCTCCTCGAACTGGTCCACGATGACGACCGTGTCGCCGCCCTGCCCGGACGGGGTGAACAGGGGCCGGTGGGTGCGTGCCGGGCTCCGCCCCGGAGTGAGGATCCGCACGGCCGCCGGCCGGAACGGCGCTGGTGTCGGGCCCTCGCCCCGCAGTGCCGGTACCAGACCGGCGCGCAGCAGTGACGACTTGCCGCTGCCGGAGGCCCCGACCAGCACCGCCAGCCGTGCGGTGCCGACCAGGGCGAGCAGGTCGGCGGTCAGCCGGCCGCGGCCGAAGAACCGGCCGTGGTCCTCCGGCTGGAACCGGTTCAGACCGCAGTACGGCGGCCGTGCCCCGTCCTCCGGTACCGGCAGCGCCTGCACGAGGGCCGCCGTCTCCTCCCACCGCCGCCGCCACTCCTCGACGTCACCGCCGCACGCCGCCGCGTAGGCCAGGGCGACCTCCAGCGACGGCAGCCGCTCTCCCCCGGCGGCATCCGCCAGCGTCGTCGACGAGTACGGCGTCACCCGGGCCATCGCCCGGTAGGTGATACCGCCCGCCTGCCGGCGCAGCTCCCGTAACCCGTACGCGAAACCCTGGACCGGACCCTCCTCCGGATCCAGCACACTCTCCCGCCGCCCCATCCGTGATCTCCCCTTCCACCACACCCATCGGGCCGCACGCGCGAGCCCCTGGTCTCCCCTAGCGACGCCTGCGGGCGTCGGCTGATCCGCCGGATTCCGGACAACTCACGGCCGAGAACCGGCACACGACAACGGAGCACTGCACCCCCGGGTTCCCCAGGGGGTGCAGCCTCGGCCGACTAGCGCACGGGCGGAATCGTCACGCCGAACGTGCCGCCGCCGGTGATGTACATCGACAGGGAGACGGCCTTGCGCATCCCGCCGGACAGTGTCAGGTGAACGGTGCCGCAGCCGCTCTTGGACTTCGTCACCGTGACCGGGCTGCCGCCCCCGGGCCGCTCGACGGCGGCACGTACACGCCACTTCGGGCAGGCGCCGGACACCTTGACCGAGATCAAGTGCGTCCGGTAGTCGGGCAGGCTGACGCCCCGGTACTGCTTGTCAACGACAGTGGTCTTCACCGCAGCGAAAGACTGCAGTTGCTTGGTGACCTTGCCGAGGTACACCGGGCCGTCAGCAGCGGCCGTGGGTGCCGGGCCGAGGACGGCCAGGGCGAGGGAGCCGGCCAGGGCAGCGGTCCAGTACGCGGAGCGGGCGGTGTGACGCATCATGTGTTCCTCATCTGCGAAGGCACGCCGGAACTCACCGGCGCGGCTGGTCTCATGCGGGGTAGTTGCCATGGCTCCACAGCCACTCGTCGGCGAACTCAATGGCGGTACCGCGGAAGGCGAGCACGCCGAAGGCCTTGAACCGCGAGCACTGGTTCTTGCGCGGCAGAGTGCGCATGTCGGTCGCCAGCGGGGTCTTACCGGCCGTGTTGATCTTGTAGACCAGTTTTCCCTTCTTCGGCCCGGCCAGGCAAAGGATCTCCCCGACCATGGCGGCAACGGGCCGGTTCCTGGGACAGCTGGACGCGGTCTTGAACCACGCCTTGAGGTAGGAGCCGTACTGATCGCGGTCGTACCAGACCTTGATCTCCGGAGCACCGCACTTGGCCCGCGCCGCAGCCGGCGCGGCCTGAGGGGTGGCCGCGCCGACGGTCTCCGACGTTCCTGTCAGCAGCGTCGCCGCAGCCACAGCGGACAGGGCGGCCTGCTTGAACCCGGAAGCCATTCAGCGTCCTTCCTGGGAATGCCGGTCCATGGGCCAACCCGTGGACCGGCGAACGGCACCGACCGTGAACCGGTCGGCGAATCACCTCACGACCAGCAGCTTTCGCGACGGAGCATTGTCCGGCAGCCGCCCTTGGTGCCCCCGGACAAAGTCACGTGGACCCACCCCGCACCACCGCACCGCCTCGAACAGCCAGGTGGCATCGGGATCAGCGGACAGATCACAACCGACGGCAAGGCGGAGCCCTTGCCATCAAAGCTGTGCGTATGGACGTCGAGCACCGGGGCGGGTACCGAACGGCAGACCGCCCTCGCTGCCGCGGGCATGCCCTGGGACACCGGCGCGATCGGGGCACCGTTTCCGCCGGGACCGGCGCCCAGACGGAGCACTGACAGGCCGGAACCCGTCACCCTCCCCCGGATGCCGGGGCCGCAGTGAGGGCGCATCGCCAGAACATTGGAAGCGGCAGTTCACCCCCGGGCTGCGGCGTGCTCACCGCGGCTTGGGCAGCACGGTCACCGCCCGCCGGTCCTCTCCGTGGCCGACGACCGCCGCACCGGCCATCCGGGGCCCCTGCCCGGTCAGCCGCGCTAGGGTCGTGGTCAAGCTCCACGGCGGAAAGGGATCGTCTGCCGGACCGCTTCCTTACCGGCTACCGCTCAAAGGGGCTCATCGGGCGATGAGCCCGCACACCGTCCTCCGGGTCGGCGGGCGGCACCAGGGGCGGGCGGGAGCACCGGCGCCAGCTCAGCCTCAGGACCTCACAGCCTCATAGTTCATCGCGTCTACCTGGGGAATCGCCCCGTGAGCCTGATAGACCTCACAGGCTGAGGCTGATGTGACACCAGGTACGTTACACCCGCCCCGGAACCCGGGCCGGGGCGCGGCTACGTCTCCTGGGCGTCGCCGCCGGTGGGCAGCTCCTGCTAGATCTCCCGGGCGGTCCTCATCAGTTCGAGGGCCTCGCGGCGCAGCTGGCTGGCGCGCACGCGCAACTGCTTCACGCGCCAGCGCTGCTGCTCGGGGCTGAACGCGTTGACGTACTGTCCGCGCGGACCCACGAGCAGCCCTTCGGCGATCAGCTGGCGTACGGCGGCCCGCGGCCTGGTTGCCGCCGACGTCGAAGTGCCGGCCGATGTCTTAGCGGGTCTGCCCGTGCTGGCCGACACCGGGGACCTGCGGCTGTCGACGCATCTGGTCGTACCACTCAGACGTCGCCTTCGGCTGGGAGCCGACCGGGGGACCGCCAACCAAGGCACGCCTCCCTGTCCTCTGCCCTGAGAGTCTTCGTTCGGCACCGTCTCCTATCGGTGTCTCAGATCTCGCCGAATCGGCTCGCGGCGCTGGCTGGCAGGCGGAGCGAGTCATCTGCCAAGGAACCGCTTACGCGTGACCAGCGTAGTACGAAGAGACATACCAGTCGTCTCCCTTTACCACGCCGATCCGCATTTTCACCGTCTGGCCTTCCGGAAGATCTCCGGTCTTCCAAGAGGTTATGTATGGCGAGTCGTGGCCCTGTGTCGTGGCCTTGCGATACGGGCTCTGGAGAACTGCCTCAACGCCCCAGCCGTCTGCGAGCCTGTCCACTGCCCGCATGGCATCGCCGGGGGAATAGGCTACGTGGTCAGCGTTCCACTCGGCCAGCCCTGCGTAGCGGCCGTTGTTGTACACCGCGACGGTGAAGCTCCCATTGTTGCTTACGCCGCTGAATTTGACAGTGAAATCGGGAACAGCGGCAGCTGTGCCCGCCCCCATTACGACCGTTCCAGCGACCAGTAGTGTCGTCGACGCGATTAACGCGGCGATACGGCGTTTCGTTCTCAAGTTTCCCCCATTTGATGATGGTTGTCCTTTGACCAGCGGACGGCAACTAATAGGACGGCCGAAAGATTTCTCCTGGAGAGCCGCGCCGGAATACGCACTGATGATGCAGTTGTCCATGGCGGCAGTGCGCGTGGGTATTTCTCCTGGTGTGAAACGGGGAGGCCGGGTCAGGGCCGCCGGGGCAACTCTAGATTCCGGCGGCGGGACACGGGAGTGTCAAGTTGCCCATCGAAGACCACCGGCGGTGTTGGATCGCCCGCTCCCCATGCCCGGACGCGCCGCCGCCAGTTCGTTCTGGGGCGCGTGATCGAGGGTCGGCCGACTGCCGACAGTACGCAGCCCCAGGTGATGATGCCCGGAGCCTCTGTGGACTTCGCTTGGCCGTCCGGTTGGACGGCCGACCACAGCCGGTGTCACGCCCAGCGCTACGGGGCTGTGCGTGGATCAGCGGTGAGCTTGTCCCGCTCCGCCTTTGGTGTCGTCGTGATGTGTGTGATGCATGGTGTCGTGTGTCAGATGTTCCTGCTCGGTCTTCCGTGATCGAGGATCTCGATGGCCAGCCAGAGGTCGTGACGCGCGTTCGGAACGCGTAACAGTGACCGGTGCAGGACCTGTTCGAGCCTCATGAGTCGTTTGCGGGTTCCCGTCACGGACACCCCGAGCGCCTGCGCCGTTGCACTGAGCCGGGTGCCGTTGCGCAGCCAGGTGCGCAACGTCGTCTCCAGAGCGGGCGTGTCCTCATGTATGGGGCGCAGCTGTGTCAGTGCCCACTCCTGTACGGCCGGCAGGTGAAGCAGCGCGTCGAAGTCGTCCCCGGCCGGGGCCGTCAGCGCCGGTCGCGCCGTGTCTGTCGGCCTGTGGTCCGTCACCTGTGGCAGTGCCGTGATGCGCAGGGCCAGATCGAGCTTTGCCTGGTCAGCCACGAGGTCCAGGTCCAGGCCGAGGAGCGCTTCGACGTGGCGGAGGCGCGATGCAAGGGTGTTGCGGTGGATCTTTATGTGCCGGGTCGCGGCAGAGGAGAAGGCCAGCCACGACCGGACTGTCTCGGCCAGCGCACGGCCGTCGAGGCCGGTGCCCCGGGTGGGGACATGTCCGGTCAAAGGTGTCAGCAGGTGGTCGGCCCAGGCGCGGCCTTGGCGGCCCACCACGACGGGCAGCCCCAGCGTGGCGTCGAACCGTGCCCAGCGTTCGGGACGACCGCGGGCCACCGCGAGCGCATGGAACGCCTGTTCGTAGCCGGTGGCCATGTCGCGCAGCGCCAGCGCGTCGCCGGTCCCCACGACACAGCCCTCGATCCCGGCCGCGAGCGCGGCTTCCAGCGGGCGGGCGTCGGCGGGGACGGAGGGCGCAGGTGCGGGCGCGATCATGAGCACGTGGTCGGAGTGGACGGGGCACCGTACGATCCAGGCCCGGCCGCCGGTGAGTTCGGCGCAGACGCGGATCGTCTCGGCCCGTCGGTCCACGCCGCACTCAACGACATGGAACCGGGCCGGATCGTGGAGGCTCGGTGCGAGGACGCTCGCGATCTGATGCGCCGTCGTGAGGTTCCCGGACATCAGCAGATGCAGCACCGTCTCCCGTCCGCGCGCGTCGGCGATCTCCACGCGCCGCCGGGTCCGCTCGGTTTCCTGCGCCCGGTAGCAGATCCCGAGCAGTGGCCCCGCGTCGCCCGGGGCGGCCGTCCCGAGAGGATCCGATCCGACGACCACGAGGACCAGTCCGCACGAGACGGGACCGGACTGGTCACCGGGCAAGTCGATGGCCAGCAGCGCGCCCGAGCGGCTCGGGGACTCGCCCACGACGAACGTGTGCAGCCCCTGCTCACGCATCACACGCAGACCGCCGGTGACGAGCGGCAGCACATCGGAGCCGTGCTCCAGGGAAGATGCTGCCCTTATGCCGCCAGCCGGGTCCACGAGACCGACCCAGCACCCCGTCCGGCCCGCCAGCCACCGCACCAGCGCCTGTAGACCGTCCACCCTGCGGGCCAGCCGGTGCATGGTCAGGATATCGGCCGCGCGCCGGGAGTCCCGGGACGGCACCGTCGGCTCGCCCACGTCGCACCCCTCTGCCTTGCCGATCAGCGTGCCCGGGCCCTGGAAGCCCGCCACAGGAAGAGGCCGATTGTCTTGCCGCAGCAGTACTTTGCCCCCCCGAGAGGGCCTACCCGCCGAGCGACGGGCTCATGACTGAGGCGGGGCCATACTCCGGACGACGCGCTCGGGGGTTCATCGGCTGGCCTGCGTCACACCGTTCCCCAAGATGTTCCGTTGCGGTGAAGACGATGTCGTTCTGGACGCCGAGTCGGTGAGTGTCCGGGTGAGCCTCTAGGACGTCGGCCACGCGCACGGCCTCTCCGTACACGGCGGTCAGCGGCCTCTTGTCGCGGTCGATGGGGTCCTGAGGCACGATAGTTGTCACCTTCGGCGCCCGCTGAGCTGCGGCTTCAGCCGGACGAAGCACGGTGGTTGTCACCATGCGGCACGCTACTTGTCACCAGCAGCGCGACGCATCACGGTTGTCACGGCTGCAGGGTGCTCTGCAGCCGCCTGAGCTGCTCCGCACCCCCGGCGGGCCGCCCCAGCGTGCTCCGTTCCGTGGTCCTGGTGACCACGAGCTGCCTTGGTGACAAGTACCGTGCTCCGGCTCATCAGCGGAAATTCCGTGGTCATGATTTCCGCTCCTATCTAGTAGTCCAGATCCAGGCAATCAATGTCGTTGATTTCCACGTCCGACAGGCCCATAGCGCGACCGCCGCCGTCCTGGAAATACACTTCTTTAAATCCTGCGGCGATGATTCCGCGCATCTGCTGGTCGCTGGCCCCCGCATCGCGGGCGTCGAACAGACGCTGCGCGTACGTCGAGGGGAGGTGCACGGTGAGCCTGCGGAACCGTCCGTCGTCGGTCGTGCCGACGGCGGCGGAGTACCCGAACCGGGCCCTCGTCTCGACCGTGATCCGGCCCGAGGCGGCGGCCTTCTTCTGCCGGCGCCTACGCACCTGTGGCTGCCAGCGCTGCCGTACCGCGTCGTCGATCTTCGCGGCGACGTCAGCGCGGGCGTGCTTGCGGGCACCGCGCCGGTAGCGGTTGACGGAGTCGGCGGTGACTCCGAGCTCCGCCGCGACGGCCTTCGCGCTGCCCAACTGCTTGAGCAGGTAGCCGATCTGCCCCTTCAGCGTCTTCGGCGGCTGGCGGGTGAAGGACTCCCGGTCGGCGCGCTCGATGGCGTCCTCGATCTCCCCCACAGCCCTACTCCCCTTCGTCCAGGACGGCGTCGCCGCCCTTGATATGGCGGGCCGGGTTGAGGCCCTTCTCCATCAGGTCGACCGCCCACAGCATCGACTGGACGCCCTCCAGCTTCGCCAGACCAGGCGTGGGCCCGAGCCGGAAGGCGCCGGGCTGCGGCTTGCCGGACTCCGCGTAGGGCAGAAAGTCCAGCAGGCTCGGGCTCGGGGCGGGGTAGACGACACAGTCGGAGAGCACCGCGAGCGGGTAAAGGCCGGTCATCCTGGCCATGTTCGACAGCTTGCGGTGCATGTTGACCCGGGCCTTGGAGATGACGGCGGCGCGGATGTCGGGGCGCCAGGTCGGCCGGGACAGGGCCGGCCACGTCTCGCCCTCCTTGTAGGACTTGCCCTGGGGGCGCTCACGGAGCTTGCCGACGCCGCCCTTCACCGTGGCCTTGATCGCCGCGAGGACGGCGGCCAGCGCCGGGTCCTCCTCCTTGTGGTGCTCCATCGCCGCCAGGAACTCGGTGTCGGACAGGTCCCGGGTGACGCCCATGTCGGCAAGGGTGTCGACGTAGGCGTTCTTGAGCCGGTCGTGCCACGGATCCAGGTACGCACCGGTCTCGCGGCGCAGGTACGCCTCGATCGGGTACACGTCGTAGCCGAGCTCCTGGGCGTAGGCGAGGGTGTGCGTCTGGTACCAGGCCGGGCCGGTCGGGCGGGAGCCGTCGGGGGTGAACGAGCTGGGCAGGCGCGGGTCCAGCTCGATGTGGCTGAGGTCGGCCAGCCAGGAGCCGGGGATCTTCGGGTTGAACGTCGGGGCGTGGAAGTGGTCCGGGGCGGAGAGGCCGACGACCAGGCGGGCGGCGGCGGCGAGGAACGCGGTGTTGAGGTCGAGGCCGACCGCCCACGGCAGGGTGCACTCCTCATCGGAGAGGGTTTCCACCCAGCGCACCCACTGGTACGCCTCTTCGTTGAGGAACCCGCCGGTCCAGCCGGAGCCCACGACGACGGGGTGCTCCGGGGGGGCCTCCGGCGGCGCCGGGTCCATCGGCTCGGTGCCGAGGCTGCCTGCGTTGTAGCCGGACACCCGCCTCCAGCAGCTGGTCGAGTGCGGCCTGGCCGTCGTCGACGGCGGCGCGTTCCTCGTCGCTGAGCGGGACGCTCGCCAGCATGCGCTGAAGGTTGTCCTTGGCCTCCAGGAGCTGTCCCTTGCTGGAGTCACGGTGTCCACCTCCCCGCCTCAACAGCCCGCTTCCGTACACGGGATGACATCGCCAGGTTCCTCAACCCCGACAACACCAAGATCAAACCGACGTGTTGATTCCCGGCAAGCCCTTAGTTAGCAGTACAGCCAGGGTCAGACTATGCAACCTGACACCGACGGCTCCCTTCGCTGACGCTTCAGACACTTCCCGGAAGAAGCAACCATCGTGTTGCCTGTCCTCATCAACTCAACGGTGAAAACCTTGGTGACGGAACGGGGAAAAGAATGAAGGCGAAGCGTGTCCTAGTCGCTCTGGCCATGACCGCTGGGCTGACAGCCGTACCACTGGCGACGGCCGCCCCGGCGCAGGCAACACAGAGGCAATGCGTCAACTACTTGGCAAGTAAGAACTACGAAATCGGTG
Organism: Streptomyces sp. NPDC004610; assembly: GCF_040609715.1. Taxonomy (NCBI): domain Bacteria; kingdom Bacillati; phylum Actinomycetota; class Actinomycetes; order Kitasatosporales; family Streptomycetaceae; genus Streptomyces; species Streptomyces sp. NPDC004610. The sequence goes on along the minus strand of NZ_JBEXLA010000052.1, from coordinate 10,899 downwards.
ATGTTGTGTACTATGCATGCCGCCAGTCGGGCGTGTTCAAGCCACTTTGCATCAGCACACTGATCGCGCGCGACGTCAGCAATGCCCACGCCATCGCGGCCTGCAACCGCGCTTAGCCCTCGATCTTTCGTGACGGTCCGCCAGTTCGCTGGGGGACCGTTTCGGCTTGTTCGGCGTACTGAGGGCATGCCGATGTCCTGGCTGTCGTGTCGGGCGTGCGCCGGGTTCCACGGTTCCGGTCGGAGCGTTGCTGTCGTAGGGGTGGCCGTTGTAGCTGGTCGGCCGAGGTTTGGAAGGGCGTCGAGTCGCTGGATCGCGTTGGTGATGATGTCGCTCCAGGGCCAGTGGCGGGCGAATCGCAGGTGCCGACGGCGGGTGGTGGTGACCAGATGCGCGGCGGCGGAGAGCAGGCGGAGTCTCAGGTAGCGGGGCTCCCACCCGCGGGCACTCTCACGACAGCGCTGGCGGACCAGTGGGCCGAGCGGGCCGGAGGCGTTGGAGGGGATATAGGGCCTGGACGGGGTGACAATGGTCCCGGCGGTCACCCCGTGGCGTTGCAGAAGGACCTCACCGGACTGTCGCTGCGTGTGATCTGCGCGTACGCGCTGGGCGGCGCTGGGAGTTTTGCTGTGGGCTTTCACACGGGTACGGCGGTGGCGACTAGGGTCGTTGTGCCGTTGATCGCTGCTGTTGTGAGGTAGGCCATGTCTGATCCGAGTCTTCCCGGCCGGCTTGTTCTCTGCGTGTCTCCAGGACGTCCTGGAGGGTGAGGCGCCAGTGGTACCAGAGGATTCGGTGGGAAACTCGGGTCTCGCGGAACTGGTAGGCGGTGCGCGCGCCGTGCGGCTGCGGCGCCACGCCGGGCGGCAGGTTCGGCACCATGTCCGGCCACCAGCCCTTGTTGTAGCGGGCGCCCTCGGACCGGATCGCGGCGCGTTCGGCGTCCCAGGCTTCTCTGCGGCTGCCGTACCAGGTGAGGTGTCTGTGGACCACCTCGGGCCACCAGAGCATCTCCTTGCGGTGGTCCTTCCACCTGGAGGCCGGGTTGCAGGTCAGGCCGATGTACAGGAGCACGCCGTACGCGTCGTAGAGCCGGTAGACGGCGCTGGGCTCGTCAGGGTCCATCCCCGGATACTCACGGACCGCACTGGCAGCAGGCTGCACCGGCGCCGCGCGGGCCGGGAGGATTTCCCGAACCGCCCACAGCCCGCAGTCTGCGGGTGCCTGGTGTGGCCCGGCCTCGGGGTGTCAGGGAGCCGGTGCGGCGGGGCCTCCCCTTGTAAGCCTCCCGGGCAGCACTCTCCGCCCGGGGAGCGAACATACCGTGGGGGGCGTGGCCATGCCCTCCGCCGACGCGCCCGCACCGGTGCCGGTACGGGTCGTGCTGCCCGCCGACCCGCTGCTCGGGCAGCCGGAACAGGAGGTCGTCGCGCGGTTGTGGAGGCGGCGGCAGACCGGGACGGGCTGGCTGTATCTCGTGGGCCTGCCCTCGTACCGGGACCTCGAGGACGGCGGTGTGGAGGCGGCGGAGTACCGGGTGTGGGTCCGCGCCCCCGGCCAGGTACGGCCCGTCGACGGCGCCGACTACGGCCAGGTCCCCACCGACCGCCTCCGGCAGACCCCGCACACAGTGGTCCGGGAGATCCTCGGCGAACACCGCCCCACCGGATGGGTCTTGCAGAAACTGGACGGCCGCGGTCCCGCCAGGGGTGTCCTGCACACCCGGGACTGCGACGAAGCCCCGGAGGGCGCGCCGCCGCTCGGCCTGGACCTGGCCCTGGACCTCGCCGAGAGACCGCCGACACGGCTGTGCACTCTGTGCGGCTGCGCCCAGGAACTCACCCCCCTGCTCCACGGCTTCGACCACACCGGCCACCCCGACACCCCCTGAACCCCGGACCCGGACCCGGCGGCGCGCGGCGGCGCCGACGCGCAGGACCCGCGAGCGCCCCGGTCCCCCGCCGCGCCGCCCAGCCCGACCTCCCTCGACCTCAGCCAGGGACACGGGCGAAGCGGCCCAGAGCGGGGTTGTCCGCTCCCCGACCGCACCCGTACAGCAGGGGGGTTACCTGTACCGGCACACAGAGCGCGGCAGGACCCTGGCAGGAGAAGCTGCGACCGTTGCCGCAGGAAGCGCTGCACGGGATGCCGCAGGAGATGGTCCCCATCCGGGCGGCACGGACCGGACCGGCCCCTGTACCGGAGCGGTGGGGACCCCGATCCCGCTACGTCCCCGCACTGCTCCGGGAGGCCCGCGGATCTTCCGCTGACCCCCAACCCCCCAACCCCCCAGCAGGGCGGCCGGTCCCCGTCCACCTGGGAATTCGGTCCCCCAACCCCCCAACCCCCCAGCTCTCCGGGCCCCGGACGGGCCCACGGGACACCCCGGCCGGACACCGGGCAGAGCCACAGCCCGACCCCCGCAGAAACCGGACCGCGCCCGCGCGCTGGGGCCCGTGCCCCGCCGGGACAGCGACCGGGCCGGGCACAGCGCAGGGGCCGACAGGAGCGCTCTGCCCGCGTGGCCTACGCTCGGGTGGGCGGGCCGGTCTGCCGGACGCCGCCGCCGGACTGGCCCGCCCTTCACCTCCGCGCGTTCCCGCGCTGCAACCGTGCTCATGCCCGCAGCCGGCTGCCGGATCGACCGCGCCCCCGGCCGCACGGTGACGACTCCGCAGCGGACCGCCGCCGAATCCGGCCCGGGGCTCCGGCCGGGGCGGCGGGAAGGATTCACCCAGTGGGGCCGGGGTCGGGAAGCTCCGGCGGGAAGTGGCGTTCCAGGATCGTCGCCCACTCGGGCAGGTCCACGAAGCCGGTCGTGTCGGCCTGCGCCTGGACCAGTTCGCTGAGCGCGTCGACGAACGGCCGGGCGGGGCTGCCCGGCGGGGCCGCGGCGGCGGCCTGCTTCAGGCGCTCGTGCGCGGCCGGGAAGACGCCCTGCGCCCACGCGTCCTGTTCCTTCACCTGGCGGGCGCTCTCCTCCCAGTTGATCCGCTGGAGGATGTACGCGGGGCATTCGGTTGTGTGCCAGATCTCGGTGACCCGGCCGTCGGTCATCACGGCCGAGATACAGGCGTTGTCACGGCCGGGCCCGGCCTCGCAGTCAGGGCAGGTGCTGCGCTCCACCTTCGGCTGGTCCGTCATCTCGGATCTCCCTTTGCATGCCGTCAGAACCTGCCACCCCGCGAAACGGGTGACCATGCTCCGTACCGCACCGCCCGCATCAATCTGCCCTCCGCGGCCGGGATCGCCGGACAGCGCGCGGACGAACGGCAGACACCCGGAAGGGACTACAGCCGGGATGCGGCAGACCACAGACACGCCGGGCGGCGAGGGACCGCGGAAGAACCTGCGCACCGCTGCCGACAATGGGCACAACCGTACGGAGCCCGGTCGGCGGACCGGGGTCGAACGGACACTCCTGATCTGTGCGGGCAAGCACGGCCCCTGGGGGCGGGTCTGTGTCAGCTCACCGACGGCAGGCCGCCAGCACGCTGCCCAGCCGTGGTCGGGCTCAGGGCCGGACCTGCCGTCAGCCCCGGAATAGTAGAGGCGGCGGTCCCTTCGGTGAACCCCAGCGGAGCCGCCAGCCAGGACGGTCAGCGCGCGATGTGGCGTACGAGGCTGCGCAGGCGCGACTCGACGTCGTACCGGTTCAGGCGCTTGGTGCGGGCGTAGTGGGTGACTGCGGCCTGTGCTGCCACTGCGCTCTGGCGCCAGACCAGGCGCTGCTGGGCCCGCTCGTGGTGGTCGTGGAGTTGCTGGAGCCTGGAGTGGGCGGCGTCGGCGGCTTGCTGCAGCGTGATCAGTTCGCTGGGCAGATCAGCGACGCTGTCGGCCGCCTCGGGGCCGGGGCTCACGTTTTCGACGGTGGTCGGGGGTGCGGTCTCGATGGCCGGCGCGGACGGCTGGAGCGGTAAGCCGGGGATGTGGCGCAAGTCCTGTGTGGCGTGGACGGTCTGTGGGTGGGCGGCCGGGCGGCAGGTAGGGCGGTTGCGGCTGGCGCCGGTAGGAGAATCGGTGTTCCGTTCAAGAGGCAGGGCTGAGTCGTCGCCGTTCAGGTCGTCCAGGCGGTCACGGTCGGTGCTGGTGACCCAGTAGCGGTGCACCGTTTTCCCGGCGCGGAACTGGATCGGCACGATGGTGCCGGCGGCGGTCTGGCGGACCATGTCGTCGAAAAAGACGTCGCGGGGCTTGGCCGTGGTGTGGGCCTTGCCGCAGCGCCGGACCCCATCGGGGCAGGGGTAGAGGGCGCTGACGTTGCAGTGCCAGAAGTCGAGGACGCGGAAGCCGGAGACGATGCGCAGGTCGCCATTACGGGCGATGAGATGGGCGGGCAGGCTGTCGCTGCGCGTCCAGTGGGTGTCGTTGCGCTGGGCGTAGGCGGCGCGGTCGGTGTGCCAGGCCGGAGTGATGCCGTTCTTGGCGGCCTTGCCGGCGCGGGCGCGCACACCGCGCAGGCCGCGCAGGCCGCGCTCGTCGATGGTGGACAGCTGGACTTCCCAGCCGATCCGGCGCCCGTCGGCTCCTTCGATCAGGGTGTCGGTCTGGATCCAGGTGCGGCCCGCCCGGGTGCGGACCTCGCTGTCACCGCCGAAGCCGCCCTCGAGCGCGGCGCGCAGGATGCGCTCCTGGTATGCCTTGTACTCGTCGCTCATCGGAACGGCGTGGCGTTCTTCGTCTTCGCGGCGCTCATGAACGGCTTCGCGGCGGCCATTGCGCATCCGAAGGTGCATGGGGGCTTCCACGCCCAGGTCCCGGCACACACCGCCGCACTGAAGGTCCCTGTCCCTGACGGGCACGTTGAGCTGACCGAAGTACCGGTCCGTCTTGTAGACCATCTCCCACAAGTCCGGCAGTTCCGGATGCCCCAGGTCGTCCCAGGTCAGTTCCAGCAGAATCCCGAACTGCTTGTGCCAGACGACGTTCGCCAACACGCACCGCCTTCACCGTCAGAGGTCTACCCCGTCGAAAGTAGAGCCAGGCACTGACAATCCGGCCGGAGTCGCATGAAAAAGCGAAAACCGGCCGAAAGTTCGATCTTCTGTTCTCCTCACAGCCGGGCTCACGGCCCACAGCACGAGCGTCCGGGGCGGGCCGGGGCCAGGTCTGAGCCAGCCTCTCCCCTGGCGGAAGAGGCCAGAGGTGCCCTCCCGGCTGGCGGGCGTCAGGCTCAGGGCAGACGCCCGCCGGGCGTGGTGCGAGGGGGTCCGGGAGGGCCTCGTCAGCGGGTGGCGGGTTAGTACTTGACCTTGCCTTCGATCACTCCGGCCGCAGAACGTCCGGACTGCACCCGGAAGCACGTGCCGTCCTTGATCGTCTTGTCGAAGGTGTAGTACTGGCCCTTCTTCTTCTTGAAGTCCTTCCACGCGGTCAGCGACTTCCAGTCCTTGCCGCAGGTGATCAGCCTGACACCGACAGCATGGTCCCACTGCTTCTTGGTCAGCGTGTACTGGACCTTTCCGGTTCCCTTCTTGGTGAACTTCTGCGCTGATTCCTTCTTCTGGACCTCGTTCGTGAAGACGCGGAACGTACCCGTCTTCGGTGCTTTCGGCTGGGCAGCCGCCTCGGTGGCAGCCGGCCCCAGCGAAGCCCCCGTGATCGCGAGGACGGCCGCGCCGATGGCCAGGCCACGCGGCATCCTCTTTGTGCCGGTGTTCCGAACGGGGCGATGTGCGTCCAAATGAGTCGTGTGCATGTGTCCGTATCCTTGTCGTTGGTCATGGAGGACAGGGAGTTGCCCTGTCCGTGTCCTTGTTCACCGGATGGGACTGCCGGGTTGTCAGGCCGGCGCCCGCCCCGTCTGGCCTCAGGTTCTGATGCCGGGAAGCTGTCCGGCAGGCCCCGACCGTGCCCCGGACAAAAGCGTTGGGGGTCGGGCGAGATGGCACGCGGCCGCGTTGCCGATCCAGTTCAGCCGCGGCCGGGGCCGGGGCCAGTGCGGCTACGCGGCGACGAAGTGGCGCCGCCGCGCGTCCTGGGGACGCTGCCGCTGCGCGCGCACTTCCTTCTTCCTCTCTCCTCGACTCCGGCTTCCGTGGCCGCTTCCAGATCGGCCCCACGGTGGGGAATCATTGGAATCACGACCATCTACCGCTCGTACGGGAAGCCGCCGAGGCTCTGTCCGTCCTCACTCCGTCCCTGGCTGAGACGATGAGGACGATCCGGGCCGAGGCGTTTGTCATCCTCGGCTGCGCTCTGCTGCCGATCGACCGCATCGCCGCCGACACCCGTACCACTCCCGGAAACACGGGACGCCATGGTCGGCGGACCCGTCCGGGTGTCGTTCCAAGACCTCCTCCTCAAAGAGAGGGAGCGCCGCCACAACACCGTCCACGCCACGATCCACTGCCTCTGCTAGTAGTCATGGCCGCCCTTCCAGGGCTGTCGCCTCATGGGGAGGCTCCGCTGCACCGCCAGTCGGTGCCGCGGGAGCCCTCCTTCTCATTCACCAAGCATCAACGTGAGGTGTGAAGAGGACTCGCTGGGAAGCAAGGGACAGGTGGATTGCCCGGTTTCACCATTGCGAATCTCTCCATGAGGGTGGCGGCCCGCTGCGGGGCCGGCAGGTGCAAGTGACTCGTTCTCCGTCTGCCGTTGCCGCGTTGGCCCGGCCACCTCCTCATGCTCACACGGTCGGCCGTCCTGTCGGTGTGCTCAACTCAGCCTGTGGTCTGGCGTACCCAGGGACCACGAGACCCAAGGTGGAGAATGAACTCCATGAGTAATCACGGAGAATTAGGGAACTTCCTGCGCTCACGCCGGGCCAGGATCCGGCCCGAGGACGTCGGTTTCGCATCTGGCTCGGGCCAGCGACGGGTGCCCGGCCTGCGACGGGAAGAACTGGCACATCTGGCGGGTGTGAGCGTCGACTACTACGTGCGACTGGAGCAGGGCCGCAATCACACCGTCTCCGACGCGGTGCTCGGAGCCGTGGCGGTCGCCCTCCGCCTGGACCAGGACGAACGGGACCATCTCCTCAGGCTGGCCCGGCCCCACAGGACTGCCGTGGGAACCCGCGAAGGCGGCACGGCGCGCCCGGCCGTCCAGCAGCTGCTGGACTGGATCAGTGCCCCGGCGCTCGTCATGGGCCACAGGATGGATGTCCTGGCCTGGAACCGGCCGGTGTGCGGTCTCATCACGGACTTCGGCCTGCTGGCTGTGCGTGAACGCAATCTGCCGCGGCTTCACCTGCTCGACACCACGATCGGCAGCCGCTACCCCGATCGAGACATGGTCGCCCGCGAGGTCGTGGGGCAGTTGCGGATCGCAGCCGGGGTCTTTCCCGATGATCCCGAGCTGTGGGAGCTGGTCAACGAACTGAAGGCGGGGAGCCCGGAGTTCCGGCAGCACTGGTCCGGGCACACGGTGCGGACCAAGGCGTACGGGCTCAAGCGGATCGATCACCCCGAACTAGGCTCGCTCACCCTGTCGTACGAGATCACTCGCTTCCCTCAGGACACGGAGCTGAGTCTGCTCGTCTATACGGCGGCCCCGGGGACACCGGAGGACAAGGCGCTGAGAAGTCTGGTGAACTAGGAGCTGTTTGGGGTTCGGATCACGTGGTTGGGGTGAGGTGCTTGAGCCACATGATCGATCCTCTGAGGTGGAGTCCCGCCTCGTAGATTTCTGGGGACCTGTCATAGCGGGTGGCGAGTCCGCGCCAGGTCTTGATCTTCTGGAAGCAGCGTTCCACGGTGTTGCGCTGCCTGTACCGGTACGGATCGAAAGCGACGGGCCGGTACCCGGATGCCAGAACGTCTCGTTCGTCTTCCGCACCCCGTCCACCGGCCGGCCAGGAACCTGCCGATACCGAACATGAGGACCTCGACGGTCTGCTCCACCTGCCGGTCGAACTTCGTCTGTGCCATCGGCCGTGCCCCTTCCGGGTATGTGTCCCGGCACCTGACACCCTGAAGCGGACCCGAACCCCAAAAGCCCCGGCCTGTGGACAGAACACGGCGAAGGGCGGGCCCCGAGCTGCGATCTGTGGACAACTTTCCGGCCCGGAAATCCGCAGGCCACGCTCCGCCCACGCCGGAACGCCCGCCGGCGCCGCTTCTCACTGACTCGGTCAGCGGCCATGCCCTGGGCAAGGGGCTTTATGCAGGCCGGCGGTTCAGCGGCGGCATCGCAGGTCCGGTGTAGCGTCCCCCCGCCGTGCTCCGGGTGGGGTGCCATCCGTCGGTGTTGCTGAAGCTCTCCCAGGACACGCTCGTGAGCTGGTCGTGCGGCGCTCCGGTCCGGGCCTCGTACGCATTGCCGGCGAGGTACAGGAGAGACTCGAATTCCATCCCGGTCGGGAAACGCGAGGGATCCGCGAAAACCCCCTCGTAGAACTCCCTTCCGTTCGCTACCACGACACAGCGCGCGTACAGGAAGTCGTCAGCGGAGATGTAGTCGTCGCCGTTGTCCAGATCCGCCTCTCCCTGGTAGCACCAACGAGCGTGCTCTCGCGTATCCAGTGCGAAGAGCTTGGCGGCGAGCAGGTCCTCGAACGCAACGGTCTCTCGCGCGGACAGCCCCTGGAGTACCCGCGAGGCAGGAGCGAGCACCGCCTCGTCATCACCGGCCCGTTCCCAGTCGAACGACGCGATGAGGGTCCAGAAACCTGTTTCGTCCATGGTCCGATCCTTGCATGGGCTCAAGGCCGCTCAGGGTGCGGGAACTGCGTCCACCGACTCGCGTCAACTCACCTCCGTGGCCACTCATCGCCGACGCCATCCCGGCACGGTGCGCCACTGCATCGACCGGCCGTCGGGGTACTGCCGGGAGGAGCGCCGGGCGGGCGCCGGGTACAGCGCAGCGCGCAGCCGGACCTCGTCGGCTACCCGCTCCAGACGCTGACGCTGCTCCGGCGAGAGACTCGGCGGGTGCGGGGCAACCATGGACGGCTCCTTGCCTCGAGGGCGAACACTCCGCCGCACCCTCCCCGTTCCCAGGCGGTCCCGGAGGCGGGCGGCCGGTCGCGTCCCGGCACCTGGGTCCGCGTAGTCGGCCCGGCCAAGGACCGCGCTCAACTCGCCGAGGACACCGCCGCCGCCCTGGAGCTGATCGAGACCGCCTCCCGGGCCGGGCACGGGCTCACCATGCCGGACGCCCTGTGCGCGGCAGCGGCCCGGCGCCTGGAGGTCGGCCTGATCGCCGCTGACCTCCTCACTTCCACCCCCTGACCACGTTCGGAAGCGAACACCAGGTCACCTCTCCCCCTCAGTGGGGTGCCGCGCTGGGTCAGCGGCTGGCTAGCTCTGAGAAGATCTCCACCAGTTCGGGCCGGTGGAGCGGGCCGACATGGGGTGCGGCGACGCTTCGCACGTCAGTCGGGTTGTCCGGAGTGAGGCGGTCGGCCTCTTTGATGAATCGGTCCTGCAGCTCCAGTGGAATCAGCCGGTCGAGCGTGAAGCGCACATAGGTCCGGGGAATCCGGCCCCAGGTGTGTGCTTCGCCCCGGGCTTCAGCCGTGGGAATGCCGGCGGTCTCGTCCGGTTCGAGCGTGGCGAGCAGCCGGCTCACGCCTTCGTCGGTGAAGTCTGCGGCAAGGGCGTTCCTGACGCCGTGGAACACCGCGGGGTCGGCCGAGCGCCAGTTGAGCCGGCTCACCCCGAGGGCCGCCGGGTCGGCGACCATGGCGGCGGTCACCTGGCCGAGCAGGCTCTCGCTGTTCTCCGGGGTTTCGAGATAGGCGGCCAGGTTCGGCAGGTCCACGCAGCAGTAGGCGGCGACGTAGACGACCCGGTCGAGCAGGTCAGGGATGGCGTTGCCGACCCGGCTCAGGGTGACGCCGCCCTGGCTCATGCCGACCAGGATCACGGGCCCGTGGCGGCGGGCGCGGCGCACCACCTTCACGACGTACTCGACGTAGTCGTCGAGGGTGATCTCGGCGAGTGGCGACGGCTCGGTCGCCAGCGCTTCGAGGTTCTGCGGGGCCTGGTACGAACGGGGGTAGAACGCCTCCCGGCCGTGTCCCGGAAGGTCGACGGCAACACACCGGTGCCCGCGCAGGGTGAGTTCGCCGGTCAGGCCCGAAGCCCAGGCCGACGAGGAGTTGGTGCCGTGGACGAACACCAGGGTCGGCGGTCGCCGGTCGGCGTCGCGGTTCGTTGTCATGGACGTTCTCTCCTCTGTCCGTTGGAAAGGCGGCGTCGGGTTCGCGGTCAGCGGTGCGGTGGGCGCCACATCGGCCACAGGGGCGGGCTGTCCGCCACGCGAACCGGCTCGCCGAGATCCTCGAATCCGTGCCGCCGGTAGAGGGCGCGGCTGTGAGGCGAACTCGCCTCCAGATGCACGGCCACCCCGTCGGCGTCGGCTCGCTCCAGCCGGTGCCGCAACATCGCGGAGCCGAGTCCGGCGCCCTGCCGCCCGCTGAGCACCCCCATGCACGGGAGGTAGAGGTGCGGTTCGCGGGCGGGATGGCGTGGGGCGAGCGCCTGGCCCAGGGCGAGCAGCCGCGCGCCGTTCTCGCCGAAGACGGTCTCCTCGCCCGCCTCCGGCGCGTCCGGGTGCTCCTCATAGGGCGTCCGGCCTGCGGCCAGGCTCAGCCATACCGAGGCGCCCTCGCGGCGGCCGGCCAGGTATGCCTCGGCGGCCGGATGGGTGAGCAAGGGGCGGTAGAAGTGCGCCTGGAGACGACCTCGTCGGCGTGCGTCAGGGAAGAGCCAGCAGGCGAGGGGATCGTTCATGAACGCCTCGGTCAGGACGTCCAGCACCGCCTGCCGGTCTGCGTCGTCCGCCCGCCGCACGGATGCGTACGTTGTATCAACAGTCATGCGTACACCGTAGTGGTGTCGTCCTTGAAGGAGCAGTACGACTAGGCCGTGTCTGACGGCTCTTTGGCGAGGTCGCGGAGCCAGATGACGAGGGCTGCGGTGGCCAGGGTGCCGTGGAAGATGTAGTCGCGTT